>DASYUA010000167.1:0-32674 GCA_036001665.1 Tepidisphaeraceae bacterium
AAGAACGATCTTCCAGATCGTGCGGTCCATACGCTACTCCTTTCTTTGCGCGAACAAAGTTGGGGTAAGTATGGACCGCTTTTATAGATAGCGCAACTTTTGAGGTCGGTCGCGCGCAATCGTGTGAAGCCGCCCCTACGATTAGAGAGGTGGGTGGGTGTGGCGAAAGGAACATTCCATCCAGCTAGGCGGCGGCGCGGAGTTTGGCTTCCATGGCGGTTTCGGCGGGGAGGCGGACGTTCCAGACGAGGTTGCACTTTTCCAAGAGGCGGATGGTGTACCAGGTGAGGTCGACCTGCCACCACTTGAGGCCGTGGCGGGCGGAGGTGGGGAAGGCGTGGTGGTTGTTGTGCCAGCCTTCGCCGAAGGCGAGGAGGCCGAAGATGGGGTTGTTGCGGGAATGGTCGGGGGAGGCGTAGGGGCGGGCGCCCCAGATGTGGCAGACGGAGTTGATGGACCAGGTGACATGGTGGAGGAGGGAGGTGCGGACGAGGCCGCCCCAGAGGACGCCGGAGAAGAAGCTGGCCCAGGTATGGCCGATGGCGGCGGTGATGAGGCCGGGGATGATCCAGCCGAGGAGGAAGCAGAGCCAGAACCAGCGATCGATGAAGATGAGGATGGGATCGGAGAGAAGATCGGGGACGGAGCGGGCGAGGCCGGCGGGTTCAGCGCTGAAGAGCCAGCCGAAGTGAGAGTGAAACATGCCGCGGAGCATTCCGCGGATGCCTTCGCCGTGGAGGTGGGGGGAGTGGGGGTCGCCGTCGCGGTCGGAGTGTTGATGGTGGCGGCGGTGGAGAGCGCACCATTCGATGACGGGGCCCTGGCCGGCCATGGAGCCGAAGATGGCGAGGATGGCGCGGAGGATTGGGCCGGATTCGTAGGCGCGGTGGGTGAACATGCGATGGAAGCCGACGGTGATGCCGAGGATGGTGAGGGAGTACATGGCGATGAGGAGGACAATCTGGAGGAGGCCGACGCCGTGGCCCCAGGCGAGGTAGATGGCGAAGAAGAGGGAGAAGAAGGGGACGCCGACGCCGAAGGCCATGGCGGCGTTTTCGTAGAAGGGCTTGTGGTCGGGTTGGGGCGAATCGGCGGTCAGTGCGGTTCGAGGCGAGGAGAGAACATTCACTGGCGGTGCATCCTTTCGCTATCAAAAAACGAACGCTGCCAATCCATATCGGCCAAGGGAATTGGCGGACTTGCCCGGGAGCGTTGGGGAAATTTTTTTGTGGAAAACTTCCCGAGGTGGGTGAATTCCAAGGTCCGGATAATACCGGGAAGAAGGCGGGGAAGCGCGGGCGCGAGGGGAAATCCTCGCGATGATGGGCGTTGATTGCTCGTTGGGCGGTGATAGGCATTACAAGACTGGAGTAGTGGGTTAGTCCGGTGGAGAGGCTTTGTGTTACAGACTTCAGCCTGCATCGTGAGTCAAAGGGCAGGCTAAAGCCTGCACCACAACAGGGGGGGGTGGGGGATGGTGATGGGGCCGATAACTTAGCGAGTTGCGAGGTTGAGCGGCGCGTTTCCTCTGCCGATATGGGGTTAGTCCCATTCGTGGAGGGGACTGCCGCATGATGCGCTTATTTCGCCGCTACTTAGGAAAACGCTTCGGATGCGCTGTGGCGGCAATCCCGCCAGTGCGTTCTGCCAGCGCCATGATTGAGGCGCTGGAATCGCGGAGATTATTGAGCAGTGACGTGGCGGTGGATTTGCAGGTGGTGACGCCGGCGAATTGGCTGCTGGCGGGGGCGCAGCCGCGGGATTTGATCTTTGATTCGCTGCGGCATCAACTGCTGGCGGTTTTGCCGGACAAGATTGAGCGGTATGACGCGGGGGATGGGCAGTTGCTGGGGTCGATCAATTTGGGGGCGGACCTGCATGCGGGGGACATCACGCCGGATGGGAAGTATCTGTACGCTGCGGAGCTGCACAACCCGGATGTTTATAAGATTGACCTGGATACGAGCACTTACGTGTCGATTGCGGCGCCGGCGGATGCGAGCCAGGCGACGCCGGGGGATGTTGCGATGGCGATGTCCGGGCCGACGAGCAGGGCGATTGTGGGGCAGTATCCGGAGTCGCCGTATACGTTGTTTTGGGGGCGGCGGATTGATCTGGGCGACGACAGTGTGAGCGATGTGTCGCTGAACAGCGGGCTTTTTTATTTGAATGATTATGCGGTGATGGCCCGCAGTGCGGATTACAGCTATGTGTCGATGGTCTCGCCGCACGATGTTTATGCGTACAAGAATGACACGCTGAGTGGTTATGGCGGCCAATTGATTGGGAATATTTATGGCCTGGCGGTGAGCCGCGATGGGGGGATGATCGCGGTGGCCAAGAGCGGCGGGATCGATGTGGTCAGCAGCCAGGGCAATCTGCTGAAGAGCATTGTGATCGCCAAGTCGGGGGTGGCATTCAGCACGACGGCCAATTTGTTGTATGTGGCGGATTCGGGAGGGGGCCTGCTGACGGCGTATAACACGACGACGTGGAGCAAGGTGTGGAGCGTGGCGATTGGCGAGAATATTCCCAATGCCAATCCTTATGGGTCGGGAGTGATGACGGTCAGTGATGATGGGAATGTGCTGTATATGGCGACGCCGGGCGGGGTGCGGATGTTTGACCTGACGCACGGCAGCGCATTTTACGGGGATGCGGTGACGTTTGAGGCGGATGTGACATCGGCCGGGGGAGCGGTGAGCGGGGTGGTGACGTTTATTGATCAAAACAGCGGAGCGACGCTGGGGCAGGGGACGATTGTAGGTGGGACGGCGACGCTGGCGCTGAGTGCGCTGCATGCGGGGAGCTATTCGGTGTTGGCGCACTATGAGGGGGATGCATCGTTCAATGCGGGGGATTCGGCGATGAGTGGCCTGACGGTGAAACGGGCGCGGACGACGGCGGTGCTGAGCGTGGATGGGCCGACGACGGTGACGTTGACGGTCACTTCGGCGGCGGGAATTGTGGATGGCGGGACGGTGACGCTGCTGGAGGGGGCGGAGGTGATGGGGAGCGGCGTGTTGAGTTTGGGCAGCTTCAGCTTTGATGCGGATTTTTCGATTGGGACGCACCTGCTGGTGGGAGAATTTGGCGGCAACGGGGACTTTTTGCCGGCGAGCAGCGCAGAGATTACGTTCGTTGTGAAGGAGCCGACGGTGACGCTGCTGGAGAGCTCGGCGGCGAGCATTGTGTATGGTGAGGCGCTGGAGTGGACGGCGACGATCACGGCGGGGAATGCGGCGGTGGGGGGGACGGTGAATTTTATTGATGGAAGTAATACGGTGGGATCGGCGATGGTGGATGCGCAGGGGAAGGCGGCGCTGAATGTGCCGAGTCTGGGGGCTTCGCTGCACAATATTACGGCGGAGTTTTTGGGGAATGTGATGCTGCTGGGGAGCGTGTCGAGCGCGATTGAAGTGGATGTGGCGCAGGCGGCGACGACGATTTCGGTGGTGGGGCCGGGGCCGACGATTTATGGAAATGTGGTGAGCGTGACGGCGAGCGTGGGGGCGGAGTTGGGCTTGGTGGTGAATGAGGGGCAGGTGCGGTTCATGCGGGGGACGGAATTGCTGGGGAATGTGGCGGTGGTGGATGGGGAGGCGCAGCTTTCGGGGATGGACTTGGCCGCAGGCACCAATGTCATCACAGCGACGTATCTGGGGACGAGTAATCTGGAGGGGACAGCGGGGAGCGATGTATCGGTCTCGATTCTCAAAGCCGCGACGAGCGTGGGTTTGATCCGTTCGGCGACGTGGATTCCCAAGGGGCAGTGGGTGTTGTGGCAGGCGACGGCGAACTCGATTGGGGCGGGCGGGGCGCAGGTTGGGGGGAGCGTTACGTTCAAGGATGGGACGAAAGTGATCAAGAGCGTGTCGCTGGTCGGGGGAGTGGCGACGTTCAAGAGCAAGTCGCTGGCGGTGGGGGATCATACGGTCACGGCGACGTATGTCGGGAACAGCGGGTTTAAGGCAAGCGTGTCGAAGGGGGTGAAGACGACGGTGGTGGCGGGGACGACGATCGATCTGATGATCGTGTACACGCAGGCGTCGGTGAACGACATGGGGAGCCTGGCGGCGATGGCAAGGCGGGTGAACGATTCGGTTTGGGGGACGAATACGGCGTTTTGGAACAGCCGGATTCCGGTGGCGGTGCGGCTGGTTTACTCGGGGCTGGTCAATTATGCGGAGACGGGGAAATTGAGCACGGACCTGACGCGGCTGGCGGGGACCAGCGATGGGTTCATGGACAACGTACACGCGCTGCGGAATCAATATAAGGCGGACCTGGTTTCGCTGTTTGAGTATGACGGCGATGCGGGTGGGTTGGGGTATGAGCTGATGGATGTGGGGAATTCGGCCAACAGCAGGTATGGATTCTCGGTGGTGATCACGTATCAAGCCGCCGGGCCGAGTTATACGTTGGCGCATGAGCTGGGGCACAATTTTGGCGCGTCACATGACAAGGCCAACGCGGGGGGGGCGGGGGCGACGAGCTATTCGTATGGGTGGCGGTTCAAGGCGGACGGGGTGCTGTATCACGACATCATGGCGTACAACCCGGGGCAGACGATTCCTTATTTCTCGAATCCGCGCGTGAAATATAAAGGGGTGCCGACGGGGACGGCGACAGCGGACAGCGCGCGGACGATCACGTTCACAGCGCCGTATGTGGCCGCATATCGGAAGTGATAGCGGAAGATCAAGTCTGAAAATCGGCTCATCTGGCACATGCGCTGCGGGCAGAAGCTCCGGGGGCTTGATTCTGATTTGGACCGGAAAGGAGCGACATCATGCCGGAGAAAGAGACATTGGAGCGAGCACGCAAAGACAAGCGTGAGGGGAAGGCACCGACGACGCAGGCGGGGGAGTTCATCCGCGAGGAGATGCACCATATTCGTCAGGGGAAGCACGGGGCGCGGTCGAGCAAGCAGGCGATCGCGATAGGGTTGTCGAAGGCGCGGCGGGCGGGGGTGGAATTGCCGCCGCCGAAGCAGGGGTCGGCGAAGACCAAGAGGAGCGCGCAGTTGGCTTATGAGCGGGGGCATGGACGGCCAGCGCGGAGTCGGCCGTCGGCCAGGCGGTCGCGGGCGATACTGGGAGCGCTGAAGCGGGAAGGTCGCAGCGCGGCATCTCATACGGCGCTGGCGAGACAGGCGCACTCGGCGGCTAGTCGGCGCAGTTCGACAGCGCGATCGGCGGCGGCGAGGAAGGCGGCTGCGACGAAAGGGGCCGCGGGGAGGCGTGCCGCGGCGAGAAAGGCGGCGCGGACGCGGACGGCGGCGTGATGGGAATGTTGGTGCGGCGAGCCGGACCCTACGGGAGTCTTGGGGATGAAGAAGCGAGGGGAGTGAGGTGCTTTATGGAGACACGTACGATTTCAGAAGAGCAGTGGATCGAGTTCTTTGACCGGTTCAGCCGCGAGCATGTTGGTTGCCCGGTGACGATCAAGGTGCTGGACAAGGAAAGCGGGCCGCTGAATATCGCGGAGGGGCTTGCGCTGGAGGGGATCAGCTTTGACACAAAGGGGACGCGGCCGTGTGCGATAGAGATCAGCATGGGGGACCGGCCGGATGGGCACGTGAATCATGTGATCGACATGCCATTGCACATTCGAGAACTGGAAGGGGCCAATGGGGAGATTGACGTGCAGATTGAGCCGGCGACGGGGCCGATCACGCTGATCCACGTGAGCGCGCCGGTGGATTGAACAGGAGTCATTTGATAAGGAGCCGCAATATGATTCGACGAACGATAACAGCGCCCCAATTGGGGCTGATTGCCGGTACGCGAGCAGCGCTGGGCGCGGGGATCGCGCTGTTGCTGGCGGACCGATTGACGGACGGTCAGAGGCGCGCGGTGGGATGGACGCTGGTGGCGGTGGGGGCGCTGAGCACGATTCCGCTGGCGGCCCAGGTGTTCTTTGCGGACGAGAACGAGGCGCGGCTCTCAGGAGGAATGCGAGAGAGTGCGCAAGCTTCGGTGTAATTGGCAATCCATTGGTGAAGATGGCGACGTCTTCGGGAAAACAAGGTGGGTTCGCATCGTTAAAAAAAAACGAGCGGCAGGTCAAGCCGCGCACGCGGGGGATTACTGAGATTCGCGGGCCTTACTACACGCCGATGGGGAGGCGTTATCTGGCGGACGTTCTGGAGACGATGGGGCAATGGGTGGACTCGCTGAAGTTCGCGGGCGGTTCGTTTGTGCTGATGCCGCGCGCGGCCGTGAAGGAGTTGATTGATCTGGCGCACCAACATCAGGTGCAGGTCTCGACCGGGGGGTACATCGAACAGGTGCTGACGCAGGGGCCGGAGGCGGTGGAGAGTTATTTGCGCGAATGCAGGGAAATCGGGTTTGATATCGTCGAGCTTTCGGCGGGGTTCATCACGATTTCGATGGAGGATTGGGTGAGGCTGGTGAAGAAGGTGCGCGAGATGGGGCTGAAGGTGACGGCCGAGGTGGGGATTCAGTTTGGAGCTGGAGGCGCCAGCACGCCGGAGGCGCTGGAGGCGGCGGGGGTGGGGGATGTGGGATGGATGATTCAGAGAGGGCGGCAACTGCTGGATGCGGGGGCGCAGCGGATCATGATTGAGTCGGAGGGGATCACGGAGAGCGTTCGCAACTGGCGGAGCGAGATTCCGGCGAGAGTGGTTGAGGCACTTGGGCTGGAGATGGTGATGTTTGAGGCGGCCGATCCGCCGGTTTTTGCGTGGTATGTCAAGAATTATGGGGCGGATGTGAATCTGTTCGTGGATCACGGCCAGATCGTGCAGTTGGAGTGCCTGAGGTCGGGGATCTGGGGGACGAGCGAGCTGTGGGGAAGAGTGGCGGCGTATAAAAGAGATTGAGAGCGCGCACCGACACCGACGAGGATGGTATGGTTTAGGCGACGGGGGAATAGTTGCGGCCGATTAACTGGGCATAGGCTGACAGGGCTCGGAGACGCGCTCGAGCACCTCGCTGCTGAGGTGTTCATCGTGGAGGCGGGTGGCGATGTCGCCCAGGGAGACGATGCCGCAGGGCTCATTCTGGCGGTTGAAGACCAGGAGGCGTCGGATTTGCCGATCCTCCATGATGCTGACGGCTTCGCGCACATCCTGATCGTCGAAGCAATAAATAATGGATGGGGTCATCGCCTCTTTGGCGGAGGTTCGCATGGGGTCGCGTCCCTCTGCGACAGCGCGGAGGGCGATGTCGCGGTCGGTGAGCATGCCGACCATGCGGCCGTTCTCGCAGACGGGCAGTGCTCCCACATCGAGCGCTCTCATCTTTTGGGCTGCCTCGGTGAGCTTCATTTCCGACGAAATATCCTCGACGTTTCTGGTCATGACATCTCGAAGCAACATGGGATTACTCCTTTCTGGTCAGGGCCCGCGCTATTTCTGGCGTTTGTCCGGTATTCGGTTTGCAATCAACCGAGTGCGGGGCGGAACAGGAATCGTTGCAAGCCAGAGGCCATACCCGGTGATGGCCGGGTTTTTTTGAGGAGAATCACCATGGCACAATGCGAAGTCTGCGGGAACGATTACGACAAGAGTTTTGAAGTGATGATGGGTGGGCAGGCGCACACGTTCGACAGCTTCGAATGCGCGATTCAGGCGCTGGCGCCGCACTGTGAGCACTGCGGGTGCCGGATCATCGGGCATGGGCTGGAGGCGGATGGGAAATGCTTCTGTTGCGCACATTGCGCGGCGGAGGCGGGAGTGGGGGGGTTGGCGGATCGGGCGTGATTCTCGAAGGTTGTGGGTAGTGCTACCCTACGAAAATGCCGGTGGGCAGTGCCCACCCTACGCAAGAATTAGTGGAGCATGAGCTTGGCCTCGCGCACGGAGAAAGAGTCTTCGCCGGAGAAGACGAGGTGGAGGGTTTTGCCGTCGGGGGTGATCCATTTGGTGGGGAAGGTGCTGGATTCGCCGGGGGCGGTGTCCCAGTTTTCGTTGTAATACGCGGTGGTCCAGGGGCCCCAAGGCTCTCGGGCGTCGTAGATGGCGAGGCCGCCTTTGAAGCGGGGATCGGTTGAGGGAAGTGTCTGACACCAGAGATAGCGCTTGAGGGGAGCGTTGTAGGTGATGCCGCTGCGGTAGCATTTGCCGGGGTGGAGGAAAACGGGGCCGCGCTGGGAGATGTCGGAGCTCCAGAGGACAAAGTTTTTGCCGATGGTTTGGAGGAATTCGTAGGCAGCGCGCTCGCGGAGGCGGGATTTGGGGACGCGGGCGAGGACCATGCGGTCGGATGATGTGTAGGCGTCGTTGGAGTCGGGGGAGAAGAGGTAAACGAAATTGTCGCGAGCGCCGGCGTAGTTGGGGCCGAAATTGAGGAAGGTGGGGCAGCCGAAGCTGGCGGTGAATTTCCAGTCGCACCAGGTCCAGGTGCGGCCGTGGTCGTTGGACCAGGCCAGTTGGGAGTTGCCAGAGTTGCGGACGCATATAAATAAGGTGTCGTCGACAAATAGCATTCCGCTGGCTTTGAGACCGGCTTTGCCGTCGCCTTTTTGCTCGAAGGTGGGGGAGCGGAGGTTGAGGCCGAGGGGATTGGCGGGAGTTCCGTCGATGCGGGCGAGGCCGAGGCTGAGTTTTTGAGGGAGAAATGGCTCGAAGCCGTTGCCATCGCCAAATGCGGTGTAGAGGTGATCGTCATCGGCCCAGGTGATGGGCCAATTGTCGCTGCCTTTGGCTTTGCGAATGATTGTCTGCGGCGGGGACCAGTCGATGCGGGCGATGATGGGGCTGGGAGGATAGGGAGGGTCGGCGGCGTCGGCTTTGGGGTTGCCGGTGATGGAATCGATCAATGGCTCGAAGAGGAATTGGCGGACGGGTTCGTGATATTGGGAGGGCTCGGCTTGGGCTGGGCCGAGGGCGTCGCCGTTGCGGACAGCGATGAGTTTCAGGCTGGGTACGACGAGGAGGATTTGGTGGCCGGCGCCGGAGCCCCAGAAGGCATCTTTGGGGAGCTTTTCGTAGCGGGCGAAATTGTTGCTCCACCAGCCGATGCCGCAGTTGCCGGGGGTATTGGCGTCGGTAGTGATTTGATGAACGGCGTCTTTGCTGAGGAGTTGTTTGCCATCCCATTCGCCGTCGCGAAGCATGAGCCGGCCGATGTGGGCGGCAGCGCGGGCGGTGTAGTTTGCGCCGCCCCAGGAGGCGACGAGGGGGAGGCCATCGACGGCGGTGGTCTGGCCGTAGCCGATGGACCATTCGGCATCGGGGACGCCGATGGGGCGCATGACGCGGTCGCGGAGGAGAGTGCGGAGGTCTTTCTGGGGGGCATCTTTTAAGGATGCGGTGAGGGCGTAGGTGAGCATGGCGATGCCGGGGTTGCTGTAGTCGAATTTGGAGCCGGGATCGAAGAGGATTTTGGATTGATCGCGGGAGATGGTGAAGGGGTCGTTGGGGGGATTGAGACGTTTCCAGAAATCGCCTTTCCAGCCGGTGAGTTTTTCGTGGGCGAGGTTGTTGGCTTCGGCGTCTTCGAGGCCGGCGGTGTGGGAGCCGAGCTGGCGGAGGGTGATTTTGGATTTGCGGGGATCGTTGCGCCATTGGGGGATGAATTTGGCGGCGGGGTCGTCGAGGGCGAGTCGGCCGTCGGTGAGGGCGACGCCGAGGGCGACGCCGGCGACGACGGCTTTGGCCATGGAGGCGGTGTAGTGCCGGGTGGTGGCGGAGTGGCCGTCGACGTACCACTCATAGATGATTTTGTCGTTGCGGATGACGAGGAGGGCTTTGGTTTTTCTCGCAGCGAGGGCGCCTTTCATCGCTTCGAGCTTGGGGGTGGACAAGCCCTGGGATTCGGGGGTGGCGGTGGAGAAGGGGCCGACTTGTTCGGCATTTATTGAGGATGAGGGCACGATGAGGAGCAGCATGACCATTGCCGCGCGAATTCGATTGGTTGTGTAATTGAGTTGCATTGGAATGTTGCCCATCCGGCGCTGGCCGACGATTCGCGCCCTTGTGAGATACGGCCGGCGGGTAAACTACTCGAATATGCCTACTTGGAGGAAGCACATGAGGCACATGAGGATTCGGTGTTTGGCTGCCGCGCTGGCGTGGTGCATGCTGATGGCGGGATGCGCATGCCTTTGTGAGCGCGAGCACAAGTCGTCATCAGCGCATCGGCCGGCGACGATGCCGACGACGCGGGCGGTGCGAATTCCGCACAATTTTGGCAGGTGGGAGCCGGAGGTGGCGGCGTTTGAGGTGGTGGATCGGGCGAATCCGCCTGCCAAGGGGGCGGTGCTGTTCATCGGATCTTCGACGATAAGGATGTGGAGGACGCTGGGGGAGGATTTTCCGAATCACAAGGTGATCAATCGGGGGTTTGGAGGATCGGAGATTGCGGATGCGACGTATTTCGCAGAGCGGATCATTTTTCCTTATGAGCCGAAGCAGATTTTTCTGCGCGCGGGGGGCAATGACATTCACGCGGGGCGGCTGCCGGAAGAGGTGGCGGCAGATTTTGCGGAGTTTGTGGAGAAGGTGCAGGGGAAGCTGCCGCGGACGGAGATCATTTTCATTTCGCAATGCCCTGCGCCGGCGCGCTGGGGTGAGGTGGACAAGAACCGGGAGCTCAACAGGATGGTCCGGAAGATGGCGATGAAGATGCCGCGCGTGAGTTATGTGGACACGTGGGACATGAGCCTTCGCAATGACGGCAAGGCCAGGGAAGAGCTGTTTGTCGCCGACAAGCTGCACTTCAATGGGGAGGGGTATAAGTTGCTGGCGGAGCGGGTGAGGCCGTATTTGCCGGTGGTGACGAAATAAAAAATCCGTCACCACCCGCTCGATAACATCCTACCACCGGAAAAACCGGTAGGGGTCATCCCATTCCTCGGGCCGGTCGAGATACAGGCCGTTGAGCCAGCGCGACTCGGGCTTTGTCAAATCAACCGGACTTCTGAAGCGGGTCAGCACTGGCGTGGAAGCACCGACGCCCATATTGGCCAGCAACCGGCTCACGAGGAAGGATGCGTGCCGGTAGGTCCGCTTGAGATTGGACTGTGTAACCGGCTCAAACTGCCATGGCGCGAGCTGGCAGAAAACGACGTTCAGATTTTCGGCCTTGGCGAGCACGCCGTCGCCGAGGGCCGTCGCGCCGGCGGAGACGAGTGAGAGCACCCTCGGGTCGCGGTTGTGGACATCCGCGGGGCCAACACCCGCCAGAAGCGAGGATTGGTCGAAGGGGGCAAAGTGGGCGGCGATGTGTTCCGCCTTTTTCATGGTCACCTTGAAAGGCAGGAAAGCATTCGCATCCTGCTCGTCAAGCCCGATGGCCAGCAGATTTCCGCCGGCTTTGAGCCACTGGGCGATCGCCGCGGCGTTGCCGGCGAGCTTTTGGCGGCCGCCCGGGCCGACGATCAGCACCTGGTCGGGCGCGAGGTTTCCGCCGTCATATAAGCGCACCGACAGGCCCGCGGATTCCAGATGGCTCTTGCCGGCGGGTTCGCCTGCATAAAGCGCGGTCCGACGAGGAGCGGGCTTCCAGGTTGAAACGTGTTGGAGAACATTGTGAACGAGAGTGTCGGCCGTCGGATCAACTTGGGTTCGTCCGGTCACATCCATCTGGCAGAACAGCACCATTCCCTTGCCCTCGCGATACTCCATGAGCGGGGCATACTGAAGGCCGAAGCCGCCTTCGAGGACCGGCAGGAAATCGCCGCAGGCCGGTTTCTCGATGAGAACCGAGGCGACGTTGCCGCGATTGCCGCAGCGCCACAGACGCGGGACGGGGATGCCGCACCATGCAACGGTCGGGCCGTAGCGGGGGCGCATTTCATAGCTGAGGCGAGGGGGAAGGATGGTTGCGTCGCCGCGCCAATTGCGCAGATGTTCCTCAGCGATCCCGGCCAGCAGGGGATGATCGGGCACGCGCTTGAACACCCACCGCAGGCCGTACTCGGCCACGCGAAAACCGAATCGCTTTTCCAGAACATCGGAGGTCTGTTCGAAGATGATGACCTTCAGGCCGTCGCGCACGCGGGAGATGTCGGGGGCCAGATTCTCAGTAGTCAACGCGGATTTGCCGACGATGAGGATATCGTAAGCCGATAGATCAGCGCTGGAGTCCACGGGCTGGCAGGGAACCTTCATTCGCTTGAGCAATTCCCTCGTCTCGCCGTTGGGATCGAAAAGTGCGATCTTCGCGTCGAACCGGAGGGCGGGCGGAGGCGGCATCACGTCAATGGAAAATGAGTCTGTCTGCGTTTCATTGTTGCTGAAGCGGAAGTTGGCACTCAATCCATATTTTCCGGGCGGCAGCGTTGCAGGCAGTTCAAAGCGCAGCGGGATGCGTTCCTGTTGGCCCGTCGCGAGGGTGATTTGCTCGTCGCCGGTGAGGGCTTGAGGGAGGCCCAGCGACCAATGGCAGTCACAGGTTATGGTTTGGCGCGAATTGTTGATGATGATGAGTTGCTTTTCGACCGTTTCCCCAGGTCGAAACGTATGGTCCTTGCTCGTGAACGCCGCGGGCTTGCCGCCGATGTAGGCCAGCAGCGGCCTGTTGTTGCGGATCAGAGCCTGGGCGGCGGCGGTTGGAATCCAGTCAGCCTGATCAAAGGCCAGGTCCATCCGCTCGTATTGTTGATCGATATAGTCCGGACTGAAGCCGGGCCGCTGGAGGTTCTCCCAATCGACCTTCAACTCCTGCCGGGCCTTTTTAACGCCCTCGCGCAGCTTCCAGAAATGTCCATGCTCCCAGGGTGAATTTCCCGACAATCCCCAGGTGCGATAGCTCCGCCAGTTGTCGGTGATGTACATGGCGAAGATCGGGTATCGCTCGTCGAAGCGGGAGGAGCCCACCTCGACGGGATAGTCCCAGCGGTGCCAGGTATTGCCAGCGCGAAATTGTTTGGCCTCCCAGCGCAGGTTGGCCTTTTCCATTTCGCTGATCGCAAAGGCGCGGTCGCCCAGGAATTGCGAATTCCATTCGGCCAGACAGAACTCCCAGGGCACTTTGGCGCTGCCGAACTCGCGCTGACCCTTGTACCAGCCGCGGTACATCGTCCAGTCCCAGGTGAACGGCACGCCGTATTCGCAGGTGAAGGCCGGCTTGACCCCTTTGGTTGCCCAGTGCTCGAACCAGTCGGACTGCTCCTGGATGGGGGCGAAGTTTGAGTAATAGTTCATGATGTGCATCGAGCCGAGATTGCCCGAGGCGTGGTGGTAAACGATCCGGTTCGGGTCCAGCCGTTTGACGATCGCCTCAGCGCGCATCGCCAGCTTGGCGTTGTTGGTCGCCCATTGGTCGCGCGGATCTTGGAGTCCGTCGATCATGTCGGGGTTCATATCTTCGCCGTAGCCGGTGGCGTTGTGGCTCATGGCGTAGGCAACGACCGACGGATGATTCTGAGCCGTGCGGACATAGAACTCGGCGTGGCCCACATAGCCGTTGTTGCGATCGGCATCAGGGCCCTTCCAGTCGTAGTGGCTGAAGTGCGGCTGCGACAGGGACACGAGCATTCCCTCGTCGTCGGCGGCCCGCAGAATTTCCGCGAAGCTCAGATGCGAACCGGGCTCGCAGCCGTAATTGTGGGTGTAGACGAAGTTGATCCCGAACGTCTTGAGCCGCCGCAAGCTCTCGCGCGCCCCCTCGTACGTGGCCAAGACAGCACTGACCTCGCCATTATCGAGGGGCACAGAAGATAGAAAGATGCGGCTGCCATTGAGGTAAAAGTCGCGGCCGTCAATCCAGAACTCGCGGAAGGCAAAGCGCACGGGCCAGGCGGCGTCCAGCGGCTTGCCCCCGGCGTCGAGGAGCGAGAGTTGGAGATGGTACATGTTCCCGGGCGTGTGCAGGTCCCAGAGTTTGTCGGGTTTCCACTTCTCACTGAACGCGATATGGCCATCCTTAACGTCGCTGCCCTTGAATGCCGGGCTGGAGAATTCCACAACCTTCCGGCCATCCTGCGTGATCTGGGCGCGAAAGGAATACTGGGCGTCTGCGCTGAGGCTCTGCAACGCGATGTCGAATGCAATCTCTCCCTTGCGCACGGACGTGTCCACTTTTACATTTTCGACACGAGCCGCAGCAGGTACGCCAATGAGATAGACATCGCCGCACAAACCTCGCCTTGCCACCGAGCCCTTCACCTCCCGGGCCGAAGCTGAGTCAGTGTATGAAAGCAGCACACCCTTCAACGGCATCGCCGTTACCAGGAGGCTCAGGGTATGTTTGCCGCCCGGAGGGCAGGCCGATGTGAGATCCAGTTTGCCCGCCGGGAAGCGGATCTCTCCCGCCTTTTTGCCATCCACGAAGACCGCCGCATGGGAATTGACGTATTCCGCCTGGAGGATGATTCGCCGGCCGGCCCACTCGCGGGGAATTTCGATCTCGCGCTGATACCAGGCCGACTTGATGGTCCCGAGCTTGACATCCTGCCAGGTGGGGTGCGCATGCACCGTCTGGCAATCCTTCTGCATGTAGTCAGTGATTCCCGGCCAACAACCGGGCGCCTTAAACCAGCCCCATGCATCGCTGGGAATCGGCGCGATGTCCTTGGCCGGCTGCCATTGCCACAGGCCATTGAGGCACACCCGCTCGCGGGTCGGCGTTGCCTGGCGAAACGCTTTGCCCAGGTCCCAGACCGCGGTTGCCCCTTGTGGCAGATTTGCGGCCGGCTCGTCCTTAGCGAATCCAGAATTCCCGGTCGCGAGGATGTACAGCGCGGTCGCAACCATGGCGCGCGAATAGATTTTCATGCTGTGTCCTGCCTCCTCAGATGCGAGAACTTTCCGTCTTGAACCGCCGTGTGCATTCTACAGCCTGGCAGGGCTGGTTCGGCAATCCCCACCGCCTCTTCTTTCCTGGCCCCGTTGCCTCTCAAAGGCAGCTATACTGTACGCTCTCATATGCACCGCAGGTGATCGCACGCGCTCGCCGGCCTCTCCTTTATCGCGGGAAGAGACTCTCCTGTTGTTGTCTCCAAACGGCTGGGCAAAGCAATTGGGTATTTATGGGCACAACTGATCCGGGGGAGTCGGTCGAGTCGGCTGCACTCTTGGCGCGCGCGGCCGAAGGTGACTTGGGGGCCTGGGGCGCGTTGTTGATGCAGCACGAGGCTCGGCTTTGCCGGATGGTGGGTTTCCGGCTGGATTCCCGGCTGCGGGGCCGGGTGGATGCGGCTGACGTGGTTCAGGAGGCATATCTTGAGGCGGCCGATCATCGCGCGGACTACTTTCGCCAGCCGCCGCTGCCGCTGTTTTTGTGGCTGCGCGGGATTGTCGGCAATAAGTTGCTGGAGGTTCATCGACACCACCTGGCGACTCGAATGCGCGAAGCGGGGCGTGAGGTCGCTCACTTTCCTGCATCCCCCGACGCGACCTCGGTTGCGCTGATGGATCAACTGAGCGGCAATGCAACGGGTCCACGGACGGCAGCGGTGCGGGCGGAACTGAAAGGCAAGCTGCACGATGCGCTGGCGAGCATGGATCCGATTGACCGCGAGGCGTTGGCGCTGCGCCACTTTGAACAACTGACGAATCGCGAGGCGGCGGTGGTGCTGGGGATCGAGGAGCGGGCGGCGGCGAAACGATACGTCCGCGCGCTCAAACGACTGCGGGAGGTGCTGACGGGAATACCGGGCGGCCTGACGGAGATGCGGACATGACCGATCGAACCTTGCCGCAGAATAAAACCGGCGATGACGATGAGCAGGAGCTTCTGGCCGAGTTGGCCGATGAGTTCGCGCGCGCTTATCGACGAGGGGAACACCCAAGTGTTGAGGAGTATGCCGGGAGGCATCCCGATCTTGCGCTTGAAATCCGCGAGTTGTTTCCGGGGATGTTGTTGATGGAGCAGTCGGGGCTCAATCCCAGTTTCGACAGCACCGGCGTGGAGGAGCGGGCCGGGACCACGATTGGGAGATACAAGCTGCTGGAGCGGATCGGCGAGGGTGGCTTTGGGGTTGTTTTCATGGCCGAGCAGCAGCACCCGGTGCGGCGCAGAGTTGCGCTAAAGGTCATCAAGCCGGGAATGGACACCCGGCAGGTGATCACCCGCTTCGAGGCCGAGCGGCAGGCGCTGGCGATGATGGACCATGAGAACATTGCCAAGGTGTTTGACGCGGGGGCAACGGAGAGTGGCCGGCCATATTTTGTGATGGAGCTGGTGCCGGGGATTCCGATCACTGACTACTGCGACCATAACAAGCTGGCCTACCGCCAGCGGCTGGAGCTGTTTTTGCAGGTGTGCCGTGCGGTGCAGCACGCGCACACCAAGGGGATCATCCACCGCGACCTGAAGCCAACGAATGTGCTGGTCGCGGTCCACGATGACAAGCCGGTGCCGAAAGTGATTGACTTTGGCGTTGCGAAGGCCGCGGGGCAACAACTGACCGAGAAGACGCTCTTTACCAATTTTGCGCAGATGGTGGGGACGCCGTTGTACATGAGTCCGGAGCAGGCGCAGATGGGGGGGGTCGACGTGGACACGCGGTCCGATGTCTATGGGCTGGGCGTTTTGCTGTATGAGCTGCTGACGGGCAGCACTCCGTTTGATCGGCAGCGGCTGGGGAAGGCGGCGATGGACGAGGTGCGGCGGATCATTCGTGAGGAGGACCCGCCCCGGCCGAGTACGCGGCTGAGCACTGCGGCGGAGGTGCCAACGCTTGCGGCGGGGCGCGGAGTGGAGCTTCGGCGGCTTAGCGGCCTGGTGCGGGGGGAGCTGGATTGGATTGTGATGAAGGCGATGGAGAAAGACCGCACTCGCCGCTACGAAACGGTCAACAGTCTGGCGATGGACGTGGAGCGATATCTGCACGATGAGGCGGTGCAGGCATGTCCGCCATCGGCATCGTATCGGCTGCGAAAAATGGTTCGCCGCCATAAGGGACCAGTTATCGGAGGGTCGCTGGTGGCGCTGGCGCTTGCCGTGGGCATGATTGGCACGATGGTGGGCTTGATCCGGGCACATGCGGCCCAATTACACGCGCAGGATCAGGCGGCCCAGAAGGAGGAGGCGCTCAGGGGAAAGGAGACCGCCCTCGCGGCGGCGCAGCAGAGCGAGCGAGCCAGGGCTGAGCAACTTTGCGAGGCGCTGGTGGCGCAGGCGCGGGCCAATTGTCTCAGCCGTCGCTCGGGTCAGCGATTCGAGACGCTGGAGATCCTCAAACGCGCGACGGAGCTGGAGCGCACGCTGAACCTGCCCGTCAACAAACGCGACGCACTGCGCAACGTGGCCATCTCGGCGCTGGCGTTGCCGGACCTCTACCTGGCGGGCCTATGGAACCCCTGGCCCGTCGATGGCTACGGCTTTGATTTTGATCAAGCGCACACCATTTACGCCCGAACGGAGCAGCAGGGCAACTGTAGCATCCGCCGCTTCGCCGATAATCGGGAGCTTCACCGCCTTCCTGGGTTGGGCGGGCCGGGCTGGCCGATGTTCAGCGCGGATGGGAGATTCGTGGTTGTTATTCATACGAACGAGGAAAGGAAAAAGGCGTCGGTCCATCTGTGGGAACTGGATTCATCGACATCGCGGCGTCTTCTTACAGAAACAGGAGCCCATGCAGTTCATTTTCGCAGCGACTCGAAGATGCTGGCGCTGGCCTACGACGACGGCGCGATTGGCATCTTTGAATTACCCAGCGGACGCCTGCTGAACCGGCTTGCGCCCGACACGTTGATGCGCGAAATCGGAGTCAGCCTTCACCCAACCGAGCCGGTGGTGGCGGTGTGGTCGTATTTCGCCGAGGTCTTGCAGCTTCGCAACCTGGAGTCGGGGAAGGTGATCGCCTCGACGGTTGTGCCCACTGGACCGACCAGCATGGACTGGCATCCGGATGGGCAAAAGCTGGCGGTGGGGTTTGGCGATCTCCCAATGGTCAGGCTGTACGACCGCGCGACGCTGCAACCATACCGCACGTTCGAGGTACTCGATCATGGATCGTATGTCAGGTTCAATCCAGCGGGTGACCGATTATTAGTCCGCGGCTGGGCTTCAATGTTAGAACTCTTCGACGCCGCCACGGGTCAAAAACTGTGGACGAACCCGCCGATCCTGTCCAGCACCAGGTTTAATCGCAATGGCACAAATCTAGCGGGCGCGGTCCAGGATGGAAAGCTGGGCATATGGCAACTGGCTGATTGCCGGGAATATCGCACCTTCTGCTTCGGGGCCATGCCCAACAAAGGTGAGTATTTTGACGCCGCCGTCAGCCCCGACGGAAGGTTGCTGGCCGCCTCGGTCACCGATGGTTTTGTCATTTGGGACATGGCCTCCGGCGAGGAGGCTGCCTTCATTCCCAGCGAAGGGCGTGGACAACAGATTCTCTTCGAGCCATCGGGATCGCTTCTGGCGATGACGACTGGCCTGCGGCGCTGGCCCATTTCCATTGACCCCGGCGCCCCAGGACGTCTAAAGATCGGCGCGCACGAAGCGCTGCCGCTGCCCTGGGGCAGTAGAATCGGGCGCAGCAAAGATGGGAAAGTCATCGTCAGTTGCTGCCGGGCAGTCGGCTCTCAGCAGAAGAACGCCGGCGGTTGGATCCTGCATACCGACCGCCCGAGTCAACCCATCCACTTTGATGCGGGCGCCGACATCGGCCAGGTCGCCATCAGCCCTGATGGCAAATGGGTGCTCACGTTCACGCACAATTCGAATGTCAACAAGGTCTGGGACGCCAGCGACGGCCGATTGGTCAAGCAATTTCCCAGCGTCGGCCCTGGTTTCTCGGGCTTTAGTTCCGACAGCCGGTGGCTGCTGATCGGCAACGACGGCGGCCATCTGGTTCCGGTGGACACCCTGGAGCTTGGGCCGCCGACTCCCTCCGGCTCAGTGTTTGTCCCGGACAGCACGCTGATGGCATTGACTGTTCCAAGCGGCGTTCGCCTCTTCGAGCAAGTCACCAATCGTCAGATCGCCACACTCGTAGATCCAACGCTCGATCTGAACGTTCAGCTGACTTTTTCTCCCGACGGGAGCAAACTGATCGCAGTGACAGGGACTAATGGGATTCATGTCTGGGATCTGCGGCTCATTCGCAGGCACCTGAAAGAGATGGGCCTCGATTGGGATTGGCCTGAATTCCAATTGAGGCGAGCCGATAAGTGAACGTTCCTGCTTACCAGGAAACTGATTGACTGGAGGTTGGATTGGCGGGGAAAATCTTGCGAGATAGACATAACGATGCGCAGCCACGCTTGGTTCTTCTCAGAGCTTTAGACTTTTTTTTGCTGAGTCACACTTAATCAGGCCTGGGCAATCGCCGCCAATCGCTGTTCGCAGACGGAAAGAATACCCTCAATCAATGGAGTCCGGTCCTCGAAAAGAGTGCTGATATAAATATGGCGAGTCAGGGTCAGGCTCGAATAGACGCCAATCCCCTGCTCAAATTCCTTCCCCGCGAGTTCCAGATAGCGGCCGATCATTTCTTCCTGCTGCTTAGCCAGGGCATCTGCACTACCGAATTTCCGCAGTCCATATTCGATGAGATGGCCAATGAAATTTCCAACGTCCAAGGTTGGATCGCCCATTGCGAAGAGGTCCAGGTCGAGCAGATAGAGGCGAGATCCATCGACAATCACCTGATCGTGGTAGAAGTCGCGGTGAATGGGGCAGATCGGTGCTGCATACAAGGATTCGCCCACCTGCGAGCACACCTCCAGCAGTCGCTGCAATCTGGCCCGCAAGTTTGGGTGATGCTGGCCGACCAGTGGGAGCTTTTCCTGAAGGTTCTCTAGCTCATTTCGCATCGTGTGCGACCGGGCTGGATGAACAGAACAGCGGTGCAGCTTGAAAATAGCGTCAGCGAGGCGGGATGGGAGCTTTGATTGTGGATGAGCGATGAGTCGATCGATCGAGTGGATTCCCGGAACTCGTTTTTGGAGCCACATCTGCCAGGGTGGGACGAGGGCGATGGGCTCCGGCACGCAAATCCCATCTTCACTGCAATCGTCAAATCCCGATCGCCAAAGCTGGCCGTGAAGATGAAATGTTTCCTTGTCGAGACGCCTGGCCCGGGCTTTTCCAATAAGCGCAACAATCGTGGATTCAGGCCCTGACGTTTCAACATCGTATTCGATCAGGCAGCGCCGCTGGGGCTTGTAACGAATGACCCGCAGCGCCCGGAGCCGCGCCGGCCAGGGTAGATGAGTTGCAAAAATCTCCGAAACCCGCGCTGGATTGGTGGCGTCGGCCAGGAAGGGCATGCGCGGATCATCGGCGGCGGAAAACGGATCGTCGACAGGGACATTGTCTGTCGTTGCTATCGACAGAGTCGAAGGATTGCGGGTGGAGCTGGCGAGCAGGGATTGCGCCTGTTGGAGTATCGCCTGCATCTGGGCCGGCCAGTTGGGCTCGCGACGCCGGAAGGGCTCGGAGATCAGACGAAGCAGACTTACGGCGGTGTAGCGGCTGATATGTTCAATGTCGACAGCGCCGCCGCCCGCGGCGTAGCCATTTATCAGCGCCTCACGCGCTGCCTGGGCTCGATGCGGCGCCTGACGCAACAGGTGCGCAAGGAAATTGCCGATATCCGCGGCCGGATCTCCGCGGTACGCCTCATCGGGATCCAGGAAAGCAATGCCATCCGTCTGGAGCAGAATCTGCTGGGCGTACAGGTCGCCGTGAACGCAGCGATTGTGGCTCGGCTGTTCAAGGAGGTGCTGTCCAAGCGTGTTGCACAGGTCGTGAAGGTCCTCGCGGAGCTCCGGGTAAATCGCGGCCGCCGATTCGGCCGATTGCGTCAGGGATTCAACCTCCATCGGCCGCGTTTTGGGCTCGAGCTTCCCTGCATCGGTCGCGTGCCATTCCGAGAGCACTCTCCCCACCCGGCTTAGCGACGCTGCATCGAATCCCTCCTCGGCCAGCAGCTCACTTAGAAGAGCGCCTTCGAGCCATTGGAGCGCTGTAACGGCATACTGCCTGGATCTTCCCAAACGCTCCGGGAGCCGCGGCGAGCTTCCCGACCGGAGCACTTTCGCATTTCGGCTGGCGCGGAGGAAATCGCTCTCGGTATAGAAACGCAGCACCGCGTGCGGATGCCCATCCATCACGAGCTGCCCGACGTAGCGCCGCTCCGGCTTATAGGAGAGACGGCGGATCGAACAGGCGGAATTGGCCGCAAATTGCGGAAGAAGCCTCTTCAGCAGGCGCCTGGTCTGGGAATCGTTATTGAGCACCGCCAGCGAGTCGAGCGCAGCGTCGTTCGGAAAAACGGAGACGCCAATCGAGGGATCCGGCAGATCCAATTCGCCCGGCCCAAGGATGCTTGATGATTGGCGGCCCTGTCTCCTGTTCGACTTTTCAGCATCGCCGGCGGCATACGCCTTGGCATAAAGCTCGATCTTGCCGAGCGATGTCTCGAGCAAATACAAGGCAAGACAGTTGGTTCGCGGCTTATAGCGGAGATAGGTGCAGGTGAGCCGCTTCAACTCCACGTGCGGCAGGCGTGAACTGAGCAGGTCCAGAAGCAGGGGCGGGTCGAGAAGGACGGGCAGGCTGGGAAGCTGAGGATCGCGCGCCACCACCTGCGCATCAGAGGGCGACAGCATGTTTTTCCTCCGCAGCCTCGGGGCGGGCGGTGGTCTGAAGCTGGTAAAGCGCTGCATAACGTCCACTGGCGCGCATCAACTCCGCATGCGTTCCGCTCTCGATGATTCGCCCGCGCTCCATGTGCAAAATCAGATCCGCGCGCGCCGCATATTGCAGATCGTGTGTGATGAGCAGCGTGGTCGTATGGGCGGTGAGGCGATCCAGCGTCTCATTCAGGGCCCGTTCGTTCTCCTCATCGAGGCCGGTGGTCGGTTCATCGAGGATGAGAATGGGAGATCTGCGCAGCGTCGCGCGGGCGATGGCGATGCGCTGCCGCTGGCCGCCGGAAAGGCTGACACCCCGCTCGCCGAGAATCGTGTCATACTTCTGCGGAAGCTCCATGATGAACTCGTGGGCATTGGCGAGCCGGGCCGCCGCTTCAATCTCCTCAGGGGTGGCCGACTTTGATCCAAAGCCGATGTTCTCGCGCACGGAGGCCGCGAAGAGGATGCTGTCCTGAAGGACGATGCTGATCTGCGACCGCAGCGAGGCGAGGGTAAACCCGCGAATGTCCTGGCCGTCGATCATTACCGAGCCTATATCCGGATCGTAGAGACGGAGCAGGAGATTCGAGAGGGTCGACTTGCCCACGCCGGATGGACCGACGATGGCGACGTGCTGGCCCGGCAGCACTTCAAAATCAATCCTGTCGAGCACCGGCTGCGTGGGCTCATAGGCAAAGCCAATCTGCTCAAATCGAACATGACCCCTCAGCGCCGGTGCGGGAACCGCATCCGGTTGATCGACGATGTTCGGCGTGCGCCGCAACAGATCAATCACTCGCTCGCCGGCCGCGGTGGCCTTGGCCAGCCTGCTGCTGTACTTGGCGAAATCCTGCATCGGGTTGAAGGCGCGTTTCAAGTACGTGAGAAAGATGATCATGTCTCCCGCCGTCATCGCATGATCGTTGATCAGCTTCACCCCATACCAGAGAACGCCGGAGGTCACGACGGCCAGCAGCACATCGACCGTCCGCTCCAGCCGCGCCGACAGTCGCGCTGTCCGGACATCCTGCTTCTGACTCTCCTGGCTCTTGCCGTAAAAAATGGCCGCGAAGATCGGCTCGAGGCACAGGGCCTGGACGATCTTGATGGCGCTGAACGATTCCGCCGCGGTGGCGGCCATGGCCCCCTCGCGCTGGCGCTGTTTGCGCGCCGCCTCGCGGATCCGCCTGCTGGTGCGGTTCGACCAGTACCACAGCAGGGGAAGCGAAGCGAAGGCCAGCAGCGTCAGCTTCCACTGCATCCAGAACATCACCGCCCACATCCCCGCCAGTACCAGCGCATTGGCCAGCAGCGGCAGAATCGCCGTGACCATCGCATCGCGGAGCATGTTGACATCGCTGATGACGCGAATCGTCAGATCTCCCGCCCGGGCGCTGCCATGGAATGCCAGCGAGAGGCGCTGGAGATGCTGATAGAGCTCGTTGCGGACGCGCGTGAGCACTCGGTTGCCGATTTTCGCGAAGCCGATGCGATTGATGTAATCACACAGCGCGCGCAGCGCCGTGAGCACGACCAGCGCGACAATGCAGACCAGCAAAAGGTTTTGGGGCTCGAGCGTATCCAGCCAGGCAAGTCCGGATGTGCGCGGTTTGCGGCTGGCCGCTAATCTGATGACCCGGTCGAAGATGAATTTCAGCGGCCACGGCTCGGCCAGGCGCAGCGCCACGCCGCAGAGCAGTGCAACCAGCGATCCGACGATCAGCCCCCGTTCCCTGCGGATGTACGGCCAGAACCGCTGCACGATTCGCCGCAGGCCAGGCAAGGCCTGCTGGAGGTTCTGGGGAGATGCATCCGACATCAGCTTGCAGCCTCCAGGGCCGCCGAAACGCTGCCGCGAGGCCGGGATCGCAGCGCGATGATGCGGCGAACCACATGGTCCCATGTGTAGTTGTTCAGCACTGTCCGTCGAGCCGCGGCCCCGAGGCGCTGGCGTAGGGCCGCGTCGGCCTTCAGCCGCAGGAGCGACTCCGCCAGCGCATCCACATCGCCGGGTGGCGAGAGCACCCCATTGACACCATCTTCCACCAGAGTGGCGAGCATGCCAATCCTGCTGGCGACAACAGCGCGGCCGGCCGCCATGTATTCATACACCTTCAGCGGCGAGAAATAAAAGTTCAACAAGGGAGGATACGGCGCGACGGCCACATCCATTGAGGCCAGAAGTCCGGGGATTTGGCCCGGATCCACCGAGCCGGTGAAATGCACGTTTTCCGCCAGCTCGCCATCCGCCAGCGTAGCCTCAAGCTCCTGTTTGACCTTGCCATCGCCGACGATCAGCAGCCGCGTGTCGGGAGCAACCCGGTGAAGTCGATCGAAAGCGGCCAGCAGCGCTGGCAGTCCATGCCAGCGTTTCATGCTCCCCACAAAACCAAACGTGAAGAGCTTTTGTGGATTGGCCAACGACGGCTTGAGATCGGCTGGAAATCGCTGCGGATTCACGCCGTTGGGAATCACATGGACCCGCCCCCGGGTAGCGGGATGGTCATTCAGATAACCAGCAAGCTGAGGCGAGACGGCGATCAACGCATCCGCGGCCGAGAAAACCCGCTGCGCCACCGCCTCGGCCGCCGGGCGGTCCATCAGGATTCGGTGCTCCGCCTGCTCCTCGACGAGCGGCGCGTTGACCTCGAGGACCGCCGAGGTGTTCGTGCGAGCGGCATATTCCATCGCGGCGAAGCTCCAGAGCGAATAGCGCTCATAGACCATGTCGTAGCGCCCGGATTCATCCAGCGCGGCCGCTATCTGCTGGTTTGCCGCCAGCGCCATCTGCTCGCGCTCCTTGGCATCGGCGCCGCTCAGCGTGGGCAGCACGTGCACGGGAACATCCCCCCAAAGCGGTGGTCGCTCGCCATCCAGGCGGGCCGTGAAAACATCCACCTTGATTCCGCGCTGAAGCATCGCCTCGATCACTTCACGCACATGAATGGAGCAGCCCTTGCGGCCAAAAAGCGGCACACCACGGTCGGCACACACATAAGCGATGCGCATCTATCGGCCCCCCTCGGTCAGCGCGTGTCCAGCGGCATCGGCGAAGATGCGACGCAAATCGGCGGTATTGCGATGCGTATCGAACTGGGCATCGACCAGACGTCGCGCGGCCGAAGCGAGCCGAACGCGCAATCCGCCGTCGGAAAGCAATCTTTCCAGTGCCGCGGCCAGTGCGCCCGGGTCGTGTTGAGCGACAACCAATCCCGTTTGCCCCTCGCGGATCACTTCGGGAATGCCGGTGACATCGGTCGAGATGCAGGGTGTGCCCAGGGCCATGGCTTCCACCAGAACCGTGGGAAGGCCATCGCGATTGCTGTCATTGCCGACGATGCATGGCGCGGCAAAGACCGCGCTGCCCTGGATGATCCCAAACGCCTCCGCCTGCGGCCGCGAGCCCACAAGCCGCACCTGCTCTGTCAAATGAAGGCTGTTCACCAGCGCGTGCAGATCGCCGGCCAATTCCCCATCACCGACGATGTCACACTCGAAGCGCCGGCCGCGTTCCTTGAGAATGGCGCACGCGGCAATCAAATCGGCAAACCCCTTCTTCTCCACCAGTCTTCCCACCGCCACAATGCGCGGCGGGCGCTCGGCGGGCGATGCGAAGCGCAGGCGAGGCAGGTCCAGGCCGTTATAAATCCGCTCTACTCTCGCGGCGGCGGAGCCATAGGTTTGCTGAAGGTATCGGCGGTTGTAGTCGCTGACGGTTACGATGCCGGCCGCGCTGCGTAGCTTGCGCTCCATGTCCTGAGGATCGACGCTTTCGTGAAAGATATCCTTCGCATGCGCGGTGAACGTATACGGGATGCCGGTGAAGCGAGACGCAAGCATGGCGACGGTGGTCGGTGACGAAGCGAAGTGGGCGTGAAGATGAGTGAGGCCGCGAGTGGCGACTTTCTGCGAGAGCAGCAGCGCCTGGTGCAGATCGCGTGCCACCTCGGTGGCAGCAATCCGCAGCTCATTCCAGACGTTCGGATAAGTCGCCGCCGTCTTGCAGATGCCGGACCACAGCTCGCTGGCTTTGGGCACCTCCGGCACCAGATAATGCACGGGCGCTTTGACGAGGGCCAGGATGTCCTGGAAATGCGTGTCGGCCGGAGGGAGCAGCGCAAAGATCTCCACCGCAACACCAGCCGCCTCGTGCGCCAGGATCTCCGTGACGATGAACGTCTCGGAATAGCGGGGATAGCGTTTGACGACATAGCCGATTCGGCTGGGTGCGGACATCGACAAATCACACCCTCCCTTTCACTGCCTGCGGCGTCCTGCGCTGCGGCGCTGCCAGGACCTCCTCAAGGAGAACCGGCAATCGAGTGAGCCCCTCAAAGTCCATGTGTTCGCGGGCCCGCGGAGGCTTGCGATCCGGCCCGGCAAGCCAGTCGCCAATCGCTGCGGGGTTCAAATGATCAGGATGCAGTACGTCCACAAGGCCGAATGTTTCCAGCCGCTTCGCCCGAATCCACTGCTCGCTTCGCGGCCGCACTCGCGGAATAAGCAGCGCCTGCTTCTCGAATGAAAGGATTTCGCAAACCGTGTTGTAACCCCCCATCGCGACGACTCGATCGGCTCGATTCAGAAGCAATACCGGCTCCGGCAGAAAATCGAGCACCCGCAGCCGCGCATTACCCGCCGCTTGCGCATGCAGTCGCTCCTGCGCCTCGGCCGGCATGAAGGGTCCGGTCACCAGTACGCCATTGAACCCATCCGGAAGCGGCGCTTTCACGAAGGCATCCGCCACCGCCGCCCCATCCTGTCCTCCGCCAACCAGACAAAGCGCCAGCTTCCCGGGCGGCAGTTCCAGCGCCGGCAACGGATCGCCGCCCACATCCGCGAACTTCAGCCGCGGCCGCTGATCCAGATATCCCGTGTACTTCACCTTCGCGGCCACGTCGGCCGGGAAGTGATATTCGCTGGCCGCGTCATAGATCGTCGGATCGCCATAGACCCAGATGGCATCGTAGAAGTCGTGGATCGCCTCCACATCGCTCGCGGTCGACCAGTCGCGCTCCACCGCCCCTGGGTCATCGAGCACATCCCGTAGCCCCAGCACGCAGCGCGTCTGACCCTTGCGCCGCAGGTATTTCAGCGTCGGGTCCAGTTCGCGGGCCGCGCCCCGAGCCAGCTTGTCCACAATCAACACATCCGGCTCGAAGGCTTCGAAGGCAGCGCGAATCGTCGCCGCACGCAGCTTCACCGCTTCCGAAAGGCTGATGTCCAGATACCTGGGCCTGATCTGCCGGTCCTGGTCCTCGCGCAGCGCTGGAAGGATCAGGCAATCGAGTCCAGGCGTCATCGCAAACGCCCCCGCCTGCCGCGCTTCGGCGATCATCAGGATCACCAACTCCATCGGCGAAGATGCCAGCGCCTGCGCGATCAACAAATGCCGGCGCATGTGCCCGAGGCCCACGATCCCAGGCGAATACATGGCGATGCGTCGTTTGCGCATGTCAAACACCTTTCACTTCACTCCAGACCGTGCGCTTTAGCGAGCCCACTTCGGCTAAGTCTTTTTCGCCTTGCTGGCCTTGCGAAATTCTTCCCATTGCGCCCGCCGATCCCCGGGCCAGTCGGCCATCCACTGATCGATTGCTCTCTGCCTTGATTTCTCATCCCTGATCGCGGGATTACTTGCCGGGCCGGCTTTGCGAGACTTCTCGGCCAGATCGTTGACGAACTTTTCCCGTTGCGGCCCGCTCGGAAGAGCGAAATAGCCATCCATGTGATCCAGTTGACGCGCCAGCCACACATACGACATCGCTACGTCGTACTCAGCTTGCGTCAGCTTTCCCGTGGTAAGACCAGTGGCCATCGCATCGGATTTTTTTCGCAGGGCCTGGATGTATTGCCGCCGTTTGGGCTCGGGAACCGACGCGAAATCAGAGCTGTTGACGAGCTTGGCCACCGCCAGTGTGTCGCTGGCCGGCGGCAGGTGGCGCGGCCAGACCTTCCACGCGATGACGCCCGCGACGATCACCAGAGCACCGAGCAGGATGCCGATCGGCAGACGTCGGGAGGTCTCCGATGTCGCGGCATCGCGGCTGCTGCTGCCCATTTGTTCGGCCATTACATCCCGTCCAGCTAAGACAACGACCAACCGTGCGCCATACCCTCACTCCGCCGAAGGCGGATCATCATCCCGTTCAGTGCCGGAAAATCGGTGATTGTCCCCATTGATCCCAACGCTCTCGTCGGGATTTACCGCATATCCCAATTCCGCAAGCGACAGCAGCTCAACATGACCATCGCAGAATGCCACGTTGGCCCTGCCGTTGTGCCTCGGGTCCGGCGCTGAGCGGGCCGAAGGAATGCGGTGATTGTGCGTGCCGTAATCCGACGTCGCGGTCAACCGCGGGGGATCAATCGTGTATCCATGATTGGCCCAGGCGTTGAGGTCGCTGGAGCCATCGAGCACATAGCCATGCCTTCGTTTCACAGGATGTCCGGCCGCTGTCCCCATTGAATCGGCCGCCAAAACAGTGCTGGCGGCTTTGATGCGAGTGACGGGCACCGGATAGTTGATGTAATTGTTACCGCGGTTCCTCAAGCGTTCATTACCCAGGAACTGAAAGTTGTATCCGTAGGACAGGTTGCGGCAGTTGGTCCACTCCGCCACGGCGGGGCAGATATACAGCTCGCTTTCCACCTGGCGATCATCGATGTCCGCGGGAAGAGGTTCATGAAATGCAAAGGTTCTGGTCTGCGCGCCGAGGATTTCGTACCACCTGGGGCGATAGGTAAGGCCCATGCCCAGATCATAAAGATTGCGCGAACCTGGAATCTCCGGCAGCCGCGCCGGGACCGACCAACCCTTGCTGCTTTGGGCATACATCCCCCAGCCCAGCGCCAATTGACGCAAGTTAGAGGCGCATTTAACGCTGGCCGCCTGCCGGCGGACGCGCGACAATACGGGTAGCAGGATCGCAATCAGGATCGCAATAATCCCGATCACAACCAGCAATTCCACGAGCGTGAAGCCACGACGACGCATCAATCCATTGCACCTCAGAGAGATGTCGCAAGCGACCCCTTTTCATGGGGGTCAATTGTAGCCGGGTGAAAATGAGGAGCAAATGAGAAA
Source organism: Tepidisphaeraceae bacterium (assembly GCA_036001665.1). Lineage (GTDB taxonomy): Bacteria > Planctomycetota > Phycisphaerae > Tepidisphaerales > Tepidisphaeraceae > JBGPEF01. Next base: position 28,593 of record DASYUA010000167.1, read on the forward strand.
CAAATGAATTCTTCATTTTGGACTTGTCTGAACGAGTGGAATTGCTAGAGTCGCCTTGAGCCAGGGTGCGAACCTGCGCGTTGCGCCGTTCACACCATCGGAGGGCATCACCGCACGGTTTTGGCGTTCGACTCCAGTCCCCTCACCGGGGCCGCGGCGTTGTCGCTTAGTGTCGCTCCGATCTTGTTTCGCGCTTCCGCACCGGCTTCTGGATGGAGCGAGAGAGCATGTTGAGGCAGCCAAAGACACGGCAAATGTCTGCTATTCCGCTGATTGAGGCGTTTGAAAGCCGCATCCTTCTCGCAGATTTCACCGTTATCTCAACGGCCGACAGCGACGCTGGGACACTTCGCCAGGCGATTCTCGATGCCAACGCGGCCGCTGGCGCTGACACTATCCTCTTCAACATTTCCGGAACGGGCATCAAGACGATCGCGCTGACTTCCGCCTTGCCGATCATCACCGATCCGATTTTTATCGATGCAGCCAGCCAGCCGGGCTATGCCGGCACTCCTCTTATCGAGCTCAACGGCAGCAGCGCCGGCACTGGCAAGACCGGGCTGGTCATCACCGCCGGCAACAGCACCGTCCGGGGGCTGACCATCAATCGCTTCAGGTTCGACGGCATCGAGCTATCGACCAGCGGCGGCAATAGCATCTATGCCAATTGGATTGGAACCAACAACACCGCCAGCGGAGCATCGGCCAACGCCGGCGTCGGCATCTATATCAACAACATCGCCAACAACACCATTGGCGGCAACACCTTCACCGTCGGCGCTTCCACCTTCTCCGCCCGCAACGTCATTTCCGGCAACACCTCGGATGGAATCCTGATTCAGGGCGCATCGGCCAGCGGGAATACGGTGAACGGCAATTACATCGGCGTGCGCGCCGATGGCACGGGCGCAATCGCCAACAAGGGCAATGGCGTTGACATCACCGGCGGCGCTCATGACAACCTCATCGGCGGCACTGCGACCGCCGACCGCAACGTCATCTCCGGAAACTCCCGCAACGGCATTCAACTCTCGGCCGACAACACCTCCGCAAACCTTATTCAGGGCAATTACATCGGCCTGCGTCCCAACGGCGCCACCGCACAAGGCAATGGCACCAATGGCGTGGCCATCAACGGCCTGAATGCCGTCAACGTCTCCGCAAATGTCATTGGTGGAGCCATCGTCGGCGCACGCAACATCATCTCCGGCAACTCCGGCGATGGTATACAGATCAACGATAGCGGCGCAAGCGGCAACCTCATCCAGGGCAACTACATCGGCACCGATTTCAACGGCTCGGCCGCTGTTCCCAACAACGACGGCGTCAATATCATCAGCGCCCCCGGCAACACCATCGGCGGCACCGTCGCGGCAGCGCGAAACATCATTTCCGGCAATCGCCTCAACGGCGTCGAGCTCCAGGACACCGGCGCAATCGACAACATCGTCCGCGGCAATTACATCGGCCTGCGGGCCGACGGTTCCGCCGGGCTGGGCAACCAGGATGATGGCGTCGATATCAACAGCACGTCCAACAACATCATCGGCGGCACCGAAGCCGGCGCTGGCAATGTGATCTCCAGCAATGCCTCCGATGGAATCGAAATCGCCGCCGACATCAATCGCTTTGCCGGAAATTCCACCGCCAACCTGGTGCAGGGCAATTTCATCGGCACCAATGCCGCCGGCACTCTCGCCCGCCCAAACGCCGTCAATGGCATTCGCATCGTCGAAAACACCTGCATGATCGATGTGAATCCGGCCTGCGCCGGCCTGACCAGCAGCGTCCAAAACAACACCATTGGCGGCGCCGTCGCTGCCGCGCGAAATATCATCTCCGGCAACGGAGCCAACGGCATCCACATCATTGGCGCCAATGCCACCGCCAACCTTGTGCACGGCAACTACATCGGCACCGACATCACCGGCGCACTCGCCCTCGCCAACTTCGGCAGCGGCGTGGCCATCAGCGGCGGATCCAACAACATCATCGGCGGCACAACCGCCGGCGTCGGCAATGTCATCTCCGCCAACGGCTCTGACGGCGTCACCATCTCCAGCCTGCTGACAGTTGTCCCCGTCAGCATCGCCTCCGCCAACACCGTGCAGGGCAACCTCATCGGCACCGCGGCCAATGGCTCCAACGCAATGGGCAATGCCCATGCCGGCGTACACATTATTGATTCATCCTCCAATGTGATCGGGGGTATCGCCCCGGGAGCCGCCAACATCATCGCCTTCAACGGAGGCAGCGCAAGCTCGGCCGTCGGCGGCGGCGTTTTCGTTCAAACCACCACCGGCTCGGCCGAGGGAAACTCCGTCCGCCGCAATTCAATCTATTCCAATACCGGTCCAGTCATCGCCACCATTCCGACCGGCCTGGGCATCGACCTCGGCCCCGCCGGCGTCTCGCCCAACGATTCCGGCGATCCCGATTCCGGTGCGAACTCCGGCCAGAACTTTCCGCTCATGGCAACCGCCACCACCGACGGCATCACCACCACCATCAAGGGAAGCCTCAACAGCACTCCCAATTCCACTTTTGATCTGGAATTTTTCGCCAGTGTCGCGGCCGATCCAACCGGTTTTGGCGAGGGCCGCACATTTTTAATCTCCACCGCGGTCAACACCGACGTCTCGGGCGACGCAACATTCACAATAAGTGTTCCCGGCGCGCTCCTTCAAGGCGCCGTGATCACCGCAACCGCCACAAGCGCAGCCGGCAGTACATCAGAATTTTCAAACGCAATCGCCGTCAGCGGTGTCATGCAGATCACCGGAACCGAGGCCGACGACATCATCCGCCTGGTCCGCAGTTCAACCGACCCAGCGCTGCTCGACATTTTCATCAACAACGCCGGCCCATCGCCCACCTCCTCCATCAACTACGCCTCGGCCGGGCACATCGCCGTGGAAACCCTGGGCGGCGATGACACGCTCATCCTCGACTACTCGCTTGGCGAGGTGATTCCCAGCGGCGGCATCAACTACGACGGCGGCGCGAGCACGATCGCTGATCTGTTGCACATCATCGGCGCATCCGCGGCCGATGCTTTCTTGGCATTGGCAGCCGATTTCCATCACGGCAGCCTCACAATGACTTATGCTTCTGTAGAGGCTCTCCAGGCAGGACCAGGTCAATTCAACTTCAACTCTGACCTTGCCGGCCTCAATCTCTCCATCGATCCCTCCGCCACCGCCATCTTCAACGCCTCCCAGCACATTCCATCGCTGTCCATCGCCGCTTCGGGACTGGCGCGATTTACCGCGGGTGGCGCGAAGGTACTGGTGGTCGACAATCTTAACATCGCTCAATCGGCCGGCCTCTGGACCGGCACGCTTGACCTCTCTGACAACGATCTGATTATCCCCGCTAACGCCCTGACCAGGGCAGAGATTCTCAATCGGACGACAAGCCAGGTTCGATCAGGCAAGAATTCCGGAGGCATTCCCTCCACGCGCTGGCAGGGAACCGGGATCGCCACCAGCGCTGCCGCGCTGGTAACCAATGGCATCACCGGTCTGGCCGCAATATTGAATGAAAAGCCGGATGGTCTTGGCGGCACTACAACACTCCACGGCACCTTCGCAGGCGAGAGCGTCGACATCAACGCCGTCCTCGTTAAATACACTTACACAGGCGATGCCGACCTTGACGGAGACATCGATGCCGATGATTACGCTCACATTGATGCGGGGTTTACAAGCCACTTGGCCGCATATGGCGATGGTGACTTCGACTACAGCGCTACGATTGACGCGGATGACTATTTCCTGATTGATCGTGCCTTCAGCGACCAAAGCGCGCCGTTGTCTGTAAATCAGCCGAACGTTGCCTCGTCTCCTTACCCAGCTGCTTTCGCAACCCTCTCGAAGAATCGCATAACTGGTCCGAACATTGAATCCACGACCCTTCATCCAATCGGCACGGATTTCTCTAATCCAGGCCACAAGCATCGGAAATCGGCCTGGCATCGATTGTTGGTCTGGCTCGACGACACCGGAGAAGATGAATGCTCTGCCGAGCCACTGCACAAATTCATCCACGATCTGAACACTTGAGTCAGTAGTACATCGGCT
>DASYUA010000168.1:0-3269 GCA_036001665.1 Tepidisphaeraceae bacterium
CTGGAACGGCCAGGAATACATCGCATGCTACCGCTTCGAGGAGGCCGACGAATTCAACGGCGAGGCCTTCGGCGCCGGATCGACGCGTGATCTCGCCATCGCCGATCTGGCCCTCAACTTTCCAAGGGAGGCGTGATCATGGCCAAAACCACCACTCACCGTATCACGGCTGATCTGCCTCTCCAGCCCGCCAAGGGCCAGGAAGGCGAGACGATCTATCTCAAGGCCGACATCACCTACACCTATCTGCCGGGCAATCCGGGCTGCCGCACTTTGCGCAATGGCGATCCGGGATGGCCGCCGGACCCTGCTGAGCTCGATCTCCTCTCCGTCGTCCTCATCGACGGGCGCAAGCCTGGAGATCCCATTACCGAAGCCGACCTTGAGCGGCCGTCGCCGGCCGAACTGAAGCTCATGGCCGAGAACTGGCTGGCGGACGAAGGCTATGACCTCGCCTGCCAACTGGCGGACCGGGAGCGGCATGGAGATTGGGAATGAGCACCATCACAGTTGCCGCAATCGAACCGAAGCCCAAGCGTAGTATCGTCATCACGACTGAAGGTCGGCGGCTGGGCTGCTGGACCGACAAGCTGGACAAACTCGGGATCGAGGCCGGCGTGACCTACAATGTCGAGACGGTCGACACTCCGGTCGGCGATGGTGGAACGATCCTGACCAACATCACCACGGCGAGACGCATCACGATGGGACTGCCGGAGGCGAGGCCTTCGTTCCGGTCCGGCGCCTACCGGCCGCCGCCCGGCTCCGCGTTGGCATCCCCAGCCGCATCGGGTGCTCCCTTCCGCACTCCGGAACAAATGTTCGTCGAGGGCGTCATCACCGCCTACATCGGCAATGGCCGATGCGACCCCGAAAAGCTGACGGATATCATCGGCTTTGTCCGGAGGGCATGGAATAGTCATTGGGGCGAGCCGTAGCGCGAGGCGGCGGAATAGGAAAGACCTGGGGCGGGACCTGGACTCCCGCCTCAGTTGCGTCTATAAGATGACATTTCCGGGGAGGAAGAAATGAAATCCCTGAGACTTATTTGGTGTCGTCTTTTTCATCGACAGTGGCATTGCGAGCAATGGCATTGGCGTGATGGGCCTTGCGGCTCGATCGAGATGCGTATCGGTTTTTTCTGCCATAAATGTGGGCGTGATTTATGTTGAGACGTCTCTGGCTGTGGTTCAAATCACATTATGTCTCCCGAGGATGGGAAGGCTGGGAATAATCTATATATAGAATTCTTCGATGATAATGATGCCTGCGGCACCCGCGCCTCCCACACCGCCACCCCCAGGTGTACCGCCAGCGCCACCGGCACCTACCGTATAAGTCTGACTGGCACCAACTTGAGCGGCGGTCATCCAGAATTCGACATATTCGCCAGCGCCACCACCGGCGCCCCCATTCTGAGTGCCCGCGTTGATGGTTCCACCCCCACCTCCCGCGCCGGAGTTTGGAGCGCCATCATTACCTGTGCCACCACTCGTCGATTTACCACCACCGCCACCGCCGAAGGGATTATTGCCACCGGCGCCCGACGCATAGACTGCAGATTGTCCCCCGGTTCCCCCGGTTCCCCTTCCCCCGTTAAATCTTGCCACTAAGGTGCCAGTCCCATTGGCTCCGCCAGTTCCCCCCGCCCCTCCTGCACTGATGTCGGGAATCCCTCCGCTACCACCTATTGCCGTCCAGCTTCCAAAGAATGTCGTACCACCAGTCTGACCGCTATTTGTAACGCCGCCGCCGCCGCCGCCACCGCCGCCGGTTATTCTGCCTTTGATTCGGACCATTCCAGCAGTCGGTGTATAGGTCTGTGATGTTCCCGAAGTAAATCGCTGCACAGTTGGCGCGGCTCCTTGGCCAAGAATAAGCGTAGCCAAAGTCGCCAGCGTCGCCTTCTTCATCGCCGTTCCGGCCGCGTCCCAGATCGGGACTTCATCCGCTGCAAGAGGCGTCGCTTTCACCATCAGTGCATCAATCGTGAAATCACCCGGCGCGGCTGATCCAGAAGTATTGTTCCCCTTGAGCGTCCAGGCCGCCATATTGGCGAGCTTTGCGTTGGTGATCGCCGCATCTGGAACCGTCTGAGCCAATGGAGCACCATCGACAATGAACTCTCCGGCCGTATTGTAATAGGTCAGCCGGTATTGCGTGCCAACGACGAGCCCTCCCGCGGCGACTGCAACGCCCGTGCTCGACTGGATGGGCTTCGCTGTAAGACCATCGACGGAGAGCGTCGGCGATGCGCCCGAAGTCACATGCGCGCAGATCGTAAGGGTCTGCTTGTCCAGATGGGCGAGCGAATCAAAGTTCTCATTGGTAAAGATCGTATAGGCGGTCGAGCCGCCCGTCGTCAGCAGCGATCCCGAGACGTCATCCCGATATTCCGCGATGCGCGCCATCATCGCGCGGGCGGAATCATTGACGGTCGAGGGAGCCTGGCCTTCAGCCCAGTTAATCGAGGCATCAGCGATCGAGTTCGATCCGGCCGTCTTGGACCAGATGTAGAGACCAGTGGTCATGTTTCAGCCTCGTCGGAGAAACGGATAGCGCTGCATCATGGCGGCAACTCGCGCATTGGGTCGCCAGGGCGGCAGGAAGCCCGGAGCCTGCTGTTGTTCGGGCGAAGCGGTAGCGATGAGCGAAGCATAATCATCGCCGCCGCCGCCTCCACCGGCCACGCCGCTCGCCGGGAGCTGGGATTGGGAATAGGGGGCAGGAGAGAAGAGCGGGAGGGATGGCGGCTTGGCCTGGGCGACTGTATTGGCGCCGAGCGGCGCATTCGGATTTGGGGGTGGGGGCGCCGTCTGGCCGCGCTCGACCTTGGCCCGCCACAAATCCATGAACTGGCGGCTTGTGAGATTATCGACGCCGCCCGGAAACTGCGCCCTCACATCGGTAGGAACATTTCCCCAGATGGCTTGTTTGGCCCAATTCTCGCCCTTCTGGCGGCCCTCGCCCGTCGAGGCCATGTTCTGCCAGGCCGGCACATCCGGGTTCGCCATATGATTGGCAATGCCGCCCATGCCCTGCTGGTGGGCGAGATAGAATTCGGTCGGCGTCGGCGCGCGACCGAATTGCTTTTCGAACTGCGTTGCCCTATCACGAAGCAGTGCCAAACCCGCGTTCAGATCATCGCCGCCATATTTCGCACGTTCATCCGGTCCCATTTGCAGGAGACCGGTATAGCTTCCCGTCTGAGCATTGGGATTGCCGCCGCTCTCGATCTGGATGATGCGGGGAATATAGGCGGCAAGATC
>DASYUA010000169.1:0-40335 GCA_036001665.1 Tepidisphaeraceae bacterium
CCCCCACGCCGGCCACGCACGGGGTCCCCATCCCCCGCGCCACCACCGCCGCGTGTGAAGTCATTCCACCCGTTGAGGTGAGAATCCCTTCCGAGACGTGCATCCCGCCGATGTCCGCCGGCTCCGTCTCACGCCGCACCAGCACGATCTTCTCCCCCGCGGCCACGCGATCCTCGGCCTCCTGCGCGGTAAACGCCATCTTCCCCACCGCCGCCCCCGGCGACGCCGGCAATCCCCTGGCCAAAACCTTCCGCTCTGCCCGCGGATTGAATGTCGGGTGCAAAAGCTGATCGAGGCTGGCCGGATCGACGCGCAGCACCGCCGTCTTCTCATCGATCAGCTTCTCCTTCACCATTTCCACCGCGATGCGAACGGCCGCCGCCGCCGTCCGCTTGCCGTTGCGCGTCTGGAGCATGTACAGCTTGTTCTTCTCGATGGTGAACTCAAAATCCTGCACATCCCTGTATCGCTTCTCCAGCAGGTCCTTGATCTTCAGCAATTCCTTCCAGCTCTTGGGCATCACCTCGCCCATCTTCTCGCACGGAATCGGCGTGCGAATCCCCGCGACCACGTCTTCGCCCTGTGCATTGATCAGGAATTCCCCGTAAAACTTGTTCTCCCCCGTCGAAGGATTCCGCGTGAACGCCACGCCCGTTGCGCAATCATCCCCCATGTTGCCGAACACCATCGTCTGACAGTTCACCGCCGTCCCCGCCAGCCCGTGAATGTCATTGAGCTGCCGATACCGCACCGCGCGGTCCGTCATCCAGCTCTTGAACACCGCCTCAATCGACTGCTCGAGCTGCCGCATCGGATCCTGCGGCCAGGGCTGCTTCAGGTGCCGCTCATAAACCGCCTTGTACTGCCGCACCACTTCCTTCAGATCGCTGGCATCCAGATCGGTGTCCTCATCCACTCCCTTGGCCTTCTTGATGGCCGACAGCTCGTGCTCAAAGTGCTCGTGCTCCACCCCCATCACCACATCGCCGAACATGTTGATGAACCGGCGATACGAGTCATACGCGAACCGCTCGTTATTGGTGATCCGCGCCAAGCCCTCGGTCACCTTGTCCGTCAAACCCAGGTTCAGCACCGTATCCATCATCCCCGGCATGGAAACCTTCGCGCCCGACCTGACCGAGAGCAGAAGCGGATTCTTCGCATCGCCAAACTTCTTCCCCGTCACCTTCTCCACCATCGCCAGGTTCTTCTTGACCTCCTCCATCAACCCGTTGGGCAACTTCTGGCCGCCGTCGTTGTATTCGCGACAGGTCTCGGTGGTGATCGTGAACCCCGGCGGCACCGGCAACCCGGCCGACGTCATGTCCGCCAGGTTCGCGCCTTTTCCGCCCAGCAACTCCTTCTGGTCAGCCTTCCCTTCGGTCTTCCCCGGCCCGAAGAAATACACCCGCTTGACCGCTTTGCCCTTGGGGGCTTTGGTGGACGGTTTGGAACTCGAACTTGCGCGTACCTTCTTATCCTGCTTGAACATAGCTACTCCATTGGTCTGCCCGGATTTTGCTGTAATTACGGAGGACATTCGCATCTAGCGCTGTCAAAAGCTCCGCCGCATTCCCCACCGCGCGGAGCATCCAGCGCTGCCTTGGGGAAGGGGAAGAATATAGAAGTGCCCCGCTACGCTGTCAATCAAGCGGTTCCCGCCCCACACTGCTCAGACGAGCCGTCATTCACGCAAACACCGTGCATGCCAGCCAGTAAATCCTCCGCACCGTCCCATCCTGCTTCGCCCAGGTGAAAATGTCCGAGAGCTTGGTGATGCTCCCATCGGGCAGGTTCCGCACCTTCGCGTTCGATCCCACCGCATAAATCCCTGAGCGGAAATCATTGGTTCCATAAGCGCGATAATCCGGCACGATGGCATACGCCGTCTTGAGCTTGTGGATGCGATTGACAACCGTCGGATCGTTCTCGTTCCCCGCGATCAACGCATCCAGCTCCGGATCGCCGCCGACGAACACCTGCGCCTGCGCCGTAAACATCACCAGGGTCAGTCCACTCGGCACCAGCGTCACCCCATATTTGAACTTCTCCGTCGGCGCCAGAATCTGCCGCAATCCACCCGTCTTCTTCTCCGCGCCGCCATGTGCTGAAACAACCCAATTAGCCATGTGAAGCTCCCAAAGACTTGAATATGAAGCCGCCGACGGTCAGCCCGATGCCACCGGCCAGACATGCAACAAGTTAACTCTCAAAACCCGCAAAGCAAGCTGAAATCCTGCCCCTCCCCGGGCAACCCGGCGTCAACGGACCGTCTTCTCCCCCGCCTGCCCAATCATCCCGCTGGCCTCCCGATACACCGTCTGAAAAATCAACCAATTCTCCACTCCATTGCTCCCCAGGTCCGCCACTCCCACCTTCGGCAACTTCTCCATCGCCTCCTTCGCCCGCAGATAATACAACTTCGCCTCCGGCCCCTTCCCCAGCCGATGGTGCGCCATCGCCAGAAACAAATCCGCCGTCGCCGCCCCCGCCGCCGCCGAGGTTGCCTTCAAGCCATCGCGCGACTTGTTCAGCCACTTGATCGACTCCTCAAACCGGCCCATGCGATATTCCCCCATCCCCTTGCCAAGATAAAACCACGGCGCCAGCGGCGTCAGATTTTCCTGCGAAACACCCTGCCCATCGGCCCGCGTGCCAATCAGCCCCACCGCCCGATTGCTCATGTTCATCGGAATGCTCAGGTCCGGCATCGAATCCGGCAGGATGAAACACACCTTGGCGCTTCGATCATCTATGTACGGATTCAACAGCGTGTTCTCAAAATTCTCCACCAGCTTCTTGCAATGCTTTTTGTACGCCTCCCGATCATCCAGATACGCCACCGTCGCCCCATACAAATACCAGCTCCAGTGTTCCTCAGTGTGGATCTCCGTCGGATCGCTCGGCCCCAGCTTCATCGCCTGTGCAAAATCGCCCGCCGCATCCTTGAACTGCCCAAATCTCACCAGCGCCTGGCCGCGATTCACATATCCGGCCGGGTCCCGCGGCCGCTTGCGCACAACCTGCGTCGCCTCACCGATCTGCTCGGACGATTTGTGAAGAAAATTCCCCTCCTCCGCACGCCCCATCGCTCCCAGGAACCTGCAATAGGTCTCGATCGTCTCCTGCGTATCCGGATGATCATCCCCCAGCCGCGTTCGCTGATCCGCCAGCGTCTGCCGATACGCATCCTCGGCCTCCACATATTTCTTCTGTAGCGCCAGTATCGTCGCCAGATTCCGCCCCTGCCGGCCAAATATCCCGGATGCCGCGCTGGTCTCCGCGCGGATGATGTCAATCGCCTTCCGCTGCATCGTCTCCGCCTCGGGCAGTTCGTTCCGCTCCTGAAGCACCAACGCCAGGTTATTGAAAAACCGCCCCGAACCCGGCGGAAACTTCGGCGGCGTCCCAGTCGCCTGTTTTGACGCCTGCTCGATCAGCGTCCGAAAAATCAGCTCCGCTTCTGCCACCTCCCCGTGCTTGTAATAAAGCAGCCCCAGGCTGTTGGCCGCGTTCTGCGTCACCGGATGATTTTCCCCCAGGCTCTTCCTGGCCGTCTCATACGTCTGCGTGGCAAACTCCACACCCTCATCCCCGCGGCTGATGTTCGTAATGGCAAACCCCAGCTTCGACGCGATGCTCAGCGTGTCCACGCTCGCCAACCCCGATGTCTTCCGCGACAAATCCAGCGCCCGCTGATACGAATCCTGCGCTGCCTCATACAGCCCCAGGTTTTGGTACGAATCCCCCAGCGTCACCCGCGCTGCAACCCGCAGCTCCGGCTGATCCTTGAACTTGGCGTCGATCTCGCTCGCCGCCACATCCAGCAAATCCGCCACCCGCACATCCCGCCCGCTTCCCCCCGCCTCGTTGCGCCCCGAAAGCAGCGACTGAACGAAATTGCTCATCGACTGGGCCTTCTCTGCCTCGTGCTGCGCCTTGACCGAATTTTCCTCCGCCAGTCCCTGCGCCTTTTTCACCTGATGCAACAAATCCAGCGTCTTGTTCTTCTCCTCCAGCGCCATCTTCTCGGCATCCACCGCCCGCTTCCTGGCGCTGTTCGACCGGATCAGCCCCACCGTCGTCCCCACAATTCCCAGCAGCAGCGCCGCCGCAAGCAACGCCGCCATCGCCAGCGGCCATTTGTATCGCCGCGCCAGTTTCCGCAGCGCATAGGTCGCCCCCGGCGGCCCGGCCGAGATCGTCTCATCCTTCAAATATCGCGTCACATCCGTCGCCAGCGAGTTGGCCGTCTCATAGCGCCGCGTCCGGTCCTTTTCCAGGCAGCGCATCACGATCCAATCCAATTCGCCGCGCACAATCCGGTTCAGCTTCGCCGGATCGGTCCTCCGATGCGCTGCCACCTCCACCACCGTCGCCAGACTGCTCAGACGCGTGCTCGGCTTGGGCGGATCGATCTCGCGAATGATCCGCTGAATCTCCGGCGCTCCCTTGCTCCGCAATTCCTTCGCATCAAACGGCGTCGTCCCCGTCAAAAGCTCATAAAGCAGCACGCCCAGCGAATAAATGTCCGACCGCGTATCAATATCGATCCCCGCCATCTCCGCCTGCTCCGGCGACATGTATTCCGGCGTCCCCACCAGCGCCCGATATTCCGTGAACAGCGTCTTGTCGGTCAGCGGACTCTGCGTCGCCTTGGCGATCCCAAAATCGATCACCTTCGGAATCGGAATCCCATCCGCCATGGTCACCAGGATGTTGTTCGGCTTGATGTCCCGGTGAATGATCCCCTTCTGGTGCGCATGCTGCACCGCCCGGCACACCTGCACAAACAATTCCAGCCTCTCCCGCGTCGTCACATTGTTCGTATCGCAGTACTGCGTGACCGGAACTCCCTTCACCAATTCCATCACGAAATACGGCCGCCCCGTATCCGTCGCCCCCGCATCCAGCACCTTGGCGATGTTCGGATGATCCATCATCGCCAGCGCCTGCCGCTCGGCCTCAAACCGCGCAATCACCTGCCGTGTATCCATCCCCAGCTTGATGATCTTCAGCGCCACCTTCCTGCGCACCGGATGCAACTGCTCGGCCATATACACCGAGCCAAATCCCCCCTCGCCGATCTGCTGAAGCAGTTTGTAATGCCCAATCTTCGCCCCCCTCGCATCCCCCAGCCCCGCCTCTCCCAGCACTCCCGCCGGCCGATCCGCCGTCAAAGACTCATACCCCAGCGTCTGCCCCTCCAGCCGCGCCACAATCTCATTCACCCGATCCCGCAGCTCTGAATTCCCATAGCAGACCGTCTCCAGATAAGCAGACCGCTCCCCCTGCGGCTTGCTCATCGCCTCCGCCGCGATCCTCTCGTCCGTCCCTCGTTCCTGTTGTTCCACAATCCTCCATTATGCCACCATCCCCTCAGCGGGGCGAGTTATTCCCGAAATGCTTCACCACAAAGCCCCACAAAGCCACGAAGACGCGCCTGGCGCTCATCCGCACAATTTGCAAAACGATCTCATCCTCTTTTTTGAAAAGAAAAATGCCACTCGCTCCCCCTTCCAATCCGACCAGATACGCCAAGTTGGCCTTCGTGTCCTTCGTGTTTAGCTCCTAAGATGAACGACATGCCCCTTCCCTGGAAACCCACCAAAGCCCAACTCCTCTCCGCCCACACCAAAACCGTCCCCGACCTCATCCGCCCCAATCTCGACGTCCTCTTCGTCGGCATCAATCCCGGCCTCTACACCGCCGCCGTCGGCCACCATTTCGCACGCCCCGGCAACCGCTTCTGGCCGGCCATGCACAAGGGCGGCTTCACCCCGCACCGGTTTTCCCCCTTTGATTCGGCCCAGCTCCTCGACCTCAACCTCGGCATCACCAACATGTGTCCCCGCCCCACCGCCATGGCCCACCAGCTCTCCACCCATGAGCTCCGCGCCGGTGCCCGCGCCCTCACCCGCAAAGTCCTCCGCCACACCCCGCGCTTCATCGCGGTTATTGGAATCACCTCCTACCGCATCGCCTTCAACCGCAAAGAGGCCGTCCTGGGCCTCCAGAACCAAACCATCGGCGACACCAGAATCTGGGTCCTCCCCAACCCCTCCGGCCTCAACGCCCACTACCAGGTATCGGACCTGGCGAAGCTCTTTCGCATGTTAAAAAATGCCGTGTCAAACGCCTCCAAAATTTGATGCTTATATAGAGACGCGCACGCCGCGATGGGGCACATCGCAATCGCCCAAACTGCCCGTAAAAACCGATATCTCAGCACTGCTGCTAAGGTTCCTCCACCTTCCCGTCGATGCTAAAACCGCCATGAAAGCATTCATCATTATGTGCCTAATGACTGCCCTCGCCGCCGCCGCCTGCTACACGCGCCCGGGACGCCGCGAGCTCGTCTTCTACCTGCTGGACACCCAGTCCGCGCAGGAGAACCGCGAGTGGCGCAAATCCGACGTCCAAAAGGCCGATAAACTGGCCAAAAACGTCACCATCCAGGACCGCTGGCTCTGGGTCGACGCCGTGAAGGATGGCGAGGTCATCTACACCGGCGCCTTTGCCCACTGGTTCCCCCGCACCGAAAAGGCCGAGAAATCGGAAAAGGCCACGGTGACGGAAGTGGCGCGGCTCATCGGGAAGTTCTGATTGAGACGACTACATCCCCGGCGTCACATCCCTCCAATCCTGCATCTTCGTCGGATGAAACGTCATCGACGTCGGATCGTATTTGCCGAACAGCGCCACGTGCCCGTCATCAAACAGCACGTTATTCCCGCCCCTGTGCATGTAGAAACCGCCCGGTTGCCACGGCCAGGTGAGTTGCGGATTGCCGCTGCGGCCGAAATCATCCGGATCGGAATCATCTATCGGATGACGCACATCAATGCCAAATGGCTCGGGATAACCACCGCGCTGCGTCTTGTCGCCGCTGAGCACGAAACGGGAACTCATGCGGATGTCGCTCAATTTCATCGCGCTCATCCGGCTCAGGCCCGACCAGCGCGCTTCCAGAAAATAGTTCCGGCACGGAAACGGGCCGGGCCATGAGGGGCAGTTGTAAATCGGCCCGTCGGGCGGGCCCAGATATTTTGCCATCTCCTCCGTCCATGCCGCCCCCGGCGTGTCTCCGCTCTGCCCGCGCGGCCAGGTGTGATAAAGCGACCATTCCGGCAGCCAGCCCCCATTGTCATTGGCATACATGTGCAGCGCCCGCCCAATCTGCTGTAGCTGGGCCATGCATTTCACCTGCTGCCCCCGCTGCTTTGCGCCCGCGATGGCCGGCAGCAGAATCGCAATCAGCATCGCGATAATCGCAATCACCACCACCAACTCGATCAGCGTAAATCCCTTCGACGCTGCCGGCGGCGGCCCATGCGGCCCCTTCTCATGCGCCTGATCATGCCCCTCCGGCAGCGCTACCGGGTAATACTCCCCCTTGTAATGCTTGTCCTCCTCGTGCCCTGCCGGCCTTGGCGCAAGCACATCCCCCTCCAGCTTCTTCACCAGCGCCGCCGTCGGTGAACCCGGTGCCTCGGCCGGCACAACAGCGCCCGGCACCACATCCGCCGGCTGCTGCTGCATTCCCCGAATCATCTCCTCCTCCAGCGCCCGCAATCGCACCTGCTCCTCTTCGCTCGGCCCCGCCGCCTTGGCCTGCGGCTCGCTCTTGAATTGATCCAGATCCAGCAGCTTCTCCTTCACCGGCCGCCCCAGCCCCGCCCCGATCATCATCCGCACCAGCGTCGGCCACACCCCGCCAACCACGGCAATCCCGCCCAGCGCCCAAAATCCAACCCGCGCATTGGGCTCTCGCCACCACGCGAAACGCAGGGTCATCTTCGGATCCGTCCGCGCCATGTCCTGCATGTATTGCCGCACCGTGTAATCCGCGCCGACGGGCTGGCGGCTGAAGATCGGCCGGTAAGGATTGGGGGCGGCAAATTTGACGCGCGTGTATGTCGGCGACGCCGCCGAACCGCCCATCCGCTCCATGTCAACGATGTCCACATCATCCAGGTGCTGAATCGAGAAATTCCGCAGCCGCGCCACACCCTCGACGGCCGGACTGGAAAACTCCTGCTCAAATACCGCCTGGGCAATAAACCCCTCCCCCCCAATCCGCTCATTCTCGCGCCGGCTCACATCCGCCCACCCAATGGCCGCCCCCGCCACCGCGCCCAACAGCGCCCAGTGCCAACGCTTCAACGATTGAATGTCCATACGCACCCCGTTTGTGGATCAGCGGCCGATCTCCCCGATCAACTGTTTGATCTCCCGCCCCGCACCGTTGGGAGGAAAACCTTGCCGCGAATACACTTTATTCGTCTCGTGATCGAGGATGAATAAAGTGTATGCACCATTCTGCTCCGGCACCGCGCTGATCTGATACCGGTAATCCGCATCCAGCTTATGCGCCGGCTCGGCGGCGCGCTGGCCCATGCTCAGCGTGACGCACACACCCAGCAGCAGTCCGATCAGCAGCGTCTTCAAATCCAATTGCGCTTTCATCGCAGCTCCTTTGTTCATTCCAGCACCACCCCAACCGCAAACCCGTCATACCCCTTGGCCCCGACCATCTGTATCGCCGTCGCGCTCAGGCGTTTTTCGGCCGAGAGCATCTCGTAAAACCGCCGAATCCCCTGCACCGACGGATCGCTGCTGGCCGCATCCAGCACCTTGCCATCGCGCACGACATTGTCGCCGATGATCACCGTTCCCGGCCGCGAGAGCTTCAGCGACCACTCCAGATAGTCAGTCATGGCCGACTTGTCGGCGTCGATGAATATCAGGTCAAACGGCCCCCGCCCCGCCGCGGCGATTTTCGGCAACGTCTCCAGTGCCGGCCCCACCATCACCTCCACCACTTCCGCCAGGCCCGCCCGCGCCAGGTTGGCCCGCGCCACCTGCGCGTGCTTCTCCACCATCTCCAGCGTGATCAGCTTCCCGCCCCCGGCAAGCCCCCGCGCCAGCCAGATCGTGCTGTAGCCGGCCAGCGTGCCGATCTCCAGGATGCGCCTGGCCCCCACCATCTTTGCCAGCAGCATCAGCAGCTTGCCCTGATTAGGCGACACCGCGATCGCCGGCAGCCCCGCCGCGCTGCTGGCCACCAGGGCGGCCTCCAGCGCCTCATCCTGTTTCACCAGCGCATCGACGATGTACCGATCGACCGCCTTCCACTGCTCCTTGTTCATGCCTCCATTCTACCGCAACTCCTAACGTCAAAAACGCCCCGCGCATGGTTGGCCGCGGGGCGTCGGAGGGGGAGAAGAAAGCTGTGGGTCTTCTTCTACTTTCGCTGCAATCTCCCTGTCATCCTCCCTGGGTCACGGGCGGCGAAGCCCGTGTTGCATTTCAGGTCCACGGGCAAGACGCCCGTGTTACGTTTTTGGTCCACGGGCAAGATGCCCGTGCTACTTACTTCGTGATAATCGGCCGCTGCTCGACCGTGCCGCCGGTCACCGAATCCTTGTTCAGGGCCGGTGTATTCTTCTTGGGGGCGGCGGGCGCGGCGGTGACGTTTTCGGCAACGCCCGGGCTCTTGACCGTCGTCGGGCTGATCATGATCTCCACGCGGCGGTTGCGCGACTGGCCATCGGTCGTGGCGTTGCTGGCCACCGGCCGCTGATCGCCAAAGCCAATGTAGCCGATCCGTTGCGCATTGACCCGCTGGGCCACCAGCTCCTTGGCCACGCTGATGGCGCGGTGCGAGGAGAGGAACATGTTGTCCTTGTGCCCGGCCGCGATCGTGGCCGGGTTGCTCACCGGCGTGTTGTCGGTGTGGCCGGCGACGAGGAATTCATAATTGCGGGCCGACTGCGAGTTGAGAATCGCGGCCACGCGATCGACGATCGTCTTGGCCTGCGGCGTCAGCTCAGCGCTGCCCTTGTTGAAGGTGACATCGCTCTTGAGCTTGAGTGTGCCGCGGGCGGCGTCAAATTCCACCGCTTCCTTGTTCGCATCCGCCAACTGCTGGAGCGGTCCGGCGATCTCGGTGGGGAGCGCTGCGCCCATCACAATCTGGCCCTGGTTGTTCAGCGCCTGCTCGTACTTGTTCTGAAGCTCACGGTTGCGGGCCTGAAGCTCGGCGTTTTCCTTGATGGCCAGAGCGGCCGCCTTGTCCTTGTCATCCCCGGCCGCGATCAGCCGTTCCTGCTGCGAGCGCCATGCCTCGGCGGCAGCGCGATCGGCGGCGGATGAGGCCTGGGCCGTGCCGAGTTGCTCGGCAATGCTGTTGCGCTCCATTTTGACTGCTTCGTATTGATCGCGTGAGACGCAACCGGTGAGGAGAAGTCCTACAACCCCCAAAGCGATGAGCCGACGAGCCATGACATGGCCTCCTTGCCTAGTGGAAATCCGATTTCCGAAAGCCGGTTCCAACCGACTGTTTTTTGCTTTGCTCCCAAAGCCCGGGAAACTGCATACAACTTTGCCAGCTTCCTTATTACGCCATAGTTTGCCCGTCTGGCCGCAAAATGCAAGAGGGCGCTGCGAAAAATTTTCTTCCCCCATCATTCCCCCGATTTTTGTAGTGCAGGCTTTCAGCCTGCAATTGCAGCCTGAAAGGCTGCAATGCAATTATCTGGTTCCCGTCTTCCCGAGGAAGAATCCGACGATGAAAGTGATCACAGTCACGCCGACGGCCAATCCGCCCCACATGATCCCATCAGTCCTGAGCCGATCCAGCGCCTCGGGCCGATGGCCCTGGAGCACTTCCGCGAGGATGTATCCGCCGAAAATCAAAACGGCCACGACCGCCACCGATGCAGCGCCCAGGGCGCTGGCCCACGGGTCGGCCGCCTCGACATAAATCGGCGCTGACAGGGTGCCGCGCGCCCGCGGCTCGGCCGCGGAGAAATCCGCGCCGGCCTGGGTTTCCATCGCGTGTACATCGGCCGTCGCTGCGCGATGCCCAGAAGGCGTGCGCCGCGCGCCTGGAGTCAGCTCATCGAAGACAGCGCCGAGGCTGGTGTCATCGCTCTCGCGCGTCAGGTCGAGCAATCCCGATCCGCTGCCGACGCCTTCAAGGTTGATCTGGTCCTGCACGCTGGGATTGATGGCGGTCTGGGCGCTGGGATCGACTTTCTGCGAATCATCGACATCAAACACGGTGATCCCCGCCCTGCTGCCGCCGGAGCCGACGCCGCTGCCGCCCAGATTCATAATGCCCGAACCGGAGCCGACGTGGCTGCCGCCGGAATCGCGCGGGCCGCTTCGGCCGGGTGATGGAATGCCGCTGACCGATCCGCCCACGCTGCCGCCCAGCGAGCCGGAGAGGCCGATATCCACGTGCGTATCACCCTTGGAGCCGCCGGGGCTGGGCACGTTTTCAACAAGCGCGATCCCGCTGCCGATGCTGGAGCCGGACCTGCTGTCGCCGGCCAGCCCAATGGGCGAGCCCGACTCGGACGGCGCAATGTTGATCGAATCCCCCCCACCGCCGCCGCCCAGCTCGGCCTTGAGCTGCTCCACCTGGTCGGCCTTGAACATCAGCCGCGGTCCATCGCGAAACTCGCGCAGCCGGCCTTCGCGGGCGAGCTGCTTGATCTCTTCTTCATTGCGGCCGAGGGAGGTCTTGGTCTCCTCCATCGTGTAAAACATTTTTGCCATGGTGTAGCTCCTGATGATCTGGTTGGTGGCGATTATACCAAATTGTAAGGAATGTCGGGCAAAAAGGAATGTCGGGCAAGAGTGCCCGACCCACCGGACGCCCGTGTTACGGGTCTTTTTGTGGCGGCTTGACCTCGTCGGGCGGGGGCGGATTGTTCACCCGCACGCCCTTTGCCTGCTTGTCCACCAAATCGGCCACTTCTCCCGGGCTCGGCGAGGTATTGAAGTTTTCCAGCCGCGTATCGTTGGTAAATTTCCGGGATGCCACCAGCAGCAACTGCCGTGTGCCGGGGAAGAACTGATAGACGCAAAGGGTTCCGCGATCGACATCCATGAGGTATGCCCCCCAGGTATTCCCCGAAAGCTGGGCCGGCATGACGAACAGGCCGCCGCCACCGGCGATGGGTTGCTGGCGATTCTGGGCAAAGGCGGCCGGGAGGATGGCGGGGGCATCGGAGCGGGCGAGTGTGGCAATCAGGTTGGCCGCCAGGAGTGCGGCGACGAGGTAGAGGACGAGGGTGGTGGAAGAGAGCTTTGGTCGGGGCATGAGAGGCGCTATGGTAATCAAATGGAGAGTGGGGAGGCAAGGAAATGTAGGAGGTGAGGAGTGTGAATTTTGTGAATTTCAGGGCGTGGTGCTGGAGCGTTAGTGATGGTGGTGGCGGTGGTTGTGATTTTCGGAGCCAATTCACACTTTTGGGAGAGGAAGCACAAATGCAGACCGGTGCGCGCGCATGAGAAGGGATCATGGGCGGGGCGCTCATGCCACTTACATTCCGAGTTTCTACCGCTCCTGATCGCATCAAAAAAACATACCTCCTCATATATAGGGCGATTTTCGGGGGTAGTGGTCGGTTGGCGCAACGGGTTTGTGGAACTTCTCGGGGAAAGGCGCAGAAAAAAATGGAAATTTTTTCCCGACGGCGCAACGGATGGGTGTCGAGTGCGGTGGGGGTGAAGGCCGCAATGTACATTTTCGTTGCGGGGAGGGAGGGGGGTGGATAGGCTTTTGGATATGACCGTCGCAACACCCCCTGCGGTCTATTCGAGAACCGAAACGCTTCCAAAACCGGCCGCCGTGAGCGGGCCGACGGCCGCGCCGCCGCGGATCACGTCGATCGATGCGCTGCGCGGCTTTGACATGTTTTGGATCATGGGGCCGGATGTGGGGCATTGGCTGGTGTTCAGCCTGGCGACGTGGATCTGGGGATCGAAGAAGGCGTCGCCGGAGTGGATTCAATATCAGTTTGATCATCCGCGGTGGGAGGGATTTTCGGCGTGGGACATGATCATGCCGCTGTTCGTGTTCATCGTCGGCGTGGCCATGCCGTTTTCGCTGGGGCGACGGATGGAGGAGGGGGCGAGTCGATCATCGATTTATCTCAAAGCACTGCGGCGGGTGGCGCTGCTGTGGATTCTGGGGATGATCGCGCAGGGGAATTTGCTGGAATTTCGGCTGGATCGGCTGCGGCTTTATTCCAACACGCTTCAATCCATCGCGGCCGGATATTTGATCGCGACGATCGTGTTGATGGAGTTGCGGAACATTCGCTGGCAGATGGCGATCACGGCCGGGTTGCTGGTGGTGTATTGGGCGCTGATGTCGTTCGTGCCGATGGCCGGGCATCGCGGGGAATACACGCCGGATGGAAATCTGGCGATTCTCATCGACAAGGCGATTCTGGGGCGGTTTCAGGATGGGACGACGTACACGTGGATACTCAGCAGCATCGCGTTTGGGGCGACGGTGATGATGGGTGTGCTGGCCGGGCAGTTGCTCAAGTCATCGATGGAGGGTTGGACCAAGGTGGGGATTCTGGCGGGAGCGGGGGCGGCGTGTCTGCTGGTTGGATGGGTCTGGAGCATCCTGCCGACGCCGATGGGGATGCCGATCATCAAGCACATCTGGACCAGCTCGATGGCGCTGTGGGCCGGGGGATGGAGTCTGTTACTGCTGGCGATTTTTTATGGGGTGATCGATGTGGTGGGATGGCGGGCGTGGTCGTTTGTGTTTGTGGTGATCGGGGCGAACGCGATTCTGGCTTACATGGCCAACAAGCTGTTCAATGTGAAGGGGATTGGGGTGATCTGGTTTGGGGGACTGACCAAGCATTTTGGCAAGGGGGCGGATTTTGCGATGGCGTGTCTGGTGCTGGGGATGATGTGGGGAGGGCTTTATTTCCTTTATAGGAAGAGGGTGTTTTTGAGGGTGTGAGGGGAATTTGCGATTTGCGATTGGCGATTTGCGATTGGCGATTGGGGGAAAGATGGCGGAAGAACCGGACCAGCAGGGACGATTGGAGCTGCAATACCGCGCGGGGCGGGAGGATTTGCGCTCCGTGAGTGAAGAGGATCAGGGGTGTGCGGTGTTCTTTGCGTTCATCGCGATTGCAATGCTTGGAGGGATCGTGGCATTGATATTGCCGGGCTGGGGGATGGGCGGGGGGCGACTTCTTGATCGCGCGCTGCTGATCGCCGGGCTGGGGCTGTTCGCGGGATTGTCGATCATCGCGGTATGTGGCCGCCTTACCCGACACCGCTGGTGGGGGAATCGCCATTGGAAGGAATTCTTGCCGCGGGATCGCCGGAAGAACGGCGGCTGAAGCCGCCCCTACTGATGCGTAATGCTATACTGATGGTATGACGCCCTTTGAGTTGAGAATGAGCCGGGGTGGTGGGGCGGCGATTGAGGAAGCGAGCCGATTCTTCATGAAGCAGGGACCGGTCTATGAATCGCTGCGCCGGATCGCGGCCAAGCTGGAGGAGTTGAAGATCCCATACGCGGTGGCCGGGGGAATGGCGCTGGTGGCGCATGGATATGAGCGAACGACGGTGGATGTGGATGTGCTGGTGAGCGCGGAGGGATTGCAAGCAGCGCATCGGGCGTTGGAGGGGCTCGGTTATGTGCCGCCGTTCGCCGGGAGCAAGCAGCTTCGCGATGTGCAGACATCGGTGCGGATTGAATTTCTGGTGAGCGGTCAATATCCGGGGGATGGAAAGCCAAAGCCGGTGGCGTTTCCGGATCCGCGCGATGTTGCGGTGGAGATTGATGGGATTAAGTACCTGGGGTTGGTGACTCTGGCTGAATTGAAGTTGGCGTCGGGGATGACGAATCCGGGGCGATTGAAGGATTTGGCGGATGTGCAGGAGTTGATTCGGGTTTTGAAATTGCCGCGGGAGTTTGGGGGAAAGCTCAATGCCTATGTGCGGGGGAAATTTGAGGAATTGTTTGAGGGGGTGGAGCACGATGCAAGCGGGGGATGAAGCGATCTCAATTCATGTGGCACGGGCGCCTCGCCCGTGTTGGCGGGGAGATCATGGGCGGGGCGCCCATGCCACAAAAAAACCCCTCACCCTGGCCCTCTCCCGGCGTACCGGGAGAGGGGAGAAGAGGCGTTCACGCCGCGATCATGTCGTGGGGGTCGATGATGAATTTCTTGGCCGCGCCTTTGTCGAAATCCTTGTAGCCTTTGGGGGCTTCGTCGAGGGAGATGACCGTGGCGTTCACGGCTTTGGCAATCTTAATTTTGTCGTGGAGGATGGCCATCATCAGGTCGCGGTTGTAGCGCTTGACGGGGCACTGGCCGGTGACGAAGGAATGGGATTTGGCCCAGCCCAGGCCGATGCGAATCAGCAGTGCGCCGATCTTGGCGTTGGCATCGACGCCGCCGGGGTCGCCGGTGACGTAGAGGCCGGGGATGCCGAGTGCGCCGCCGGCTCTGGTAACTTCCATGATGGAATTCAACACGGTGGCGGGACGCTCGACGCCGGCATCCTTGCCGTGGCCGTGGGCTTCGAAGCCGACGCAATCGACGGCGCAGTCCACCTCGGGGACGCCGAGGATTTGCTCGATCTGCTGGGCGAGGGTGGCGGATTTTTTGAGGTCGATGATTTCACAGCCGAAGGATTTGGCCTGTTTGAGGCGTTCGGGGATGAGGTCGCCGACAATCACCACCGCCGCGCCGAGCAGATGGCAGGAGGCAGCGCAGGCGAGGCCGACGGGGCCAGCGCCGGCGACATAAACCGTCATGCCGGGCTTGACGCCGGCGGAGACTGCGCCGTGATAGCCGGTGGGGAAAATGTCGGAGAGGAGGGTGAGGTCTTTGATTTTTTCCAGGGCCTGATCCTTGTCGGGGAATTTGAGGACGTTGAAATCGGCGTAGGGGACCATGACATATTCGGCCTGGCCGCCGACCCAGCCGCCCATGTCGACGTAGCCATAGGCCGCGCCGGGGCGGGCGGGATTGACGGTGAGGCAGACCCCGGTTTTGCCTTCGGAGCAGTTGCGGCAGCGGCCGCAGGCGATGTTGAAGGGGACGGAGACCAGGTCGCCCTTTTTGATGAACTCGACATCGCGGCCGGCTTCGATGACTTCGCCGGTGATTTCGTGGCCTAGAACCAGGCCTTCGGGGGCGGTGGTTCGGCCGCGGACCATGTGCTGGTCGGAGCCGCAGATGTTGGTGGAGACGATCTTGAGGATGACGCCGTGCTCGGCTTTCTTGTTGTTGGTGGGATTTACCAGTTTTGGAAAGTCGATGGACTGGACTTCGACGACACCCGGTTTGATGTAAGCGACGCCGCGGTTGGAAGCCATGGCATTCTCCTTCGCCGTTAAAATGTACACAGTCGGTTGTGAAGTGATCCTACGCCGGGCGTATTAGACCGCGCTGGGGTTTGGGGTCAAGGGAGAGAGGCGTTTTCGATTTGCGATTTGCGATTGGAGGAAAGGGTTGCGGGTTCAGGGTTCGAGCACGGGCATCCGAGTACGGCTGCCCATGCCACCCAAAAACGCCGGATCAGCCCGTTACACGTTATTTGTCCTTTGTCTGATACGTCCGCTCATGCTTCGTCGCGGGGATGGTGATGGTGTAGGTTTTGGAGTCGGGGGCCACCGAGAGCTTGACGTAGTTGCCCTGGCATTTTTCTTCCAGATTGGCGATGAAGTCTTCGTTGGTGTTGTTTTCGGTGTCGGGACGGATGTTTTTGTGGAGCTGGTAGATGGCCTTGATCGAATCGATGGCGCGGAGGGTGGCCATGGTTTCTTTTTCGGTGCCTTTTTTGGGGCCGTTGTTCATGACGGCGACCGTGGGTTGGAGGGCTTTGATCAGGAGGGGGTTGTTGCTCTGGTCCAGGCCGTGGTGGGTGACCTGATAGACATCGACCTGGCCGACGACGTTCATGGGACAGACGAGTTTTTCCTCGATGTTCCAGGTGAGGTCGCCGCCGTCGTAGAAGCGGAAATCGCCGAAGGTGAGGAGGGAGACGATGCTGTTGGCGTTGTCGGAGGGATCGAGCGGTTTGCGGCGGGGATTGTCGCAGTCGGGATTTTTGGGCGCATCAGCGCGGATCTTGATGATCTCCTTGCGGGCGGCCAGACACTGAAGCTGGGCGACGAGTCCGACGCGGTTCACCTTGGGCTCGGGAATGACGTCGCCGGGTTTGATGACGATGCGCTGGTCGCATTTGAACTGGAGATAATCCTCCTTGGGCCGCTCCCAGCCGCCTTCGAATTTGCCGTTATCGTAGACGTTGCCGATGGGGATGAGGGTGGCGAGGCGGGATGCGCCGCCGAAGTGGTCGATGTGATAGTGGGTGCAGATGAGGTGGTCGATTTTTTTCAGGCCGGCGACTTTGGAGGCGACGTCGAAGATTCGGCCGGAGTCGCGCTCGCCGGGGTTGCCGGTGTCGATGAGGATGGATTCATCGGTGGGAGTGACGATGAGGGTTGAGCCGCCGCCTTCGGAATCGATCCAGTAGATGTCGAGGCGGCGGTCGGATGCGCCGGCGAGGGCGAAGCGGGGGAGGAGGAACTGGAGCAAGAGGGCAAGTGTTAGCGCGGTCTTAATTTTCATGGGTGATTCCTGAATGGCAGCGAGTATAGAGGGCGGGGCGGAGGGCTTCAAATGGCGGGAGTTTGCGAAGATTCTCCGCGAAGCGGCTGGAGTGTGGATTTGGCTAAAGCAACCACGTCCAAATTGCAGATGAAAGAAATGACGCGGTGCGGCCACTGATGTGTACCGGCCGTGGTTGTTGTGGAGCGGTGGTTATGGGACACGTTCTGGTCGTCGATGATGACAATTTGTTTTTGCAGGTGGTCTGCCGCGCGCTGCACGCTGAGGGACTCAAGGCCGTGCCGGCGGCCAGCGGGGAAGAGGCGCTGGCGAAGATCAAGCGTTCGCGGCCGGAATTGATTCTGCTGGACCTGGTCATGCCGGGAATGGATGGGCTGGCGGTGTTGCGGACGCTGCGGCTGGATCAGGAGACGGCGGGGATTCCGGTGATCATTTTTTCGGTGACGACGACGGAGGACATCACGCAGAAGGCGATGGCGCTGGGGGCCAACGCGGTGCTGCTCAAGACGCGGTTTTCGATTGGGGAATTGAGGAAGATCGTGAAGGGGTATATGGGGAAGGCGGAGGCGGAGGCGGCGTGAGCGTTGGCGCTGATCAGCCGGAGCGCCGCCTGATTCCGGCGAGAAATCCGGCAAGGACCAACATCATGGCGGCTGGTTCCGGAACCGGCGTGAAGGTGACCTGAAGTTGCGGCGAGAAGGCACTCTGGTTGGTTCGAGCCGCTTCGCGCGTCCAGAAACCTCGCACGGTCTGCGCGTTGACCTCATCGCTCCTGAGGATCCAGCCGAAATTGCCGGCGGGTGCATCGAGCCAACTCTGAACATCGGCCACCAGGCCTGGTGTTGATTGCCACGAGTAAGGGGCGTTCAGGGTGGTGCCCACGATTGCGCGCGAGGCGCTTTCGATGGCCGCGAAGTCTCCGCCCTGCGTATTCCAGAGCGTTGGGGTGGTCGCCGAGTAGTGCCGCGCATTCCAGGTTGCGTCCCCGGCTCCGGCCGCAAAGCCCTGACCAGCGCCAGTTGCGCCGGAGGTGCCGTTGCCGGCGATCCCTTCACCCCAATCAGCCGACACGCGGAAGAGGCGGATCGTGGGACTGCCAGTGCCTCCGCCGGGGACCTGATTGAGAAAGAGGGTCAATTGCACACTGTTGATTGTCGATCCCGCGGGGATGGAACCAGGGAGGTCGAAGGCGATCAGGCCGCGGCGGATCAGGGACATTCCGTTGGTGCCGATGAACATCGCCTGGCCGCCACCCAGGCTGTTGTTATTGCTCTCGAAGATCGTGTTGTCCCTGGATGCGCCAATGGTCGCAACATCCGCGCGGGCCGGCGTCGTCGCAGCCAACGCGGCAGCCCAGACCGCCGCCCCAATCACCAGATAAATTCTCGCAACCATTTTCTCTCCCATCCGTCCAACATATTACTACCTAAATCCAGACATTGCCGGGGAAAAAGCCACTGAATGTTCCTGCGTTGCGGCGTCAATCCTGTGCCTGGCTGTGGAAGCAGCCCGCTGTGCCTGGGCGACTCCGCGATATTGAGAAAGGAGGGCTGAATCAGGTGTGGCCAAGTTCGAGGCCGCAACAGGCGAAATCGAGGACGTTGAGAGGCGAGCGCGAGCTCTGGCGGAGCACGGTGGGGGCGAGGGTATAGCCGACGAAGCGGCCTTTTTTTGATGCTAAAAGAGAAATCGGTAGTGGGTCAGTCTTGTTTTGTAGTTGCCGTTGGCCTGGTGGTGAAAGCAATCTCACACGGTTGGGAAATCGCCCGTATCGCCGGTGTCGTATTCCCAGACCTCACCGGGTCCGCCGGCCTGGAGGAGGTCGCCCGGGGTGCCGTCCTTGGCTTTCAAAGTGTCAATCCCGTCGCCGCCAGTGAGGGTGTCCTGGCCGCTGGTGTCGGTGAGGGCGTCATCGCCGGCGCCACCGGAGAGGCGGTCGTTGCCGGACCCGCCGTTGATGGTGTCGTTGCCCGCGTCGCCGTTAAGACCATCATCGCCGCCGTTGCCAAAGAGACGATCGTCACCCGCGCCGCCAAAAATCGAGTCGCCAACATTTCCGCCGGACATCAAATCGTTGCCATCGCCGCCGTACATGAGAGTGGTGCCGACGCTGGTCATCGTATCGTTCCCGGCATCCCCGTGGAGGAAATTGGAACCATCGTCGCCGTGGATGGTGTCGTTGCCATCGCCGCCGTGGAGCGAATCGTGGCCAGGACCTCCCAGGAGCGCATCGTTGCCGTTGCCGCCCTCAGCGCTATCGCTGCCATCGCCGCAGTCGATGGTTTCGGAGCCAACGCCGCCGAGCAGCAGGTCATCGCCAGCGCCGCCTTCGAGGGTGGAATTGCCCAAGCCGCCCTTGAGCGTGTCGATGCCATCGTTGCCGTGGAGGAAGTCGTTGCCGACCGTGGCCTCCAGGGAATCGTTGCCCAATCCGCCGATGACGTCGTCGTTGTCAGCGCCGCCGTCGAGGGAGTCATCGCCGTCGCCGCCGTCGAGTTTGTCGCTGCCGAAGCCGCCGTAGAGCGTGTCGAGGCCGGCGTTGCCGTTCATGGTGTCGTTGCCATCAGCGACGCTGGGATAGGCGGCGGGGAGAAGCTTGTCATCGCCATCGCCGCCGCTGAGATTGTCAGCGCCGTCGCCGCCGTAGAGCGTGTCGTTGCCGCCGTCGCCCTTGAGGATGTCGTTGAATCCGGCTGAGGGGACGCTGTCATCGCCGTGGAGAAGGTCATCGCCATCGCCGCCCGAAAGGGTGTCGATGCCCGGGCCGCCGAGGATCAGGTCGGCTTCAGTGCCGCCTTTGAGGGCATCGTTGCCCGCGCCGCCGAGGATGGTGTCGTTGCCGGCATCGCCAAGGATGGTGTCGCGGCCGGCGGAGCCGAGGAGCTGGTCGTTGCCCGCGCCGCCGGAGATTTTGATGGGAATGTTGAGCGCCTGGGCGGAGGAGTGGATGCGAATCAGGTCATTGCCGCCCAGGCCGTCGATGAAGATTTTTTTGACGATTGCGGTGGGCTGGGAAGCGCGCAGGCCGACGATGGAGAGGCGGTGATTTTTCTGGCGGAGAGTGATTGAATTGGCCGCGTTGGTGCCGGTGATGTGGAGAGCGCCGCGGCTGAAGGTCATCGACATCCCGGCCAGCAGGAGGCGGGGTTCGAGTGGGTCGACAATGGGAGCGAGGTCGTTTTTGTGCATGGTCTTTGGTGTTGTGCGCTGTTTGCCCTAAAAACTGAACGCCCGTGCGGACTGAGCAATGTCCGGGTGAGTATAAGCGATATTTTCGGAGGGGCAAACGGAATTGGGGCAAAAGCACCCGGGCGGAAAAGGTCATTTGCCGGTGCAGCCCCCCATTTTGGGAGTATTTTCCCGCGTTACATGCGCATTCCAGCTTCGTGGGCCTTGGTGCCGCGGGGGCATTGGTGGCCGAAATGGCCCACGGCGGGTTTGGCCAGGCGGTAGTAGTCCATGAAGCTCATGGTCACCGCTTCGCGGTGATTGCCGGCCTGGAAGGTGACCTGGCCATCGTCGAAAAGAGATTCATCCATGAAGGTGGGCAGGCCGAAAAGCCAGCCGATGGGGGGTTGGGCGCCAGGTTCGCAATCAGCGCACAACTCGGAGAGTTCTTCTTCGTTGGCCAGGCGGGTTTCCACAGCGCCCAGTTCCATCTGGAGAATGTTGAGGTCGATGCGATGCGTGGCGGGAAGGGCGCAGAGGACAAATTCGCCGTCGACATTGATGAGAACGGGCTTGATGACATGGTGGGCGGGGACGTGTTCGCGTTGGGCGAGCGAACGGGCGGTGAAGGCATCGCCATGACGCGACCAGGCGTATCGACAGCCGGCGGAATCCAGAAATGATCTTAGATCCATGCACAACTCCTTCGCCGATGAGTTTTCCTGCTTCCCCTGACGACGTGCAGATGTATTAAAACGAGTCGTGGGGGGGAATTCCAGAAAAATCCGGAAGATTAACCACGAAGTTCACGAAGTCACGAAGGCCAACTCGGCGTATGAAGTCGATTCGGGAGGAATGCCGTTTTGATTTTCTTTCAAAAAGAAAAGGAGAGCGGTGAGCAGTCGAGTTGTGCGATGCGCGGGGCGCGCCTTCGTGGCTTCGTCAACTTCGTGGTTATCCGCGTATTTCTTCGCTACGCCGCCGCGGTTTCGGCGATTTGGCCGTGGGAGTCAACCTGGTCGAACTTGACCGAGACGCGCTTGCTGACGCCCTGTTCCTGCATGGTCACGCCATAAAGCACGTCGGCGATCTGCATGGTGCGCTTGGAGTGGGTGATGATGATGAACTGAGACTGCTCGAGGAATTCCTGGACGATCAGGTTAAAGCGCTGATTGTTGGCCTCATCGAGGGCGGCATCGACTTCGTCGAGGATGCAGAAGGGGGAGGGTTTGCTCTTGAAGATGGACATGAGCAGGGCGACGCAGGTCATGGTTTTTTCGCCGCCGGAAAGCTGCGAGATGGAGACGGGTTTCTTGCCGGGGGGATGGGCCATGATCTCGATGCCGGCATCCAGCGGGTCGATGGTTTTCTTGAGAATGGGCAGGATGTTGGTGCCGTCGGGGGCGAGGATGGGCTGCTGGTCGGCCGTGTCGTCGATGTTGGTTTCCAGGAAGATGTCGGCCTTCCCGCCGCCGAAAAGCTTGCGGAACATGCCCTGAAAATGCTCGCGGACGGCGTTGAAGGTCTGCTCGAAGCGCAGGGACGATTCGGTGTTGATGGTGTCGATGAGTTGTTCGAGCTGCTGCTTGGACTGGGTGAGATCGTTCACCTGCGTGGAGAGAAAAGTCTGCCGCTGCTCGAGTTCATCCTGCTCGCCGATGGCGTCGAGGTTGACGTTGCCGAGGCGATGGATTTTTTCCTTGAGGACTTTGATTTCCTCGGCGATCGCATCCCAGTCGGTGTCGTTGGGTTGATAGCCGCCCTGCTGCTCGAGCTCCTGATATTTTTCGGGGAGGTTGAGCTGCAATTCATCCAGCGTGCGCTGCACCAGCCCTTCGAGGCGGACGCGGATCTCGCCGATTTTGATTTCCAGTTGGTGGAGCGATTGCTGGAGGCGGTCGTGCTCGCGGGAGACGCTGTTCAGGTCGGATGAGAGCTTTTCGACGATCTGAGTCGCTTCGGTGACCTGCTGGGTCATCAATTCGATCTGGCGAGAGAGCTTTTCAAGCTGATTTTCAAGCTGTTTTTCGGCCTCCTCGGCCGATTCGAGCTCTTTTTCAACCGATGAGCGGCGGGAAGTGAGCTGCTGGGCGGAACGCTCGACGCGCTGGAGCTGCTCGGCCAATTCCGTGCGCGCCGAGGTGAGGCGGGCGACGGATTGCTGGCTGGCGATGTGCTTTTCCTGCACCTGGCCAAGCTGCACGCGAAGAGTGGTGAGTGATTCGCCCAGGTCCTTGAGCGACTGCGCGCCATCGGCCTGGCGGGTGGTCAATTGTTCCACGGCCTGCTGGCGGGCGGATTGCTCGGTGTCCAAAGCGCTGCGCTGTTCGAAGAGATTCATCTCTTCGGTTTTGAGCCGGCCGATCTGGTCGAGGAAATTCTGTAATTCGCGCTCAAGGATGGGCACTTCGCGGCGGAAGGCGGTTTGCTTGTCGGAATTCTGGGCGAGCTTGCCGGTCAATTCGACTTTGCGGGTGTTGAATTGATAAGTGGCGTTGCGGAGCTCGTTTTGTTTCTGCTCAAGGGCCCTGGCTTGCTCGTTGCCGGTGTTGAGCTGGGCGCTCAGCTCGGCAATGCGGCGGTCGGCATCGGAGATTTGCAGCGCCAATGCTTCAAGCTCGGAGCGGCGGGAAATCAGGCCCATGGCGGCAGTCAGCGGGCCAGCGCGCAGCGTGCCATCGGCTTCGAGCACTTCGCCCTTTCGCGTGACATAGCGGAAGCCGGCGAGGCCGTTCTTGTGCAGTGCCAAAGCGTCGTCGAGATTGTCCACGACGATGGTTCGGCCCAGGAGGTGATGGGCGATGGGGGCGTCAATGGGTTCGAAGCGGACCAGGTCCACGGCGAAGCGGATGCGCTGGGGGTGCTGATTCCAGTCGTATTTGGCGGCGACGTCGGTGAGCAACTGGCGGATGAGGCGCTTGTCCATCGGGCCGAACGGGAGCGCGGCGTCGTCTTCGATGGTTTGAGGGAGATTGAGCGGATTTGCGATTTGCGATTTGCGATTTGCGATGGGAGGAAGGGCGAGGTCGCCGGGGGAGAGGAAGTTGACGCGGCCTTCGAGGTTGGAGAGATCGATGCTCGCCAGAGCGGCCGAATCATCGCAGATGAGCATCTGGTCCCGGCCATCCAGAGCGGCTTCGATGACGTGCGCATGCTCGACATCGACGCGGAGAACATCGGCCACGACCCCGCGGATGAAGGGGAATTTGTCAGCGCGCTGGCGGAGAATCGATTTGACGCCTTCGGTGAAGCCCTCGCGCTTGGCTTCCAGGTCCTGCAACAGTCTTTGGCGGGAAAGAAGCGCGGAGCGGTGCTCGCGGGCCGAGCCCAATTGCTCGGCGATTTGGGCGATCTGCCGGCCCAGGGCGGCGGCCTCCTTGGCGCTTTCGGCCAGTTTTCCCTGCAAATCCGCCAATTCGGCGACGACGGATTGAAGGTTCTGGTCGAGCTCCGTTCGGGCCGATTCGAGCGTTTCCAACTCGCTCAATACAACCCGGCGGCGCTCGCCGAGGCGAGATTGCTGCGCGGAAATATTCTTACGCTCGATGTCGATCGCCCCCAGCCGATTGTTGACGGCGGCCGATCGGCGCATGAGGTCGAGGATGGCGGTTTTGTGCTGCTCGATCTCGCGGTTGATCTGGTTGAGCTGAATCTGCGTGTCGCTGAAGGTCTGCTGTTGCTCCTCAATCTGCCGGCGATGATTCGACAGCTCTTCCGCAAAATGATCGAGCGAGCTTTGCTCGGAAGCCAGGGCCGCATCGACCTCATCTGATTTAACGCACAGGGCCAAGCGATCCTGTTCAAATTGCGTCAATTGCTCGGCGATCTGCTGAAGCTGCTGGCGGGCGTATTGCTGGCGCTGTTGCGATGATTGTAACGCGGCCTTGGTCTGCACCAGTTCATATTCGCCGTTCTGCCGCCGCTGGCTGCGTTTCTCCAGCTCATCGCGCATCTGCGCCAATCCGATCTGCTTTTCGGACAGATCGGTGGCGAGTTGTTCCAATTGCCCCTGGGCCACCCCCTGCTGCGAAACCTGCTCCTCGAGCTGAAGATGGTGCGTGTGATATTCCTGAAGCGCGTACGTGAGCCGAAGCTCGCGGAGACGCTGCGAATGCTCCTGATACATCCGCGCCCGCCCGGCCTGAATGCGGACGCTGCGCAGACGCTTTTCCACTTCCTCGACAATATCAGTCACCCGCAGAAGATTTTGATCGACGCGCTCCAGCTTGCGCTGGGCTTCTTTTTTCTTGGCCTTGAATTTGGAAATCCCCGCCGCCTCTTCGAAAATCAGCCGCCGCTCCTGCGGATTGGATTCGAGCAGCGCGGCCACCCGCCCCTGCTCGATGACGCTGTAAGCATCCACGCCGATGCCGGTGTCAAAGAACAGCTCGCGGATGTCCTTGAGGCGGGTGATCTGATTGTTCAGTTGATATTCGCTGGTTCCATCGCGGAAGAGCCGGCGGCCGACGGTCACTTCATCGGTATCCAGATTCAGCAGCCGCGTGTCATCGATGCGCTTCGGATTTTCAAAAACGAGGACGACCTCGGACATGCCGCTGGGTTTGCGGGCGGCGGAGCCGTTGAAGATGACATCCATCATCGCGTCGCCGCGCAGGCTCTTGGCCGACTGCTCGCCGAGGACCCATTTGAAGCCATCGACGACGTTGGATTTGCCGCAGCCGTTGGGGCCCACAATCCCCGTGATCGGCGAGTCGAAAACAAACTCGGTCCGATCGGCGAAGCTCTTAAAACCGTGAAGGATTAGTTTCTTCAGTCGCATACTGCAGGTCCTCCATGACCCGTACTAAATTTTCACGGGCGAGGCGCCCGTGCCACGATTAGATCGACTCATTTCAATCCACTGGCCGTAATTGTGTTCTTCGGCGCTGGCGTGTCCAGAATCGCCGGCTGCCCCGACCGCGCCGTCGGCTGGCCCTTGGGATCGACGATCGGCGGCGCATCCTCCAGCTCACCCTGCACGCCGGGCAAATCCTGAAGCACAAACGCGGCGGAAATGTGTTTGCCGTTGCTCAGGCCCTGAAGAATTCCCACCAGGTCGGAATAGCCAAAGCGAAAGCCATCATCGTTGCCGCCGGCCAGTCTCCAGATCACCTCGTAGAGATCCGGCCGGATTTTCGCCTGCACGCCGCCCGGCCGCAGGTTGCTGGTGCGATCAAAAATGGTCACCAGCTTCCCGTCCGGAGCGGTGCAGATGGTGAGCCGATCCTGCATGGCGTTGTACATGATCGGCAGATTCAGCGCCAGGTTCTGCCCAAAAATCGCGATGCGGGGAATGCCGCTGCGCGTTGCATAAACCAGCGGCGGGCCGTCGGTGGAAACCTGATCGACGGTAAATTGGCCATCGATTGCCCGCGAGATGATCGCGCCCGAATCGTGCTCGGCCAGAACGCGATAGGCTTCGATCCTCACCAGCGCATTCTTCGTCGCCAGCAACTCGCTGAGCATCCGGTCCACGCGCGGCGAAGCCGGCAGCGCCCCCAAAACCTTCACCGCATTGAGCTGAAATGGATTCGAATCAACGCGGGCGATTTCCTGGATGGTTTCATCGGCGGCCGAATCACCGATGAATGCGCCGGCTCGGGCCGCCGAAAAAGCGATTTCCGGCGAAGGATGAGTGTACAGTTTCTGAATGACCGGCAGCGCCTCCTCGCCGATCCCTTCCCAGCAATAGGAAATATCCATCAGGGGCGCATCGGGCTTGATCGCCTCGGCCGCCAGCGCCTTGGCTCGAATCGATCCGAGGCCGGGCGAGACATCCAGATAAAGATGAGTGGCCACTCCCATGAAATGTTCCCAGTCACCGTTGAAGCTGCGCGGGACCAGGATATCCACAAACCCTTCATCCTGCGTCCGCGCGATGGGATTGCTCTCGCGCTCCTCAAACCGCTGATCGATGCGCATCTCAATCGAGCGCGTGATCGTAAGCTGCGGATTGCGGGCCCGCAGTTTCAGCGGCCGGTCATCGGTCAATACCCCACCGCTCATGATCGTGCCGCTGCGCAGCGAAGCCTGTTCAACAGCGCCGTTGGCGAGACTGGTGGCATACGCCGGATTGACGAAGACCGCCCCGGCCGCTCTCACATAGGAATTGACCTTCGGCTTGGGATTGAGCGGATCCGCGCCGCCAACATAAAGGCGGGTTTGATAGAGATGTCCCCTGGCCAGGCTCTTGGTCTCGCTGTTGCGGACCGCTTGCACAAAAACATCCACTCTCTGCCCGGAGCGTCCACCGGGAGGAAGATAAGCGAACACTTCCACAATGGCCGTCTTTGGATCCTGCACCATCGACTCGGGCTTGTAGTGTTTCAGCCGATCGTCCGTCGATCCAAGTCCGTGGCGAACCATTTCGTCGATGATGGCATTGACCACCGCTTGCGGCGTTCCCCGGTTGTTGCCGGTGTTGGCCAATCCCACCACCAGCCCATATCCCGAGACCAGATACGGCTCTTTGTTATCCACATCCGCCGCCTCCAGGATCGTTCCCTTCATGAAGGCTGGAAGCGTTTTGGGCGGTAGGCTGGTATATCGCGGTGGCGGAGGCGTGGCCTTGGTCCGCTCCTGCTGCATGCAGCCGGTAAAAATGACTGATGCGATGCAGACGATGGCCGAATATCGCCACAGAGGTGGCTTTTGGCCGAATTGAGAAGCCCGATCCGAAGGAAACATGGGTGCGCCTCGTGTTGTTATCGGACGATCGGTGAATCCCGCATGAGCCGGATGCCTTGGCAAGTTAAGCGGTTATGTTAACGGCGGACGAGGCAATTTACCACGACGAGTTGGCTTCTTTTCGGCCGTTTGGGCTTCATCCTCGCCGCCGTTGTCACCCGGTTCATCCTGGACGGCCGCCTCTTGTGCGGCAGGCTCAATGAACAGCCTCCCCTGAGTCGGATCCTCGAATCGGCGGGCATCGATCACCGCCTGGGCCTCCTGGACCAGATCATCGAGGGTTTTGAATCGCCGGTAGACACTGGCGAAGCGCACATAGGCCACCTGATCGAGCCTGCGGAGACGCTCAATAAGCATCTCCCCGATGGCCGCACTGGGGACCTCCTTGTCATACCCCTTATGGGCCTCTTCCTCTACTTCATCAACAATTCGTTGTAGTTGTTCGAGCTCGATGGGCCGCTTATAGCAGGCGCGCTCCAGGCCGGTGAGCAGTTTCTGGCGATCAAAGGGCACCCGCGTGCCATCCTTTTTCACCACCGTCAGCCGGATGTTCTCCTCGATACGTTCGTAGGTGGTAAATCGCTTCTTGCAATTGAGGCAGCGGCGCCTTCGGCGAATGGCCCGGCCACCTTCCCCAGTCCGCGAATCGATCACTTTCAGATGGTCCTTGTCGGCATCACAAAACGGACAGCGCATCGATATATGGTAGCTGTTTCCTTAGGAAAACGCAAAATGTAGTGGGTACGAGCACGTTTGGGCATTACGCCGCGTGGACTTGAATGGCGGCGGTGGCGAGAAGTTCGAGGCCGGCGGTCAGTTGGCCTTCTGCGCCATTATTATCTCGCCGGGTCCATATGACGCGCGCATCCAACATGTGCCGCCGCGAGGCCAGGGTGTCGCCCGGTTTGTCCAATCCAATGTGCAGGCACAAAGTGCTGCCGGCGAGGACGGGCGTGGATAAGGGCAGCTTTAGCCGCAGCCCATTGGCACTGATGTCGGCCGTCCGCCCGGGGAAATATCTTGAAGTGCGCGGCTCGTAAACCTTCACGGGCCGGCATTGTCTGATCCTCAGTCCGCGGCGTCGCTCGGCCAGGTTAGCTGGCGTCGGTGTTTCTCGTCCTTCGACCAGGGTGAGCATATTGGGGTTATCGGAGCGATGGCCTGGAGAGTTGGAGAAAAAGTTGCACCCAACACCCCCGGTCCGGGAATAGAGACGCAGCCCGGCAGGTTCTTTACAACAGAAGGGAAGTAACCATGATACATAGTGATGAGCGCGCATGGTGAAGGTTCGCAGCGCTCGTTTCTATTTGGCGTCAATTCAGTCTTACTTAACTCGTTTTCGGGGAGTATCCATTTTCAGGCGGGGCCCAAGGAGATCCTATGAAGAAGCTGATGATTGCTCTGGTTGCGGTGTTAGCTGTGACGTTGGTCACCCGTTATTCGCTGGCCGACAAAGAGGTCCAGAAGATTAACGGCGTGCTGATCGACGCCAAGTGCGGCAAGGGCAAGACTGAAGAGGCCGCCGCCAAGCATCCCCAGGCTTGCGTGATCAAGTGCTGCGATGGTGGCCAGGCGCTGACGCTTGTTGCCGGCGACAAGACCTACAAGCTGGATGAAGCCAGCGCTGCCAAGGCCAAGGAATACCTCGCCGCCGAAAAGGGCGAAGGCGCCACCCGCGTGGCCGTCGAAGGCACCCTCAACAAG
The DNA here is from genome assembly GCA_036001665.1 of Tepidisphaeraceae bacterium. GTDB lineage: Bacteria > Planctomycetota > Phycisphaerae > Tepidisphaerales > Tepidisphaeraceae > JBGPEF01. Next base: position 28,980 of record DASYUA010000169.1, read on the forward strand.
GATGGGGCACTGACGATTAGCTCCATCAAGAAGGCCGAAAAGAAGGAAGGCTGATCTGAACTCCGATTGCAGTTTTCACCTCCCGCCGGCGATCGCCCGCGGGAGGTTTTTTTTGCGCCCCGGATTGCCCCTATTCATGGCCGGAGGTGCGGAGGACAATGCCACTTCATGTCGCGCAGTAAATCCAGCAACGGCATTGGCCGGGACATCATTGTTATCGGCGCATCCGCCGGTGGCGTGCAGGCCCTGCGCGAACTGGTGCGCGGCCTGCCAGCCGATCTCCGCGCTGCGATTTTTGTCGCCGTACACGCCTCGCCCAGCAGTCCGGGCGTCCTGCCGCAAATCCTCCAGCGCGCCGGCCACCTGCCGGCATCACATGCCGAGGATGGCGAGAAAATCCGCCATGGGCGCATCTACGTCGCGCCGCCGGATTTTCATCTGCTGCTCAAGCCGGGCTTCGTGCAGGTGACGCGCGGACCGAAGGAAAACGGCTTTCGGCCCGCGGCCGATTCGCTCTTTCGCACCGCCGCGCGAGCTTATGGACAGCGCGTGGTCGGCATCGTGCTCACCGGCAGCCTCGACGACGGCACCGTCGGCCTGATTCACATCAAGCACGAAGGGGGAATCGCGATTGTGCAGGAGCCCTCCGAAGCCGTCTTCCCCAGCATGCCCCAAAGCGCCATCGACAATGTCCGGATCGATCACATCCTGTCCGTGGCCGAGATGCCGGCGCTCCTTTCCAGGCTCTCAACGCAGCCCCTTCCGCACGGAGCCAGGACGATGTCAAAACGCACCAACGGCCGTCCAGATGTTGCAGAGGTGGGCAAAGCGCTCCTGCTGGAAACGCAGGCGCAGGAACCTCCCACCAGCATCACCTGCCCCGAATGCGGCGGGGCGCTCTGGGAGCGGAAGGATGGAAACGTGTTCCGCTATCAATGTCATGTGGGTCACAGTTACACCGACCAGAGCCTGGTGGCGGAGAAAAATGATCAGTTGGAGTCGATCCTTTGGACCGCGCTGCGGGCCCTGGAGGAGAATGCCAGCCTGCGCCGGCGCATGGCCCGCCGCGCTGCCACCGGGCCCGCTGCTTTGCAATACATGGCGCGGGGTTATTTGCAACAGGCGACCGAAGCCCAGGACCGGGCGGCGGTGCTTCGCGAGGCGCTGACCAATGGGATAGCCGCGCAGGTGCTGGCGGACAAGACCAATTCACAGAAAAAAGCCAAATCGGCGCGCAGCCAGTCGGTCAAACAGGCCCCAAAAAAGAAGTCAAAAACAATACGCCTCCGAAACGTGCATAAGTGGTGACAAGACCGATCAAAAAGTTAGAATAGCCCCTGTCCCGCTCGCTGGGTGTTCCGCGGGAATCATTTCGATCGGTCGTTATCATGGCAAAAGAGAAGCGCAAACCCAAGGCGCCGGCAAAAAGGCCGTCGCGCAACCACAGCAAGGCCACGCCCCCAATCCCCCGCACCCAACCAGAACACGCCGCGCCAGAGGCCCCCCTCCCGCTCCCTCCGACCGACGCGCTGGAGTCGCCTGCCAGCACTGAGGCGCCCGCCGAGGGCAATGAGTTTTCCATCGTCGGCGTCGGCGCTTCGGCCGGTGGGCTGGAGGCCTTCATGCAGTTCCTGGAGTCGCTGCCCGCCGACACGGGTATGGCGATCATCCTGGTGCAGCACCTTTCCCCCAATCATGAGAGCGTTCTGCCCGAGCTGTTGCGCAAAGGCACGACCATGCCGGTCGAGCACGTGACCGAGGGGATGGAGATCAGGCCCGATCACGTCTATGTCATGCCGCCCAACGTACACATGGGAGTTGACCACGGCCGCTTTCATCTCACCCCCCGCCCGCACGACCATACCCAGCACATGCCGGTGGACAGCTTTCTCCGCTCCCTGGCCGAATACGCCCAGTCCCGCGCCATCGGCATCATCCTCTCCGGCACCGCGCACGACGGCGCGGCCGGACTGAAGGAAGTGAAGGCGGTGGGCGGCATCACCATGGCCCAGTCGTTGGACACGGCCAAATACGACGGCATGCCCCGCTCCGCCATCGCCACGGGCACTGTGGACATGGTCCTGCCGCCCCAGGCGATGGCCGCCGAGCTGGCGCGGATCAGCAAACACCCCCTGGTGCGGCACGTGCAGGTGCAGCGCGCGGGGGAGAGTTTCCCATTGGTCGATGAGCAGCTTCGCCGCATCTACACCATCCTCCGCAATGCGACGATGGTTGATTTCACTCACTACAAACAGCCGACGATCCGCCGCCGGCTTCAGCGGCGGATGCTCCTGCACAAGATCGCCACGGTCGATCAGTACGTGCGCTTTCTCCAGCAAAACCCCGAAGAGGTGCAGGCGCTCTATGCCGACATCCTCATCCACGTCACCCGCTTTTTCCGCGAGGGCGATTCCTTTAACACCCTCACCGAGGTCGTCTTCCCGGCGATCATTTCCAGGCGGCCCGAAGAGGGCCAGCGCGAATACCCCATCCGCATCTGGATCCCCGGCTGCGCCACCGGCGAAGAGGCCTATTCCGTGGCCATTTCGCTGGTGGAATTCCTGGGAGAGAACCTCGGCGGCGTTCCAGTGCAGATTTTCGCCACTGACATCAGCGAGTCGTCGATCAACGCCGCCCGGGCCGGGGTTTATCCCGAATCCATCAGCGCCGACGTCTCCGCGGACCGGCTGCGGCGCTTCTTCACCCGCAGCGATGGCAGCTATCGCATCAACAAGCAGATTCGCGACATGTGCGTCTTCGCCCGCCAGGACCTGACGCGCGATCCGCCCTTCTCCAGGCTCGACCTGACCGTGTGCCGCAACGTCCTCATCTATCTCAGCGCCATCCTTCAGAAGAAGCTGATGCAGATGTTCCACTATGCCCTCAAGCCGCAGGGCTTTCTGCTCCTGGGGTCGGCCGAGACCGTGGGGGCCAGCGCTGACCTGTTCTCGGTGGCCGACAAGCGCCACCGGCTGTACATCAAAAAAGAGACCCTTGTCCGTGACAATTTAAACCCCGCGCCCGAAGCGATCTGGTCCAGGCCCGCCGAGCGCCCCGCCAGGGCTGCCGCGGCCGCGGCGGAGCACGGCGTGCAGGCCGACGCCAACCGCGTCGTCCTCGAGCAGTTTGCGCCGCCGGGCGTGATCGTGGACTGGGACTTTCAGATCGTGCAGTTTCGCGGTCATACCGGGCCATTCCTCGAACCCGCCCCCGGCGACGCCAACCTCAACGTCCTGAAAATGGCGCGGGAAGGATTGCTCCACGTGCTGCGCAGCGCCCTCACTGAAGCCCGCCGCGAGGGCAAGCCGACCCGCAAGGAAGGGCTGCACGTCAAACACGCGGGAAAGTTGCGCGAAGTCAACATCGAGATCATTCCGCTGCAATCGGCCTCGGGGGCGCGGCACCTGTTGGTTCTTTTTGACGATGTGACCTCCAGCCCAGCCGTCGAACCTCCCCCCGGCAAATCGCGCGGCAAGGCCAAAGGCAAGGCGTTGCCGCAGGAGAAGCGCGTGCAGCGCCTCCAGCAGGAGCTGGCCGCCAGCCGCGACTATCTCCAGTCCATCATCCAGGACCTGGAGGCCGCCAACGAAGAGCTCCAGTCCGCCAACGAGGAAATCCTTTCCAGCAACGAAGAGCTCCAGAGCATCAATGAGGAGCTGGACACCGCCAAGGAGGAATTGCAGAGCACCAACGAGGAGCTCAACACGCTCAACGAAGAGCTGCACGGCCGCAATGAGGAGCTCAGCCTGGTCAACAGCGACCTGGTCAACCTCCTGGCCAGCGTGCAGATCGCCATCGTGATGGTCTCGCGCGACCAGCGCATCCGCCGCTTCACCCCCATGGCCGAGAAGGTGCTCAACCTCATCGCCGCCGACGTTGGCCGGCCCATCACCGACATCAAGCCCAACATCGAGTGTCCGGACCTGCAAAAACTCATCAGCCAGTCGATCGATGAAGTGGTGACCGTCGAGCGCGAGGCGAAGGATCGCCACGGCTATCTTTACACCCTGCGAATCAGGCCCTACAAAAACCTGGAAAACCGCATCGACGGCGCGGTGCTGGCCCTTTTCGACCTGGATGGGGCGCGGCGTCAGGAGCTGGAGGCGCAGCAGGCCCGCGAGTTGTCCGAGGCGATGCTGGAAACCATGAGCCAGCCCATGGTGGTGCTGAATGCCGACCTGCGCGTGCTGCGCGGCAACTCGGCGTTCGCCCGGCGCTTCGAGCGTCCCGCAAGCGACGGGCAATTGATTTATGATGTGCTGCACGGGCACGTCGCCACCGACAAATTGCGCACCCTGCTGGAACAAGTACTGCCACGCGAGGGACACGTCGAGGAATTCGACCTGAGCGATGGTTCGGGACAGCCCGTGCATGGCAACGCCCGGCGATTGCTGCGCTCGGGCGCGCAGGCGGCAGGGATTTTGCTGGCGATTGGAAAATAACCACGCGTTAAGGACGCGGCCGGGATGACCAGGAAGTTTAACAACCTCTCCAAGGCCGAACTGCTAAGCCGGCTCCAGGCCATGGATCAGGCCTCCCTGGCCCAGGTCGATTTGCAGGCCATCGTCCACGACCTGCACGTGAACCAGGAAGAAGTGCGGGCCCAGAACGATCAGCTCATCGAGATGAAAAAGTCGCTGGAGCGCTCCCGCGATCGCTACGCCGACTTGTATGACTTCGCTCCCATCGCCTACATGACCTTCAATCCGCAGGGCATCGTCATCGACATCAACCTGACCGGCGCCACGCTGCTGGGAACCGAGCGCTTGCGCATCCTCGGCACGCCTTTTCTGCTTTACATCGAGGAGCCGGACCGGCCGGCCTTCCTCGAGCACATGCGGCGCTGCCGCGAAGGCGCCCGCGGCAACGGCGCGGCCGCGCCCATCGTCACCGAGCTGCGGCTGGTCGCGCGCGACGGCCGAAAGTTCGTCGCCCAGCTCCTCAGCCGCCGCTCCAGCAACGATGCCGACGGGAGCACCAGTTATCGCAGCGCCCTCTCCGACCTGACCGAGCTGAAACGCGCCGAGGCGGAAAAACGCGAGCTGGCCCTCAAGGAGCAGGCCGCCCGCGCTGACGTCGAGGCCCGCGACCGCTTCATGGCCATCCTCTCCCATGAATTGCGCACGCCCCTCACGCCAGTCCTGGCCGCCGTCAGCGCATTGCTCGAGCGCTCCAACGTCTCCCGCAGCGAGCGCCCCATCCTGGAAATGATCCGCCGCAACATCGAGCTGGAAGCCCGCCTCATCGAAGACCTGCTCGACGTCACCCGCATCACCCGCAACAGGCTCCAGCTTCGCGTCGAAACCGTGGACATCCACACCGCCATCCGCGACGTGCTCGACATGTGCGCCCAGGAAGCGCATGCCAAGTCGCTCAAGCTCTCCTCCGAGCTGCGGGCGCGAAAACAACTGGTGCGCGGCGATCCGGCCCGGCTGCGGCAGATCATCTGGAACCTGCTGAAAAACGCCGTCAAATTCACCCCCGCCGGCGGGCTGGTCATCCTTCGCACCTACAACCCGTCGCCCAGCCGCGTGGCGCTGCACGTGATTGATACCGGCATCGGCATCCAGCCGGACGTGATCGGCAAGCTCTTTTCCGCCTTCGAGCAGGATGACAACGATCGCCGCCGCTATGGCGGCCTGGGACTGGGACTGACCATCTCCAAGTCGCTGGTGGAGGCGCATGCAGGAACCATTTCCGCCTCCAGCGACGGCAAGGGCCGCGGGGCCACTTTTGTGGTCGAGCTGTCCACCGCGCCCGCCGACGCCGCCGTTCCCGACGCCCCTTCCAACAGGTCCGAAGCAAAAACCAAATCGCTGCGGATCCTCCTGGTGGAGGATCACATCGACACCGCGCAACTCCTCTGCCGCCTGCTGGAAAATGAGGGTCATCGGGTCCGCGTCGCCACCAACGTCGGCGATGCCCTGAAACTTTCGGCCGACGGACCCATGGACCTGATCATCAGCGACCTGGGCCTGCCCGACGGCACCGGATATGACCTGATGAACGAAATGCGGCCCAAATTGCCCGCTCCCATCCCGGCCATCGCCCTCAGCGGCTATGGCGCTGACGCCGACATCAAGCGCAGCCACGAGTGCGGCTTCGCGGAGCACATCACCAAGCCGGTTGACTTCAACCGGCTTCTCGACGCCATCGATCAGGTCACCCGCGCGTGAATAACCGTTTCGATGCGATCGTCGTCGGCTGTGGCGCCATGGGCAGCGCTGCCTGCATGCACCTGGCCCGCCGCGGGGCAAAGGTCCTCGGCCTCGAGCAATTCGACATCCCCCACGCCCTGGGCAGCTCGCACGGCTATTCGCGAATGATCCGCATGGCCTATTACGAGCACCCCGATTACGTGCCGCTGCTGCGCCGCGCCTATCAGCTTTGGGATGAGCTGGAAAAATCATCCGGCCAGCGGCTGCTGCACCTGACCGGCGGCATTTACATGGGCCCGCCCGAAGGCGAAGTGGTCAGCGGCGCCCTCAAGGCCGCGCGAATGCACTCCTTGCCCCATGAATTGCTCGATTGCGCCGCGATTGCAAAACGATTTCCACAGTTTTCGCTTCCGGAGCATTTTCAGGGCGTCTGGGAGCCACAGGCGGGATTTCTGCTGCCGGAAAAAGTCATTGCCGTGCACTGCGAGCAGGCCTTGCGCGCCGGAGCCGGGCTGCACGGCCGCGAAAAGGTCCTCCAATGGCGCGACGGCTCGGTAAAGACCGACAAAGCCGAGTATCAAGCCGAAAAAATCCTCTTCTGCGGCGGCGCATGGAGCGGAAAACTTCTCAAAGACCTCGGCGTCGAGCTGAGCGTCACCCGCCAGCCCCTGGGCTGGGTCTGGCCGCGCCGGCCTGAATTATTCGAGCTGGGAAAAATCCCCGTCTGGGGAATCGAAGCCCCCGACGGCAGCCTCAGCTATGGGTTTCCCATGATGAGCGACAATCCCGGCCTGAAAATCGCCCGCCACGGCCGCGGCCCCCTCACCGACCCCGACCAAATCTCCCGCCAGGCAACTCCGGCCGACGAACAGGAAATCCAGGCCGTCGTCAACCGCCATCTCCCCGACGGCCGCGGGCCGACGCTGGCCGTGCGCATCTGCATGTACACCAACACCCCCGATTCGCACTTCATCATCGATCATTTACCCAATCATCCCAACGTCACCATCGCCTGCGGGTTCAGTGGGCATGGGTTTAAGTTTGCGAGTGTGGTTGGGGAGGTGCTTGCGGATTTAGCAATAAACGGGCAAACGACACTCCCCGCCGGTTTTCTAGGTCTGCACAGGTTTGTGGCACGGGCGCCTCGCCCGTGAAGTCATGGGCGGGGCGCCCATGCCACATCAGCACTGCGCTACGGGTATCTCTTCCCCATTTTCCGTTGCGTCGGCGGCGGCTCATCATCCGGCGTCGCCCCCATCCCCTGATTTTTATCCCGCGGATCACCCGCCGGATATTCAGCGTTGTACGTCATCACCTTCCGCACATACTGCACCGCATCCAGTTGCTCCAGCGCGTGAATGTTGCACGAATCAATCGACCCCTCCACCACGCTGTTGTCATCATCCGCGTTCCGCACCTGCATCCCCGCCTTCTTCAACTGCTCCACCGCCTCCGCCATCCTGTCCTCATACTCCCGCTTGAGGATCACCGTCACATCACAGACTTCGGCGTCGCGTTGCATGGCGTTCATTCTACCCTGACGCATTGATTCAATGCACCGATGATTCAATGGATCAATTCCGGTAGGATTCCCTCCCCTATGGCTTACAACTTCACAGCCATCGAGCAGAAGTGGCAGCAATACTGGCTGGAACACAAGAGCTTCCGCGCCCTCGACCCCCAGGAAGCCGGCCAGATGCCCAAGGCCTATGTCCTCGATATGTTCCCCTATCCCAGCGGCTCCGGCCTGCACGTCGGCCATCCCGAAGGCTATACCGCCACCGATATCCTCTCCCGATATCTCCGCATGAAGGGCAACAACGTCCTCCATCCCATGGGCTGGGATGCCTTCGGTCTGCCGGCCGAGCAGCACGCGATTCGCAGCAACGAGCACCCCAGCATCATCACCCGCCGCAGCATCGACAATTTCCGCCGCCAGATCCAGATGCTCGGCCTCAGCTATGACTGGGAGCGCGAGGTCGATACCACCGATCCCGAATATTACCGCTGGACCCAGTGGATCTTCCTCCAGATCTTCAACAGCTATTTCGACCCCATCGACAAAAAGGCCAAGCCGATCGGCCACCTGATGCAGGAGCTGGTGAACGAGAATTTCGTCGTTGCCCCCGACGGCACGATACATCTGAATCCCGTGCACGAAGGAATGGAGGAAATTTCCGGCGAAATCCGCGTCGAGCGGCTTTGGCGCGAGCTCTCACCCGACGAGCAGCGCGAAATCATCGACGAGCAACGGCTGGCCTATACCGCCGAAGTCCCCGTCAACTGGTGCCCCGGCCTCGGCACCGTGCTCGCCAATGAAGAAGTGATTGACGGCAAGAGCGAAGTCGGCGGATTCCCCGTTGAAAAGCGGCCCATGCGCCAATGGATGCTCCGCATCACCGCCTACGCCGATCGTCTCCTCGAAGACCTCGACATGCTCCAGTGGCCCGATTCGCTCAAGGAAATGCAGCGCAACTGGATCGGCCGCAGCGTCGGCGCTGACGTCGATTTTGAAATTTCCCTCGATCCACCCATCAAAGGCGTCGAGGACGGCGAGGATATGGTCATCACCGTCTTCACCACCCGCCCCGACACCCTCTATGGCGCAACCTACATGGTCCTCGCCCCTGAGCATCCGCTGGTGGATCGCATCACGCCGCCGGATCGCCGCGAGAGCATCGAGGCCTATCGCCAGATGGCCGCCGCACGCAGCGAGCGCGAGCGCATGGCCGACGCCAGGGACAAAACCGGCATCTTCATCGGCGCACACGCCGTCAACCCCGTCAACGATGAGAAAATCCCCATTTACATCGCCGACTACGTGCTGATGGGCTACGGCACCGGCGCCATCATGGCCGTCCCCGCCCACGATCAGCGCGACTGGGAGTTCGCCAAAAAATTCGACCTGCCGATTCGCCAGGTCGTCCGCCCCATCAGTGGCGAAACGCCCAAAGATAGCGCCTTCGTCGAAGAAGGCATCGCCGTCAACTCCAAAATCATCGACGGCCTCCCCACCCGGGAAGCCAAGGAACGCATCATCGCCTTGCTGGCCGCCGAGGGCCTGGCCTATCGCAGCGTGAAATACAAACTCCGCGACTGGCTCTTCTCCCGCCAGCGCTACTGGGGCGAACCCTTCCCGATTCTGCTTGATGAGCAGGGCAACCCCCACGCCGCCGCCGAGGATGAATTGCCCATCACCCTGCCGCCGATGGATGATTTCCGCCCCACCGGCACCCCCGAACCGCCGCTGAGCAAGGCCAGGGACTGGCTGCGCGTCGAAAGCGACAGCCAGATCTTCACCCGCGAAACCAACACCATGCCCCAGTGGGCCGGCTCCTGCTGGTATTACCTCCGCTACATCGATCCGAAGAACAAAGACCGCTTCGTCGATCCGCAAAAAGAAAAATACTGGATGCCCGTCGATCTTTACGTCGGCGGCGCTGAACACGCCGTCCTCCACCTGCTTTACTCGCGCTTCTGGCACAAAGTCCTCTTCGACCTCGGCCACGTCACCACCCCGGAGCCCTTCATGCGCCTGGTCAACCAGGGAATCATTCTCGGCGAGATGGAATATCACACCGTCGAGGCCACTTCGCGCAAAATCGAAGAAATCGAGGTGGAAAAAACCAGCGACGGCTACAGGTTGAAATCAAATCCATCCATCAAGGTCGAGGCCCAGACCTTCAAGATGGCCAAGTCCCGCGGCAACGTCATAAATCCCGACGACATCGTCCGCGACTACGGCGCAGACACCTTCCGCCTCTACGAGATGTACATGGGCCCCCTCGAGGCCCCCAAACCCTGGAACACCCGCGACATCGTCGGCATGGCCCGTTTCCTCAACGCCGTCTGGCGACACCTCATCGGCGACGAAGAAGATCAAACCGAAAATCGAAAATCGAAAATCGAAAATGTCCCCATCCCCGACTCCCTCGACCGCCAGATGCACCGCACCATCAAAAAAGTCGCCGAGGACATCGAATCCCTCCGCTTCAACACCGCCATCGCCGAACTCATCAAATTGAACAACGAAATGGGCAAGCTCACCGCCATCCCTCGCACCCTCGCCGAAAACTTCACCCTCATGCTCGCCCCCTTTGCCCCCCATATTGCCGAGGAAATCTGGCAGCGCCTCGGCCACGCCACCTCGCTCGCCCGCTATCCCTGGCCCACCTTCGACCCCGCCAAACTCCAGGAAACCAATATTGAACTGCCCGTCCAGGTCAATGGAAAACTGCGCGACAAAGTCATCGTCCCCGCCGACGCCGACGAGCAGACTATCCTCAAAACCGCCGAATCCGCCGAGAAAGTCCGCCCCTGGATCGATGGCAAGACCGTCGTCAAGCGCCTCTACGTCCCCAAAAAGCTCGTGAATTTCGTCGTGAAGTGATGCGGAAAAACGAAGAGAAAGATCGAGGGCGTCATGCCCATCGAAATAGAAGCGAAAATGAAAATCCCCGGTCCGGAGCCGGTTCTACAGGCGCTCCGCGACAGTGGCGCATCCCATGAAGGCGACCATATCGAGACCGACACCTTCTTCGACACCAAAGACCGCACGCTCCTTGCCGCCGACAAAGGCCTGCGCCTCCGCGTCGCCCACAACCTGAAAACCAACCGGAGCCACTGCCTCCTCACCCACAAAGGCCCCGCCGGCCACGGCCCCCTCAAAAAGCGCGAAGAAACCGAAACCACCGTCGGCAACCCCGACGCCACCACCCGACTCCTCCAACAGCTCGGCTTCGTCCAGTGGCTCCGCTATCAAAAACGCCGCCAGAGCTGGAAGCTCGACAACTGCAAAGTGGAGCTCGATGAAATCCCCCACCTCGGCCATTTCGTCGAGATCGAAGGCCCCAGCGACGACGCCGTCATGCGCCTCCGCGAGAAACTCGGCCTCTCCTCCCTCACCCCCATCAAGGCCAGCTACGTCGCCATGCTCACCGCCCACCTCCAGGAACGCGGCGATCCCACCACCGAAATCCTCCTCAATGATTCAATGTCTCAATGATTCAATGACTCAATGACTCAATGTCTCAATTCTCCCCCTCACCTCATCCCTCCACTGCTCCCCCAGATGAATCCGTCTGAATCGCAATTGCCGATTCAACGCCCCCACCAGCGGCGAATTCTCCGCGAAACTCGTAACCTCACCCTTCGCCCCCTTCACCAGGATCGCATCCGCCGAATCAAACGCCTCATCC
>DASYUA010000170.1:0-41073 GCA_036001665.1 Tepidisphaeraceae bacterium
GTGCGTTGCCCCACGCTCGATGGCCCAATCCTTCATCGCATTCGCCACCGCGTCGGCCGAACTCGCATCCAGGGGCTGCCCCTGGCGAATCGTCTTCTGAAGCGCCTTGAACACCGGCTTGGGAAGCCGCGCCCGCTGCACTTCTTCATTGAAAACGTTCACGCCGAACAGATCCTTGATGTGCGTGGTCTTGAAATCGACTCGATTGAGCTGATGTTTGGCCGACGCGATCGCTTTGATCGCGTCATGGCGCGCATTCGACGAACCCATTTGCTTCTCCTTGAAAAACGCTTGCTATAGGCGCCCGGCCCGCGTGGGGCGCGATGGACAACCGAAGGGATATTTTTTATTGCACTCGGCTCTGTCAGTCAAGCCAAATGGCCAAGCCTCCGCCTGAAGCTTGGGCAATACCCCGGCAAACTCCGCAGCTCTTCAAATTGCAAATCACGTGCGAGACCCCAAAACAGCCCAAATCAGCCCCGTGCACGCTTACAAACTGCGCAGCCGAGCCCGCATCGTCCGCACCCGCACACTTTCTAGGCAATTTCTTAAAGCTTCCTTAATGTGTAAAAATCTCGTGGATAACCTGTGCAAATGCTGTCACCCCGTTGACGACCGCTCCTCCCATCCCTCCAGCGCGGTACCTTTTCTTCCGGTAGGACTGACCATGAGAATCAAAACCAACTCGTCTCTCTTCGAACCCTTCGAATGCTCCGCCGAATTATCTGCCCGCCATCCCCGCAGTTGCTTCGGCCAGGTCGTCCTCATCATCCCCGGTCCCGACGGCGGCGCTGTCGGCCCCTCCGAAGCCCAATTCGCCCAATTCGAAATCGTCGAAGCCACCGAAGAAGAAAAACTCCGCCTCGCCCAAGCTGGCTACCGCCTCAAAGGCCTCGAAGCGGCGATTCAGTAGTCCTTCCATGCTCGCGCCCCCGATCTCTCTGGTGCCCAACACCCCCCTCGGATTCATCTCTTAAATACAAATCAAAAACGCGACCTTACCCTCGCACCTTCCGCACACGAGTTGGCCTTTGTGCCTTCGTGTCCTTCGTGTTTAATCTTCGCATTTAGCACACCTCACCCGCCACCGCCGCAAACCCAGCCCGCGCCGCCACCACCGTCTCCTCTATCGCCTCCGCATCATGCGCCAACCCCACAAACCACGCCTCATACTGCGACGGCGGCAGATAAATCCCATTCTCCAGCATCGCCCGGAAAAACCTCCCATACGCCTCCACATCACACGCGCACGCCTCATTGAAATTGTTCACCGCCAACCCCGACTTCCGCACAAAAAACGGCGTGATCATCGACCCCGCCCGGTTGATCGTCAGCGGCACCTTCGCCTCCGCCGCCGCCTCCGCCAAACCATCGGCCAGTCCCGCCGTGCGCCGATCCAGCATCTGATAAACCTGTGGCTCCTGAAGGATCTCCAGCGTCGCCACCCCCGCGCTCATCGCCAGCGGATTCCCACTGAGCGTCCCCGCCTGATACACCTTCCCGCTCGGGCTGATCTGCTCCATCAGTTTCTTCGGCCCCGCATACGCCCCCACCGGCAGTCCTCCCCCAATAATTTTCCCCAGACACGTCAAATCCGGCAGCACCCCATAAAACGCCTGCGCCCCGCCCCAGGCCAGCCGAAATCCGCTCATCACCTCATCAAAAATCAACAGCGCCCCATGATCGTCACACAACTTCCTCAATCCCTCCAGATACCCCCCCGACGGCAACACCACCCCCATGTTCCCCGGCACCGGCTCCACAATGATCGCTGCCACATCCTTCCCATATTTCTTAAACGCCGCCTCCGTTCCCTCCAGGTCATTGAAGTGAACCGAAATCGTCGTCGATGCCACCGATGCCGGCACCCCCGGACTCGACGGCGTCCCCAGCGTCAGCGCCCCGCTCCCCGCCGCCACCAATAGCGAATCCGTATGCCCGTGATAGCAACCAATGCATTTAACAATGCGATCCCGCCCCCTCGCCGCCCGCGCCAGCCGCAACGCGCTCATGCACGCCTCGGTCCCGCTGTTCACGAACCTCACCATCTCCGCCGACGGCACGGCCGACACCACCATCGATGCCAGTTGCGTCTCCACTTCCGTCGGCGCTCCAAAACTGCTCCCCCGCCCAATCTGCTTCGACAGCGCGGCCACCACCCGCTCATTCGCATGCCCCGCAATCAGCGGCCCATAACTCCCGACATAATCCACATACGAATTCCCATCGATGTCCGTAACCCGACATCCCGCCCCCTCCTTGATGAAAACCGGCGTCCCCCCCACCGCCTTAAACGCCCGCACCGGCGAGCTGACCCCCCCCGGCATCACCTGCTCCGCCTTCGCAAACGCCGCCTGAGAATTGAGTGTGCTCCTTGGCATTTCCTGCTTCTGAATTCTGAGTTCTGAATTCTCTCTTGCTACTTCCCTTTCCCCAACTTAAACGGCACCCCCTCCTGCTCCCACTGCTCCACCAGCCGCCTCAAATCCGAAACCGTCAGCTTCATCTCCTTCGACACATCCAGCAGATTCTCATACAGCGCTGGATCGTTCAGCAGCATCGCCGCCGTCCCCTTCCCCTCATTGATCTTTCGCGAAATCGCCTCAAACTGCTCGATCGTCTTGGCGATCTGCACCAGCCGCTCCCCCATCAATCTCGCTATCTCATCCAGCCGGCTCTGCGCGCTGATCAGCAGCTTGTTGCTGTTCCCCGCCACCTCATCGATCCGCACACTCGTCTTCTCGCTCAGCGCCTCCAGATTTTTGGCGATCCTGGTCGCCGTCTGCGATGCCGAGCGGAAGTTCTCGATCGTCTCGTTGATGCTCTTCTGCGCCTTCTCATCCCCCACCAGTTGGTTCATCGAATCAATCAGCTTCCCGGCCTTGTCTATATTCAACTTGAACGTATCCACCGCCCCCGCCAGCTTCGGCACCAGTTGCGACTCGCGAAACTGCTCGCTGGTCCGCCGCAATTCCTGGCTCAGGTCCGTGAATTCCTTCGGCAGAATGTCCACCCCCACAAAAACCGCCCGCACCCTGCTGTGCGCCTTCAACTCCCCGCGCGGCGCGATGTTCTGCGTCATCGACAGCGGTGCCGAGGTCGGCCTGCTCGTCGCATCCAGTTCATCCGCGGTATAGGGCACCAAAATCAAGCTGATCGACGCTCCCCCGCCAAAAAGCTGTGTGCGAATCCGCCCCTCGACATTCGCCGGCACCGGCGGATCGATCAGCGCCTCCATCCACACGCTGCGCAGGTCCTGGCTGCGGTCGATCTTCACCACCCGCCCCACGCTCACCCCCAGATAATAAATGCTCGTCCCCTCGCTCACCCCCTCGGCGCTTGGCGCCTCCAGACCGATCGGCATCTGCGCCTTGGCGAATATCCGAAACGGCGCATCGCTGAAGCGCAGCAGCATCCAGCCCAGCAGAATCAGGGCCACCATCACCGTGACCCCCACCAAGAGGTTTTTCTTGTAAAGCGACATCTGCTCAAGACGCTAACCGGCGATATGACTATCCGCCAGCCGCCCCCCCGTCAAAGAATCTGGACTCAGAGCACATGAAACTGAAACCGCGCCACGTGCTCATAAGCCTTCTGCTGCCGCACATACACCCGCCCCCCGGTGCTCTGGAGCTGCTTGATTTCCGACTCCCACGCAGACAGTGGGCCGGAGATCGTATCGGGGAGAGGTAGCCTGCGGAATTGCTGGATCAGCTCCAACGCGCTCACATGATCGCTGGCGGTCTTCAGGCGAACCAGTTCGTCTTTGGTCTTTAGCCAGAGGTTTGAGAGGCTGGCCCGGTCGCGCTGCACCCGGTCGAGTGCGAAATCGACGGCCTCCGCATACTTCTTGGTTCTAAGCTTCGCCTCCATCATCTGCTGAACCAGAGCATCGGTAGCACTCGCTTGTGCGTTGTGGCTGTCGAAATACTCCAGCGCCTGCTGCGTTTTCTCCACTGCCTTCTCCGGCTGATTCAGCAACAAATATTGCGTCCCCATGTCCTGGCGGACGCTTGCCAATCTCTCCTCAGCCTTGTCCGCCGAGTAACGCTGTTCCAATTCCTCCTGCACCCGCAGTCGCCGTGTGAAATCGGGATCCTTCTGCAAATACTGGTTCCAATACCGAAGCTCCGCATCACCGGCCTTCTTGAAGAGCTCCGACAGCGTATCCCATGCCGCCGCTCGAACATCCAGATCAGGTTCTTCCTTCCCAATCCGCGGCCGCAGCGTATTGGCGATCCCGCCAAAGTTGTCGGCACAGAACTTCAGCGCCTTGCACGCCTCCACCTGCACCTGCTTACTTCGATCTTCCAGCGCTGGCGTAATGAAGAGCATTGACGCCGGATTGCCAATCACACCCAGCCCCCGCAGTGCATAAACCCGCACTCGCTCCAATGTCTCGCTCGGCCCGGCCAGCCGCTGCAATATCTCGCGAGATGAGGCATGACCCAGCGATGCCGCCGCCCCCACCAGCCCGATCCGCAGCGTATCGGTGCCCGAATTAACCGGCGTCGCACTCAGCTTCCGATTCAGTTCCGCCGCCACCTGCGCCGCCACCGCCTCATTCTTCGGATTCCGCAGATCCGTCGCCAGGTCACTCAATGAATCCGCCGCCGCCCGGGCCACCTGGAAATTGGCGTCATTGAGCGCATTCAGCAGCGGCTCAATCGCCCGCAGGTCATGCGACGGCCCCAGCGCCCGCACCAACTGCTCACGCACCGAAGGGTCGCGCTCCTGTGCAAGCTGCGTCAGCAGCGCATCCACAGCGCCAACCCCCGCGTTGCCCAGCGTAATCGCAACTTCCCGCCGCACATTGCTGGCGCTGTCGCCAACCATCTTCCGCAACTGCTCGAAGATCGGCGCTGGCACCGCTCGAAACCCGGTTGCCTCGTCCTGAATCAGCTTCACCCCCAGCAGCCTCATGTCTTCCGAATCCTTCTGGAGATACTCGCTGACAACCTTCACCTTGTCGGCGTCGCTCGCCGCCGCCCGATAGCTCTCCCGCAGCCGCCGGCGCGCGTCGTCCAGCACCTTCTCCAACCGCTTGGTCAGGTCCGCCCGCGCGGCCGCGTTGAACTTCAACAGGTCCTTCGACCACTGCTCCTCGTTCTTGGGCTCGTTTTGCGCCCACCATTGGAGCCACCCCTGCACGTCCCCGCTGCGCGGCAGCCCCGTCATCTCAGCCAGCGCATCACACGCCGTTTCGCGGATGCGGCCGTTGTCGTCGGTCTTCAGAACATTGATCAGCGCCCCGGCAGCCTGCTTGTCCACCAGCTTGCCCATCGCCCCGATGACTCCCGCACGCATGTCCAGCAGGTTGGTCGGATTCGTCGCGAAGTTGACCAGCAGCTCGCGCACATTGTCGTTCCCCTTGTACGTCGCCAGCGCCTGCGCCACCGCTTCCGTCAGCGTCGCTCCGGATCCCAGCAGATTGGAAAGTGGCGTGATAAAGGCCGGCTCGGGTGTCGGATCGGATGCCAGTGCCCGAGCCACCGCCAGTTGCTCATCCCGGTTCCCCAACTCGGTCAGCACCCGCATCAGCACATTGTCCGCTTCAGGGCTCGAGCGCGACACCAGCCGCCGCGCTGCCTCCTCCCGCGCTGCCGGAGTCGCGCCACGGTCCGTGAGGATCGCTTCCTGCTGGCGGATGTCTCGGATCGCCGCCTCTTCCCGTGTTTCGGCCGCGCCCGCCGCCGGCGGAGTTTCTTGCGCAGGCAACAGCTTCGGCATCGCGGCCACCGCCGCTGCCGCAAGCACGGCCGATCTCATCCAGCGCTTGCAGTTCACCTGTACCTTACATCGACCATTTAGGCCATCAAACCATGCATCGTCCTCCCGCATCCCGCGGAGTTCCCGATGCCCCCCCTTCACCTATTCTGGCCTGCCAGCCGTGCTACTGGCGGCTTGCCATGCCGGGTCCACCTCATGCGGACCATCGCTTTTCCTGCCACCGCCAGCCGTGCCACTGGCAGCTTGCTGCCAGTGCTCCACCGCTCCACCACCCCAACTCATCCGCAACCACCCCCCGCAGTTGCAACGAACCTCGTCATCATGGGAAATTACCTCATTTCCTTTCCCGCGCAAAGATTGGCGCGGGGAAGATTTCAATCTTTTATTCCTCCCATCCCTCAACCGTTGCATAAACCTCCTCGCACCAGCCCCCGGTTCCTCCTCCCTTGTCCCATGTCCCTTCCTCCCTGTGCACAAACCTTTTTTAACTTGCCGCCCGATAAATTCGTGGCTCTAATAGAAAACCAGCGAAGGCCGAGATTTCCTCGACGAAACACGATGAACGACTGGCAGGATGCTGAAGAACGTGTCGAAAAGGCACAGGAACTCTTCGCCCAGCAGAAGTGGCAGGAGGCCCTGGACGAACTCCGTGCTGCCATCGCCATGAACCCCTACAACAGCTCCTGGTATTTCAACGTCGGCCTCACCCTCGATGAGCTGAGCCGGTTCGACGAAGCCCTCGAGGCCTACCAGAAGGCCCTTCGCATCGAGCCCGATGACATTGAAGCCCTGCATCGCATGGGAGTAGACCTCGCCCGCCTGGGAAGGTTTGAAGAAGCCCTGAAATCTTTTGAACAAATCACCCGCCTCGACTCCGCCTATGAGCCGGCCTACTGCGAGCGGATCGCCGTCTATGCCGCCATGGGCAATCACGACAAGGCCGAGGAAACCTTCTATCTGGCCCGCCAATACAAGGAGGAATGCCCCCGCTGCTATTTCAACGTGGCCCATAGCCTCCTGGAACGACGGCTCTTCGACAAGGCCATCTACTGCTGGCAGCGCACCCTGGACCTCGATGAGGCCTATCCCGCCGTCCATGTCCATCTGGCCGAGGCCCTGGCCCAGCAGGGGGAGCTGGAAAAGGCCCGCCAGCACTATCTTCAGGAACTCCGCCTCAACCCCGGCAACACCGACGCCCTGCTCGACCTGGGCGATCTCCTGCTGGAAATGGGCCGGGTCGATGAGGCCGGCGAAAAGTTCCGCCGGGCCATCGAATTGGCCCCCGCCGAGCCGGTCACCCACGTCCGATATGGCCGCTGGCTCCTGATCTGCGGCCGGGTCGATATCGCCCGCGAATCCATCAGCCGCGCTCTCAACCTCGATGCCCGCTGCTCTGGCGCTCACATGTACCTTGGCGAGGCCTGCCTCCGCGAGGGCGAGGTCGATCGGGCCCTGCACCATCTGAAGATCGAGCTGCGCCTCGACCCGCGCGACCCGATCATCCTCCTGGACCTCTCCAACCTCCTCATGGACTGCGGCCAAAGCCGTCCCGCCGCCGCCTGCCTCAAGCGTCTCACCACCCTCCAGCCCGATAACGCCTCCGCCTGGCAAAACCTGGCCGTTGCCCAGTTCATGAACGGCCGCTTCCCCGAAGGAATGGATAGCTGCCGCGAAGCCCTCCGCTGCGATCCCGAGGCCACCACCGCCATGTACAACCTGGCCCTCGCCCACCAGCGCCAGGGCGACTATGACAAAGCCCTCACCTGGACCCGCCGCGCCATGGAAGTCGAACCCCGCGACGGCGCCATCCAGCGCCTGGAGCTGCGCATCCGCGTGATGAAGTTCCTTTCCTCCGTGGGCCGGGCATTGGGGCGCCTGGTCTTCTGGCGATAGCCCTCCCTTTCCCTTGGTGTCCGAGTGGTCTATCTTGTCGAACATGGCCGACGATCCTCCGCGCGAAAATGCACCTCGTCCCATAGCGACAGCGCCACGTTCCAATGATGGCGCAACGCCCCGCTCGCTGCCGGTTTGGCTTGCGCCGGCGGGGTGGCTGATTCTCATCATCCTGGTGCTCTTTTTCTTCAGCCCGGTGAGCACCGTGGTGCTGGGGGTCCTGGCCGCCTGCATCATCGCCTGCACCCTCCGGCCGCTGATGGACTGGATTCCCGGGCCGCGCGGCGTGGATGTGGCTGTCCTGGGAGTGGGGATGGTGGCCATCGTGGGTGTGGTTGCGTTTCTGCTGTATTGGCCGCTCCAGAAACCCATCGGCAATGCGGTGGTAAATTGGCCTGAAACCAAGCGTGATGTGGACCAGTCGCTGGCGCGATGGAGCGGAAGCCTTGGAATGAAGGACCCGCTGACATTCGAAGTCATGGCCGACAACGTGCGGGGGTTTTTGACGGGGCAGGGAGGATTGGTTTTCTCGCGGACGGCCGACATCGTGCTGGGGATTCTGCTGTCGCTGGCGTTCACGCTGGTGGGTTCGATTTTCCTGCTCAGTGAACCGCCGGAGGGATTGATCAAGCCGGTTTTGCGGATATTCCCGCAGCGGCATCGGCCGGCCTTGCGGGCGGCGATGGAGGATCTGGAGCCCAGATATCGGGCGTGGGCGGTGGGGACCCTGACCGGCATGGCCGTGGTCTTCACGGCATCCATGATTGGATACACGGTGATCGGGCTGAAGATGGCGATTCCACTGGCCTTGCTGGCGGGGGTGGCCGAGATCGTCCCGACGGTTGGGCCGGCCATCGCGTGCGTGATCGCCGCCCTGTTCGCCGGGGCAACGCAGAGCGGAACGGCCGCGGGGCTGGTGCTGCTGGTGTGGGGATGCATCCAGGCGTTGGAGGCATATGTGATCCTGCCGCTGATCATGAAGGGGGCGGTGAATGTGCATCCGGCGATCACGCTGTTCACGGTCGTTTTGTGGGGCAAGATTTTCGGCGTGGCCGGGCTGATGCTGGCGATACCAATTAATCTGACGATCTGGACCTTTTTGGAGCACATCCGGCTGAAGTTTTTGGACGAGGGGGGTGGGTAGGGCAGCGGATGAGAATGGCGGGGGCGGGAATGGGCTTGCATTGGGGGATTGATGGGGAGGGGGCGGCGAAAAAGTTTTTGGGCCGCTTCCGGACACGGTTTTTTGCAAATGCTGCATATCGCGTGAGTTGTGGAAGGGGCGGGGCACGATTCCGCCAAAGAAACCGACCAAAACCGACCGAAACCGACCGAAATCGACAAAAAGCGACATAGAACCGACATGAAACCGACCGGAACGGCCGCTGAACCGACGCGAAAGCGCTGCCGGAAGTGGTCCTGAATCGCCGTGGGCGGCGGGCAACTGTTTTTGAGGCTTCGGGGCTGACGGTGGCTTTGTTTCGTCAAAAAGGATTGCGCGGGAGAGGGCAAAAGTGGCGTTTTTGAGGCGGGATAGGGGTTTTTGGGTTTGTTTGGTGGGTTTGATTGGGTTTGTTTTGCTGAGTTGGACAGAGAGGGGAATAGGACGGCAGAGGGGGAGAGTAATTGTGAAGGCGTTACAATTTGTTACTTTTGTTACATTGGGAATTGAGAGCAGCGCGCGGAGGGGGCGCTCGATCGATAGAGCGGTGAAAGACGCGACCATCTCAACCCCCTTTAAGCAGTTCCCGCGATATGTACGTTTTTTGGACGAGTTTGTTCGGTTAAAATTCAGATCTTTGATCGTAACCAAGCAGGGATGACAGCAAGTTCCTGCCTCGGCTCAACTGGCGCGGCGAGCCGAAATCGCATTATCAAAAAGTCACTGAACGGTTACTTTCAGTCAAGTGTGAAGAGCGAGTGGAAACTTGAGGCAGAGGGTTAGTTTCGGTCGTCGAGTTTATCTGGGGACGGTTGTCTTTAGTTCCTCGAAGGCATCGTGGAGCATGTCGTAGGCCTGTTTGATCTCGCGGGGGTGAGTACGAGCTTCCTCGATAATTTTTCGGGCGTCGGCCTCGCTGATGGTTATGCCGGCACTACGAGCCTTGGCGATGATCTCCTGGGCCATTTTCTGGTATTCCTCGGCGGTGATCTTGAGTGCTTCGGGGGCCACGTTTAGGACAAAACGAACGACGAGTTGCTCGAGGATGACCGCGCCCAGGGCAAGCACGGAGAACTTGCCTTTGATCAGTTTCTTGCCAACGCTGCCGAGAACGACACCGACGCCGAAGGCGACGGCCTGGGGTGTGATGGCATCGGGGATCTTGGCCTTGGCGTCTTTGTAGACTTGGGAGAGAACTGCATTGAACAGTTTGTCATAGGTGGTGGGCGCGTACTTTTTGAGGTACTCGCGGGCTTTGAGAACTGCGCTGAGTTGGTTGTTCCATTTGCCGAAGTTCTCGCGATTCTCGACGACGAATTCGGCGATTTCGGTGCCGACAACCAGGACAAAGCCGGCCGGGCCGGTGCCGGCGAGAATGCCCATCATCAATTTCATTTCGACTTCGGCAACCTTGGCCATGAACTCAGCGCGGCGGCCGGCTTCGGTAGCGGCAGCGGTGCGGACCTCACCGACGAAGCCCGCAGAATTCTGGCCATAGAACTTTCCATTAAGGGAATAGACGACCATCAGGCCGTTAGCGCACCAGATGAAGCGATAGCCATCGTGGGCGAGGACGGTTTGGCCGCCTTTGACGGCCCCCCACATGCCGCCGATGAAAAGAATGGTGTTGGGATCGCAGCGCTGGAGTATAGGTTCGGGATGCTCCAGAAGAATGGGATAGTCGGCCATGAGATGCTCCTAAAGTTGTGCAGGACGTGAGCTAGATGATGCGTGGGAGTCTAAATAACGCGGGGCGTTGACGATACTGCCCTAAACAGGTATGGCCGCTCCGTTGATTAATTTGGCATCGTCGCTGCACAGGAACAAAATCACTCGCGCGATCTCTTCGGGTTTGGGCCATTTGGAGAAGTCGGCTTTGGGCATCATTTTGCGATTGATTTCGGTGTCGATGATGCTGGGGAGGACGGAGTTGGCGCGGACGCCGGCGCCTTTGAGGTCGGCGGCGAGGGAATCGATCAGGGCGAGGGCGGCGGCTTTTGAGGCGGAGTAGGCGGCCAGGGTGGGGGAGTGATCGAGGGCGGCTTTGGAGGCGATGTTGATGATGGAGCCGCGGCCGGCTTTGAGCATGGGGCGGACGGCGGCGCGGGAGAGGACCCAGCCGCTGCGCAGGTTGACGGTGAGCATTTGATCGAGGGATTTGCCGTCGGCTTCCCAGAATTTCTGGCCGCCGGTGAAGCCGCCGACGGTGTTGACCAGTGCGTCGAGGCGGCCGTGTTTGGAGAGGATTTTTTCGATGAGCTGGGAGACGGCCGATTCGTCGGTGACGTCGGTGATGTGGCCTTCGAGGCGGGAGGAATTAGCGGCGGCGGCGGATTGGAGGGCGGCGAATTCCTCGGGTTTGCGGTAGGTCACGGCGACGTTGGCGCCTTCCTGGAGGAAGGCGAGGCTGACAGCGCGGCCGAGGCCGCCGGTGCCGCCGGCGACGAGGATGGTTTGATTGGGGAATTGCATTGGGACTCCAGTCGGTTACCAGGGGAGGAGGCGGAAAGTGTCCATATCCTTGATCTTTTCGCCGGGTTTCTGCTCAATGACCCGGACCCATTGCCTGGACCAGCCATCGATGATGGCGTGGGCGTGGGTGTACCACTTGAAGGCGCGGAGGTCGATGATGGCGGCCTGTTCGGCCTCGCGGTCGGCGGCCAGCATGAGGATGTCGCCGGTGGCGGCGTCGCGAAGGCGGGCCTCGAAGGCGACGGTGCTCTTGTCGTTGGCAGCGCCGCGCACAGCGCTGATGCCCAGGCCGACGCCGAAGGGGGCATAGCCCAGCGCGTTGAGGGCGACCTTGCTGGGGACGAGTTCGATGAGGGCCATTTCGAAGACGAGGGCTTGGGGTTGCTCGGTGGGGGCATCGACGACCTGGAAGCGATGCCTGGGATCGTCGCGGAAGGCTTTCTTGAGGGCGTCGCGGGTATAGATGCCGATGGTGTGGACGTCCCGCTCGATTTCCTCTTTGCGCTCGCCTTTCTGCCAATCGGTCATGGCCAGCATGTAGGAAGTGCTGACGTCGGCGATGTAGAGCGTGTCGTAGTGTTTCCAATCCACATCGGGCTTGCGCCAGAATTTGTTGAAGGGGAGCGAGGCGTCGTACTTCATCAATTCAGGATCGGCGAAGCCGGCGCTGGGGGCGGGCTTGGCGCGGCATCCGGCCAGCAGCGCAGCGGCGAGCAGGGCGAAGGCGAGCAATCTGGTTTGGTGATACTGGTGCATGTTGAGATCCTAAGCGAGCGAGGCGGTCAGGTTTGGTGGAATGGCGCGGCGAAGCCCATTGGCGATCGATGGGGGCAATCGTACCGCAGTGGGCGCAAAAATGAACCCCGTAGGCGTGGGTGAGACCTACGGGGCATAGGAGGGGAGAAACACTTCGCATATCTGGGTACGAAATGAGAGCGGGACGGTTCGGGATTTTTGTCGGAAAAACAGGTGAATCAGGCGGACTGAAGCACGCTTTGGACCTTGTCGGTGAGGGCGGACCATTTGATATCGGGCCGTTTGTTGACGGTGACGAAGTCGCCCAGGAGCAGGATGCTGGCCACGCCGGGGATGGCGAAAAGTTTGGAGGCGAGGGGGTGGTCCCTGGCCTGGTCGGCATTGAAGAAGCTGGTGGGTTGAGGGGCGATCTGTCCGTCGAGGATGAATTTGGCGGCGTTGGGATTGGGGGTGGGTTGAATGTCGATGACTTTGAAGGGCATGGATTGCTCCGGTGTGGGAGGGAGTTTACGGCGGGGGAAGTTGAAGAGGAAGCGCTCGCGGGCGCGAGCGGCGAGAGGAGTGGATGGTGTGCGATGCACCCCCTACATGGCGGCAGAGCGAGGACGTCATTGCGCGGCCGAGTCAATTTAAATTTCAAGCTTTTTTGGAAATCCGGCCGAAAACACTTGCAGGCTGCGCAAAATGTGGCGCATAATACGCGGTGGCTATGGTTGTTCGGAAGTGTACCGGGCATCACTGAATCGACGTGTAGAGCAGAGGGTTTTGGCGGGCGCTTTCATTGTCCTTCAAGCGCTGTCATCCGCCGAAATGTTCGACGCCCGAGGGCACAGCACGGCGTCGCGAGCAGGTTTGTCACTCTTGCTCGGGTCCAATTCACTAGAAGCGTTTGAAACTGAATAGATCTTTTTAGTCCCGAGGGAAGGTCAGGTGTGTTCCAACCCTGTTGCGTGGCAAACATTTTCACGGGCACAGCGGACAGGCGAGGGACGGTGCGAAAGCAGGGCTTTGGCCCGGGCAGATAGCGAAGAAAGGGAAGACATCAGCAACAACTGGCATCCGGCCGCTGCGGCTGGCAGCGCGGGTGATGTGTTCGCAACTATGGGCGTCGAGCGCGGAGTAATTTGTGATGCGCTACATCAGTTCTCTCGAAAAAGCGGCAGTGGCCAAGCGGGGAAGTGACAAGATCCAAGCGAAAGTGAGGCGATGGCTGGCGGTGGCGGTTGGCGGGGTGGCGATGCTGGCGGGGGGAAGCTGGGCGGGCGCGGCGGGGGCGGTGAATACGCCGGACAGTTTCTTTCCGATCGGGGTGTGGAGTCAGCCGCTCAATACGTTTGATAAGTGGCAGTCGCGGGGGATCAACACGGTCATCAACTATGAGCCATACGGCGGGGTGGACAGCATTGATGCGTGGTCGAACGCATCCAACGCGCACGGCTTCTATCAGATTCGCCAGCCGAGGAGCAATCCGGCGGCGGATTTGAATGAGTCGCGGCTGCTGGCGTGGATGCACTCGGATGAGCCGGATTTGCACGACACCAGCCCATCGGTGCTGGCGGCGGATTATACGAAGTGGAAAGCGGTCGATCCCAATAAGCCGGTGTTCGTGAATTTCTCGGGCGGAGAGCTGCTGAACAAGTGGACGCCGGAGACGACGTATCAGCAGTACATGCAGAGCGCGAACTGGGTGGGGAACGACATGTATCCGGTGACGGGGTGGGGGCGGCCGGACTGGGTTGATCTGAGCAAGACGATCACCGACCGCAAGAACGAGGGGATGGCGGTGAAGAAGCTTTCGGATCTTTCGGGAGGGAAGCCGCAGTGGGCCTTCATCGAAACAAGCAATCAGAAGCTCTCGTGGATACCGAATGCGCGCGGGGTGACGCCGGGGGAATTTCGCGCGGAGGTGTGGGATGCGATCATCAATGGGGCGAAGGGGGTTGCGTATTTCCCGCAGCAGATCGGGAGCGGGTTTCGCTTTGACATGACGCCGGCGGATGTGGTGTCGGAGATGACCACGCAGAATGCGCGGATTCAGTCGCTGGCGCGGGTGTTGAATGCGTCGGCGACGCCGGCGAACGACAAGATCACGATGAACTCGAGTTTGCTGGAGGGGGCGCGGAAGAATTACGACGGGGATCAATACTTCTTCATTTTGAACATGTCGAGCAAGACGCTGGCGAATCAGGCGGTTTTGCTGCCGGGATTGAGCGGGCTGACGAGGGTGGGGGTGTTTGGAGAGGGAAGGGACCTGAATTTCGCCAATGGACAGTTGGTGGATCAGTTTGATCCGTGGGAGATGCACGTTTACCACGCGGATTTGGCGGGATTTGGGGTATTGCCGGCGTCGGGGGAGGAAGTGGTCAGTCCCGGGCCGGCGGTGCCGGAGCCGACGGCGGTGGGGATGATGCTGGTGATGGGGGTGGGATTGTGTGTGAGACGAAGAAGGTAGATTGAGTTGGTATTGAGAGCGAGAGGCCGTTTCGTAAATCGGAGCGGCCTTCTTTATTGGGAAGAGAAAGCGCGGTCGATGTAGAAGAAGTCGTCGGAGTTGATGGAGTTGCTGTAGTCGAAGTCGCCGTCGGCGTAGGCGGGGTTTTGGAGATTGGAACTGAAGGCGGCGTCGATGCGGGCGTAGTCATCGGCGTCGATGTCGTTGTCGAGGTCGGTGTCGCCGATGAGGGAGTAGCCCAGGAGGATGGAGTTGTCATCGACGGATTGGCCGGCAAAGACTGATTTGATGGGAGCGCCGCCGGCGTCGTTGAGCATGATGCCGAGGGTGTGGAGGCGGTCGGGGCCGAGGGTGGAGGTGAGGATGCCGGGGCCGGTCCATGCGCCGCCGGAGCGGGCGGAGCGGATGTGGTCGGTGAGGAGATTGAGCATGGCGAGGCGGGTGGCGCTGTCGGCTTGGAGGATGAGCGAGCCATCCTGGAGGTCGAGGCGGGCGTCGGGGGAGATTTGAATCTGGCTGAGGCGGAGGACGTTGTGGCCGGAGGTGAGGGCGGCGCGGGAAGAATCCTGGAGATCAAGGCTGGTGAGTTTTGGGGAGCCGAGGAGGGAAAGTTGCGCGGAGTTTTGGAGAGTGAGGTTGAGTGAAGTGGTAGTGGGGGGTTCGGCGAGTTGGAGGTCGAGGCCGTCGAGAATGAGTTGATCGGAGCCGCCACGGCCGTTGAGGCCGATGATGCTAAGGAGGTCGGGGTCGAGGGAATAGGTGGGGGGATCGTTCAGAGGCGTGTTGAGGAAGATTTCGGTTTGGTGGGATTGGGGGTTTTCGCGGATGGTGAGATTGTCGTCGCCGGGGGTGCCGGGAAGGGACCAGAAGCGGGTGAGGCTTAGCAGATATTCGCCAGCGCCTGCGCCGGTGAGGTGGATGCGGTAGTCACCGGAGATGGAGGCTTTGGCGGTGATGAGTGCGTTGCGGCCGTCAGTAGCAGAATTGTCGTCGGTGGCGATGAGTGCGCCGAGGGGGTCGTAGAGTTCGAGGGTGGGGTCGAGGGGATTGTCGGGGCCGCCGGGGGTGGAGGTGGAGAGTTGGATGGTGTTGCCGGTGGAGATGGGGAGGGAATACCAGTCATCATCGGAGTCGGCGTAGCCCAGGGCGTTGGAGGCCGAGGCGAGCGATTGGGCCTGAGCAATGGTGTCGTTGGCGCCGAGGTCGAAGGCGGAGTCGCGGGTGACCAGGAGCGTGTAGTCCTGGAAGCGGTCGCCCGCGACGCGGGCGTAATAGAGGCCGGAAGCGGGGGCGGTGAAGGTGGCGATGGCTTGCTGGGAGGAAATTGTGGTGGGGATGGCGGTGGAAATGATTGCGCTGGTTGGGTCCTGGAGTTGGAGCTGGAGTGAACCAGGGCTGGAGTTGTCGAGGATGAGGGAGGCCTGCTGGCCGGCTTCGAGGGAGAATGAATAGAGGTCGGGGGCGGGGGTGGGGCTGGCGGGGGTTGTGGTGCTGGTGAGATAGAGGTTGGAAGTGTAGTTGCCGAGGCCGGATTTGGCGAAGGAATCGATGTAGTAGGTGTTGGTGGTGGGGATGATAAAGGTGTAAATGATGGCGGAGCGGCCGGGGATTCGGCTGGAGCCGTCGTCGGCGGCGATGGGGTTGTTGTTGGCGTCGCGGAGGGTGAGACGGGGGCGGAGGGAGCCGGTGGGGATTACTTCGACGGTGACGAGATCGCCCTGGTGAAGGGAATAGGAGACGATGTCGTGGTCGGAGTTGGCGAGGGCGCCGGTGGTGGTGGAAATGTATTGAACCGTGCGCCAGGAGGAGGAGGCATCGGTGGCGGTGTCGGTCGAGTCGTTGGGTTCGGAGTCGGTGGGTTGGGGGGAGCCGGTGGTGGGGGGAGTGTCGATGTTTTCGAGGAAAAGGGCGAGGTCATAGGTGCCGGTCTGATCGGAATAGGGGCGGACGCGGGCGTAATAGGCGCCGGCGTCGGGGATTGAAAAGCGATGGATGAGAGCGTCGATGCCGGGGCCGCTGTCGTCATCGTCGGTGACGAGGAGGGGGCCGTCGGGGGTGGCGCGATAGAGCTCGAGGAAGGGATCGGAGAGGGTGCCGCGCGGGCCGCCTGCGCCGGAGAGGGCGATGGTGAGGGTGTCGCCGATTTGGAAATCGCCGAGATTGAAATAGTCGGAGTCGGAGGTGGTGAGAATGCGGCCCTTAATGCCCATCTGAAAGAGATTGGAGGGGGCGGGGAGGAAATTTTTTGCGCCGGAGTTGGCGGTGAAGGTGGCGTCATTGGGTTCCATCTCGGTGGTGAGAACGCCGGCGGGGAGGTCGCTTTGGCCGGCGATGGCAGCGCGGGATGCGCCATTGGCCAGGGGCAGGAAGACGAAGTCGAGGGGTTGGCCCGATGGTATGGTGTCGTTGGAGGGGCCGGCGAGGGATTCGGATTCGAGGGTGGCATTGACGGAGGCGCGGAGGGTGTAGTGGCCGGAGGTGGAGGCGGTTTCGCCAACGATGATTGAGTAGAGGCCGGAGGTGGTGATGAGGAGGTCGTCGGTGGTGGCGATGCTGGAATTGGTGACGACGCTGGCGAGAGTCTGGTCCTGGGGATCGAGGAGTTGGAAAGTGGGTAAGAGGCCATCAGTGCCCAGGACGGCGAGAGAGAGGCGCTGGCCGGCGTTGAGGGAGAGGGTGAAGGTGTCGGTGTCGGCGGGGTCGTTGATGAGGCCGGAGGCGCTTGCGCCTCGGAGGAGGCCGCCGAGAGGGGAGAGAGAGGGGAGAGGAGTGGGGAGAGAAGTGGGGCCGGTGGCGTCTAGTTGAAGCGTGGCGGAATGCGGGAGGGAGGGGTTGGCGAACTGATCGGTGAATGCGCCGGCGGGGAGGGAGATGTTGAGCGTCGCTTCGGGGTCGAGGCCGGAGATGGTGAAGCGCACTTGCTGGGGATCGAGGAGTTCGGCGGCGGTGATCGTGCCGTGGTCGATTTGGAGATCTGTGAGATTGAGGGAAGAGGGGGCGAGGGGTTCGTTGAGTTGAAGATCGATGTGGGCTTCGGTTTGATCGCGCTGGATGGAGGAGGAGAGGACCTGCATCGGCGTAGTGTCGTAGCGGAAGGATTCGCTGAAGGGTTGGACGGCAGCGCTGTCGAGTTGGCGGGTGATGGAGGCGTCGGCGAGCTGCATGGTCTGGAGGCCTTCGGCGGTGAGGGGGGAGGTGTTGAAATGGAAGGAGATGGTGGTGGGGGTGAGGCGGGTAAAAGAGTCGGCGGGGACATCGTTGACGAGAAGGTCCGTCGGCTCGATGGATTCGGGAGTGAGGGGGTGGGAGAAGATCAGTTGATAGTCGAGAGCGGCGGTGGAGACGGCTTGATCAGGGGCGGGCGTGGAGTTGATGACGGTGAGGGGGAGTTGGGCGAGAGCGCCAAACGCGTTGAGGCGGCGGCCGGTGGTGGTGATGCCGGTGAGGGCGCTGATTTGGTCGCCGCCGTTGAGGATGGCGTCGCGGATGACGGAGTAGGGTGTGCCGCGGGGGCTGATGCCGAAAGCGAGGGCGGCGACGCCGACGACGTGGGGGGTGGCCATGGAGGTGCCGCTGAGCACGGTGAGGCCGCCGCCGCGGGCGGTGCTCCAGGTGGAGACGCCGGGAGCGCCGATGTGGACGGTGGTTGCGCCATAGTTGGAGAAGCCGGCGCGCTGGTCTTTGTTGTCGGTGGCGGCGACGGAGATGATGTTGGGTGAATCGGATGATGCGGGATAGAAGGGGGTGGTGTCGTTGTCGTCGCCGATGGAGTCATTTCCGCCATTGCCGGCGGCGGCGACGAAGAGCAGGCCGGCCTGGCCGCTGGCGGTGATGGCATCCTCCATGGCGAGGGAGAAACCGGGGTCGCCGTAGCTATTGTTGGTGACGCGGATGTTGACGCCGCGCCCGGCCATGTCGTCGGCGTAGTTGAGGGCTTCGATGGCAGCGGAGAGCTCGCCGAAGCCGTTGGCGGCGAGAATTTTCAGGGCCATCAGCTTGCTGGACCAACTGATGCCGGTGACGTCCGCGCCGTTGTTGCCCACGGCGGCGATGGTGCCGGAGACGTGGGTGCCGTGGCCGTGGTCGTCCATCGGATCGCTGTCATCGTTGGCGAAATCCCAGCCGTGGATGTCGTCGATGTAACCGTTGTTGTCGTTGTCGATGCCGTCGCCGGCGATCTCGAAGGGATTGGTCCAGATGTTGGCGGCGAGGTCGGGGTGGGTGTAATCGATGCCGCTGTCGATGACGCCGACGACGACGTCCGGAGAGCCGGTGGTGAGGTCCCAGGCTTCGGGGGCATCAATGTCGGCGTCGAAGTTGCCGCCGGACTGGGCGGTGTTGTTCAGGTCATCCTGGTTGGGGAAGAACGAATCGTTGGGGATGGTCGCAGCGTGGAGGAGGAAATTGGGCTCGAGATATTTGAAGCCGCGGACTGTTTTGAGGGAGGAGAGGAGGTTCTTGTATTTGGCCTTGGTGCCTGAGGTGATGAGGACCAGGCCATCGTCGCCGAGATGGGCTCGGACGTGGAGATTTTTGTTGGCGTGGGTGAGGGCCTTTTGGATGGAGAGCAGTTGGTCGGCCGGGGTGCCTTTGGCGGAGTCAAGCTTGAGGATCCAATGGGCGGTGCGGACATAGGTGTCGCGGCCATGCCAGCGGAGGGGGGAGAAGCCGTGGGGGATTTGGGGGGTAGAGACGCTAAGGAAGAGGCGGGATTCGAGGGATTCGAAGGCCGGAGGGGATTTGCGAGGTAAGTGTTGGGTGAAAAAAGACATATGGCGCAGAGTCCCGGGAGGTCGTACTTGGTGGTTTTTGCCCTCTCCCAATGGGGATTGGTTGAACCTAGCAGCCCTAACTGGCAAGTCAAAACAATATTTCGTTATACGCCAGAGTCCGGCACAGCCGGACCTACGTGTGGCAGGGAATAGTGCGTTGGCGCGGGGGCGGAGGTTCAGTCATCGAGGGGTTTGCCCCAGCGGGTGAGCTGGAATGCGCCGCCTTTGGTTTTGAGGTCGTAGCCGAGGAAGGAGAAGACAGCGCAGGTGCCGAACATGAGGATGCCGATGAGGCCCAGGGGCCAGAAGTTGCTGAAGCTGGTGTGGTCTTCGCCCTGGGCGAGACGGTTCCAGGAGGGGTCGGAGCGGAGGTATTCGAGGGGGACGGTTTTGGAGTGGGTGAGGGCCTCCCAGGCGGGGATTTCCATCATGGCCTGGCGCAGGATGGTGTGGCCGGCGGGGTCGGTGAATTCGAACTCGAGCCAGGGGGTTTGGCGGACCATGTAGTGCTTGAGAATCTTGGCGTCGGTGCGGACGGCTTCGGTGGCGAATTTTTTCTCGTGGGCGAGCTCGTTAAATGAGGCGATGGTGCCGGCGATCATGCCGAGGGTGAAAAGTGTGAAGAGCGAGGCGAGGATTTTGCCGCGGCGGCGGGCTTTTTTCATTTCGGCCGGATCGTCGGCGGGAATCTCGGCGATGGGGGCGCCGCGGGCGGCGGTGGAGCGGGATTCGATCTGTTGGATGAGGTCGGGGAAGCGGTCGAGGGTGTCGCGGATTTCGGCCAGGGGCTTTCCATCAGCGCCGAGGAGGATGAGGGTGTCGTGGGTATCGCCCATGAAGGAGCCGCGCTCTTTTTTCTGAATGCGGTCGATCTGGTTCCAGGGGATGGTTTTGAAGGAGAGGGAGGATTCGAGGGCGATGCCGTTTTGGTCGAGGGTGACGCGGGTGAAGTTGCGCATCACGAAGAGGCCGCGGGCGATGAGCATGATAGGAATCACGGAGAATCCGCCGATGAAGCCGGGTTGGCGGCCGGAGCTGCCGGTGGCGGGGGCGTTGAAGAGAAGGGCGAGCATCACGACAAGGATGATGGCGAAGAGGATTCCGCCGCCGAGGGTGAGGGCAAGCTCCATTTTGGGGCTACCGCGGGCGATGTAGGTGCGGGGTTGGTTTTGGTCGAGATCGATGAGCATGGAGCCTCCTATTGAGTCGTTGAATAATTGATTCATTGAGTCATTTCAGACACGCATTGGCCGGCGATGAAGACTTTCTCGGCTTTGAGGTTGCGGAGTTGGGGGGCGGAGAGGTTGGTGGGGTCGGCGGAGAGAATCACAAAGTCGGCCAGTTTGCCAACTTGGAGGGAGCCGAGGGATTTTTCGAGGAAGGCGGCGTGGGCGCTGCCGAGGGTGTAGGCGCGGAGGGCTTCGAGTGGGGTGAGGGTTTCGTGGGGGGACCAATCGTGGCGGCCGACGGCGGCGGCGAGGGTGTCGAAGGCGTCGAGTTTTTCGACGGGGCAGTCGGAGGAGAGGGCGATGGGGATGCCGGCGCTGAGCATGGATTTGAAGGGGTAGGCGTGGGGGGTGCGCGTGGGGCCGAGGCGATTGAGGGTCCAGGTGTCGGAGGTGACAAATTGGGGCTGGATGGTGACGACGGTCTGGATTTTGGCGAGGCGCTCGAGGCAGTCGGGTGGGCAGAGGGAGGCGTGTTCGACGCGGTGGCGATGGAGTTGGTTGGATGCACCTTCGAGGGCGTATTCAATGGCGTCGATGGTTTCGCGGAGGGCCTGGTCGCCGATGGCATGGATGGCGAGTTGGAAGCCATTCTGCTCGGCGATGCGGCATTTTTGTTTGAGGTCGGCCGGGTCGTAGAAGCGCAGGCCGCGGGTGGTGGGTTTGTCGGCGTAGGGATCGGAGAGGAGGGCGGTTTGAGCGCCAAGGGAGCCGTCGGAGAACAGTTTGCATGCGCCGAATTGGAGGCGGTCGTCGCCGAAGCGGGAGCGGAGGCCATATTTGTGGAGATCGTCGATGGCGGAGAAGGGGGGCATGGCGACGACGCGGAGGGGGAGGCGATTTTGGCGGTGGAGGCGGGAGTAGCCGATCATTTGATTAGGCGTGTCGAGCATGGTTTGGACGGTGGTGATGCCGGTCTGGAGGGCGATTTTGGCGGCGGCGAGAATGGCTTGCTGGGCTTCTTCTTCGGAGAGGTCGGGGATTAATTTGTAGAAGGCCCAGGCGGCGGTTTCGGTGTAGAGGCCGGAGTGTTGGTCGCCCTTTGAGCGCTCGTCGGGGGACAGGAGAGCGAGGGCGGGGGAGTTGGCGACGGTGGCGTGGCCGCAAATGCGGGAGATGATGATGGGTTGAGTTTTGGAGATTCTGTCGAGGTCGGCGCGGGTGGGGAATTGTTTTTCGCGGAGCTTGTCGTGGTCGAAGCCGTGGCCCTGGAGCCAGCCGGTGGGGCGATTTGATTTCAGTTGGCTGAGGCGATTGAGGATTTCGTCGATGCTGGTGGCGCCGACGAGGTCGGCCTGGCGGAGAAGCTGGGAGCCGAACCAGTAGAGATGGATGTGAGAGTCGATGAAGCCGGGGGTGAGGGTTTTGTTTTCAAGGTTGATTCGTTGTGTTTGTGGAATTGTCAGTTTTTCGAGTTCTCGATCACTGCCGAGGGCGAGGATTTTACCGTTGGAGACCGCCACGGCGGTTGCGCGCGGACGGGAATCGTCGAGGGTGATGAGGTTGCCGTTGGTGAGGAGGAGGTCGGCGTGTTGCATGGGCAGCATGATTTTATCGCGCGTGGCGGGCATGTCATTGCTTGCTGCGCGTTACCTCCATACAAATAGCTAAGGAAAATGAGCGTTGCGGCAACGATTCAGTCAGGGATGATGAGCGATCAGCGTCTGGAAGCACGGACGCGGGAGATTGGCAGGAGGATATTTGCGCGGGTGCGGGAGGAGCGGCCGGGGGTGGGGTCGGCGGGGTGGTGGGATGAGAAGATGATGGGGGTGACGATGCGGGATGAGGGGGTGAAGATTCAGCTTTTTCGGTTTGTGGATGCGTTGCCGGCACTGCGAACGCCGCGGCAGATTACGCGGCATTTGAAGGAATATTTTGCGCAGGTGGAAGAGAGGCTGCCGGCGGTGGCGCTGCCGATTTTGAGGTGGCTCCCGGAGAATGGGTGGGTGGGAAGAAGTGTAGCGCGGGCGGCACAGTTTAATGTGCGTCGCCTGGCGAAGAGGTTCATCGCGGGGAGCGATTTGCCCCAGACGCTGGAGGCGATTGCGGAGCTGAGGCGGAGGTCGCTGGCGTTTACGATCGATCTGTTGGGGGAGGCGGTGTTGTCGGAGAGTGAGGCGGAGCGGTATCAAGGGCAATATCTGCACTTTTTGGAGGGGCTGACGCGGGAGGCGAATGATTGGCCGGAAAATCGGCTGATCGATCGGGATCATGGGGAGCCGATTCCACGGGTGAATGTGTCGATCAAATTGTCGTCGCTGTATAGCCAGTTTGATCCGATTGATCCGGAGCGGGCGAGTGGGGCGGTGCGGGAGAGGCTGCGGCCGATTTTGAGATTGGCGCAGAAGCGGTGGGGGTTTGTGAACATCGACATGGAGTCAGATGCGCTGAAGGATTTGACGCTGCGAATTTTCAAGGAGGTGTTTGATGAGCCGGAATTTCGGGATTGGGCGAACGTGGGGATCGCGATACAGGCGTATTTGAGGTCGTGCAGGTCGGATCTGGAAGATTTGGCGGCGTGGACGAGAAAGAGGCCCGCGCCGGTGTGGGTGAGATTGGTGAAGGGGGCGTATTGGGATTACGAGACGATTGTGGCAGCGCAGCAGGGTTGGCCGGTGCCGGTGTGGACGGAGAAGGGGGAGACGGATGCGAATTTTGAGAGTTGTACGGAGTTTTTGGTGGAGAACCGGGAGGTTTTGCGGCCGGCGATCGCGTCGCACAATGTGAGGAGCATTGCGCGGGCGCTGGCGCTGTTTGAAAAATACGAGGTGCCAGCGCGGATGGGGGAATTTCAGATGCTTTATGGGATGGCGGAGCCGATCAAGAGCGCGCTGATTGAACTGGAGCAGAGGGTAAGGGTGTATACGCCGTTTGGGGAGATTCTGCCGGGGATGGCGTATCTGGTGAGAAGGCTGCTGGAGAATACATCCAATTCTTCGTTTTTGCGGGCGGGATTTTTGGAGCACGTGCCAGAGGAGAAGTTGCTTATGAATCCCATGGATTTGATTACGCATCGGCGGACGAAAAAAGTTGTGGAAACAGACAGGAAGAGGGAGTTCAGGAATGAGCCGCTGGCGGATTTTAGTGTTGAGGAGAATCGGGAGAGGATGAGGGAGGCGATTGAGGAGGTTGGGAAAAAATTGGGGGAGATGCATCCGCTGGTGATTGGGGGGAAGAAGGTTTCGACGGCGAAGACGATTGAGTCGGTGAATCCTTCGCACTTCAAGCAGATTGTGGGGAGGACGGCGAGTGCGACGGTGGAGGATGCGAAAAACGCCATCGGGGCCGCGGCTGCTGCATTTCCGGGCTGGCGGGATACGGCGGTGGCGAAGCGGGCGGAGGTGTTGTTTCGGATGGCGGGGATCATGCGGAGGAGACGGTTTGAGCTGACGGCGTGGGAGATTTTTGAGTGCGGGAAGCAGTGGAGGGAGGCGGATGCGGATGTGGCGGAGGCGATTGATTATTGCGATTACTACGCGATGCAGATGCTGAAATTGGCCGAGCCGCGGATGAGGAATTTGCCGGGGGAGGAGAATGTGAATTTCTATGAGCCGCGCGGGGTGTGCGTGACGATTGCGCCGTGGAATTTTCCGCTGGCGATTTTGTGCGGGATGACGATGGCGGCCGTGGTGAGCGGGAATACGGCGGTGATGAAGCCGGCGGAGCAGTCGGTGATTATTGGGGCGAAGTTGATGGAGGTTATCACCGAGGCGGGGTGTGCGGATGGCGTGGTGAATTTTCTGCCGGGGGTGGGGGAGGAGATTGGGCCGGTTTTGGTGAGCGATCCGAGGGTGGCGATGATTGCGTTTACGGGGTCAAAGGCGGTGGGATTGGGGATTAATGAGGCGGCGGCGCGGACGGCGGAGGGGCAGGATCATGTGAAGCGGGTCGTCGTGGAGATGGGTGGAAAGAATGCGATCATCGTGGATGAGGATGCGGATCTGGACGAGGCGGTGGCGGGCGTCGCGGGAAGCGCGTTTGGATATGCGGGGCAGAAATGCTCGGCCTGTTCGCGGGTGATTGTGATGGAGTCGATTTATGAGCAGTTTTTGAAGCGGCTAATTGAAGTGTCGAAGAGTTTGCGGATTGGGCCGGCGGAGGAGGCGGGGGCGTTTGTGGGGCCGGTGATTGATGGGGAGGCGCGGGAGCGGATTTTGAGGATGATTGAGAAGGGGAAGGGGGAGGGGAAGGTGATTTTTTCAGGGGAGGTGGGGGCGCTGGCGGGGGAGGGGTTTTTTGTGCCGCCGACGATTTTTGGGGAGGTGAAGGAGAACGCGACGATTGCGCAGGAGGAGGTTTTTGGGCCGGTTTTGGCGGCGATTAAGGCGAGGGATTTGGGCGATGCGCTGCGGATCGCCAATGGGACGAAGTATGCGCTGACGGGGGGAGTTTATTCGCGGTCGCCGGAGTCGATTGAGCGGTGCAAGCGGGAGTTTCGGGCGGGGAATTTGTATATCAATCGGAAGATCACCGGGGCATTAGTTGAACGGCAGCCATTTGGAGGATTTAAGTTGTCGGGGATTGGGAGCCAGGCGGGGGGGGTGGATTATTTGCAGCAGTTCATGGTGCCGAGGACGGTGAGCGAGAACACGCTGAGGCATGGGTTTGCGCCGGTGGATCCTATGGAGCATATGGGGGAGCCGGCGGGGGAGTGAAGAGAAGAGGATGCAATCGCAGAGGCGCAGAGACGCAGAGAAGAAAGAATGAATGCAGACACAGATGAGGCACATTTGCGCAGATCAAAGCATTAAGCCAGTGGACTGCATATCACCGGTGATTTCGAGTCTGGAGATTTTCTTGGGCATGTTTGCGTTCCGATATTCTATTTCCTGACATGTCCGTTGCCGCGGATGATCCATTTGTAGGTGGTGAGGTCGGTTGCGCCCATGGGGCCGCGGGCGTGGAGTTTGTCGGTGCTGATGCCGACTTCAGCGCCCAGGCCGTATTCGCCGCCGTCGGCGAATCTTGTGCTGGCGTTGATCATGATGCTGGCGCTATCGACGGCTTTGGTGAATTTTTCGGCCGCCGTCATGGATTCGGTGAGGATGGCATCCGTGTGGTGGCTGCCGTGGTGGTTGATGTGATCGACTGCGTCGTTCAGTGAATCGACGACTTTAATGGCGATGATGAGGGCAAGGTATTCGGTGGACCAGTCGTTTTCGTCGGCGGGTTTGGCTTTGGGGTAGAGGGCGCGGGTTTTTTCGTCGCCGCGGATTTCGACGCCTTTGGCGGCCAAATCCTCGCAGACTTTGGCCAGCAGACGCGGGGCGGCATCCTTGTGGAAGAGGATGTGCTCGACGGCGTTGCAGACCGCGCCGCCGGGGTAGCTGGTTTTGGCGTTGACGCAGATGTCGCGGACTTGTTGTTCCATCGATTGCGTCGCCGCATC
This sequence comes from Tepidisphaeraceae bacterium, assembly GCA_036001665.1. GTDB lineage: Bacteria > Planctomycetota > Phycisphaerae > Tepidisphaerales > Tepidisphaeraceae > JBGPEF01. The sequence continues at coordinate 25,853 of DASYUA010000170.1, forward strand.
CACGTAGATGTGGCAATTGCCGGTGAAATGTTTGAGGACGGGAATGGTGGATTCCTCGACGACGGTGCGGATCAGGCCTTCGCCGCCGCGGGGGATGACGATGTCGATGTATTGATCAAGTTTCAGGAGCGGCGGGAGGATGGCGCGGTCGGAGGATTCGATGAGTTGGACGGCCGCGGGATCGATCTCGGCCTGGGCGAGGGCCTTGGAGATGATGGCGGCGATGGCGGAGTTGGAATGCATGGCCTCCTTGCCGCCGCGGAGGATGATGGCGTTGCCGGATTTGAGGCAGAGGGCGGCGGCGTCGGAGGTGACGTTGGGGCGGCTTTCGTAGATGAAGAGGACGACGCCGAGGGGCACGCGCATTTTCTCGACGCGCAGGCCGTTGGGGCGGACGTAGCCCTCGATAATCTGGCCAACGGGATCGGTTTGGGCGGCGATCTGCTCGACGGCGGTGGACATGGAGGCGATGCGCTTGTCGTTGAGCTTAAGGCGCTCGACGAGCGGTTGGGCGAGGCCAGAAGATTGGGCGGATTGGATGTCTTTTTGATTCGCGTCGGTGAGGGCTGGGGAGTTTTCGCGGATGAGGGAGGCGACGCGGTGGAGGGCGGCGGTTTTCTTTTCGTCGCTTAATTCGGCCAGTTGGCGCGAGGCAGCGCGGGCGGAGCGACCCAGTTTCTGGACGTAGGGCTGCACGTCTTCCATAACGGGATTGTAGCAGGCTGGGGAAGCACTGGCAGCAAGCCGCCATGTGCACGCATCAGCCGGCGCTGCGGCGGGTGATGGTGATGGTGATGTCGCGGTTGGGGTTGAGGACGGTGACGTCCTTGGGCATACGGTAATCGCCGGGGCGGAGGGTGACGGGAAGGTCCCTGGTGGTCGTGATGTCGGAGATGGGGAAACGTTTCTCATCGTTGAAGTCCAGGACGACAGCCGCCGGGAATTTGAATTGCTTGAGGGAATCGATGGCGTCGGCCGGGCCGATGACGTCAACGCCGCGCAGGGTGGGCGGAGCGGTGATTTTGAACTTGTCGTCGGTAACGATCGCGCTGTTGATCTGGAGCACGATGGGGATGGCGGAAATCTGGTAGGGAGCGGATTTAGAGATTTCAACTTTGGCGCGGACGGTGTCCTTCATCGTGACATTTTCGATATAGGGAATTCTCAAGGCGATGGGCACATCATCGACATAGGAGCCGGGAGGCTTCGAGGCAAAGGTGCTCAAGTCGGCGTAGGCGACCAATTCCTTTGCGTCGATTTTGTCGAGGGTGTCTTTGGGGCCCTCGACGAGCACGGTGTCGGGCTCGAAGGCCGGTGGTGGCCCGACCAGTTTGTCTTCCGGACGTGGGCGGACGGGAACGCGTTTGGAGCCTTTGGCCTGCACCTTGATTCGCACCGCCGGCCGCGCCGCCTTGACGGTGACGGCGTGGGAGGTGAACAAATCGCTCTTGTTGATGGGTTCGACGATGGAGATGTCACCTTCGTAGCCCACGGCCTCGTCCAGGCGGACCTCGACTGGCTTTGAGACCAGGTCGCGCATCTCATTGAGACTGGCCTTGGGACCTTCGACATCAAGGACGATTCCATCGGCGGGGGTCAGGGCGGTGATGATTTTGTCGCTTCCCTTGGATACGACCTTGATCTGCACGCGGAATTCGGCCCTGTCGATCTGCTCTCGTTCGGCGTAGATCCAGATGAGGGCGGTGAGGGGAGCGACCCAGAGGAAGGTTTTGAATGCGCCGCCGCGGGATTGATGATCGACGTGGTTGGCCTTGCCGGCGGCGGAGAATGTGGGGCGTTTTTCGGGCTTGGGGGTGGTTTGCGGGATGCCCAGTGACGGTCCGGTTTTGTTTTCGTTGTCGGCCATAATTACAACACGGCTGCTGCCTTCATGACTTTTTTGGGTTGCTGCTTTCCGCCCAGAAGCTCGGAAAGGACATTGCGGAGCTGATCGCCGGTAAGGCGCCGCAACAATTGGCCGCGGTCGGCGATGCTGATGTCGCCGGTCTGCTCCGATATGACCAGTACGACGGCATCGGACTCCTGGCTCATTCCGACGGCAGCGCGATGGCGGCTGCCCAGCTCGCGCTCCAGGTCGCCGCTTTCGGCCAGGGGAAATTGCACGCCGGCGTACATGATTCGGCCGTTGCTGACGACGACGCCAAGATCATGCAGGGGGGAATTGGGCCAGAAAATGGTGTTGAGCATGGAGGCGGAGAGGTCGGCGTTGATGCGGGTGCCGCTTTCGGCGATACCACCGAGCCCCACCTCGCGTTCGATGGCGATCAGGCCTCCGATTTTACGGCGGGAGAGGAACATGGCCGCTTCGACGAGGGCTTCGATGTCTTCATTCAATTGAACGGAGAAGCTGCGGAAGAAGCGGGTTTCGCCCAGGCGCATGAGAGCGCGGCGGATTTCGGGCTGGAAGACAACGACGGCGGCGAAGGAGGCGAAGATGAGGAATTTGCCGTAGAGGAAGTTGATCCGCTCCAGCTTCAGCTCGGAGGCGATGAGCCGGACCAACAGGTAGAGCACGATGAGCAGGAAGATGATGCCCTTGATCATGCGTTCGCCGCGGGTGCCGCGGAGGAAGCGCATGATCGACCAGACGAAGAGACCAATAATGAACAGCTCGATGGCGACCTGCCACCAGCCGTAAATACGAATGGCCTGCCAGAAATTCACCAGATTGAAGAAGTCGCTATTCATTACAGCCCGACGTACCCCACGGAAGAACCTCTCCCGCTTCCAACTATATAAATGTAGCGGCCGTTCGGCCACGACCGGTTAAATAAAAGTACACAATTTTGCCGCAATTTGTGGCCGGCGCGAGACGAAATTATTTTTGCGGCGGTTCGGCGGCTCCCTTCTGAATCGCGCGGATCACGCGCACGACTTTTAACATCGGCTCGACATCGTGGACACGGACAATGGCCGCGCCGTTAGCGATGGACCACGCGACGGTGGCGGCGGTGCCGAAGAGGCGCTGGCTGGGTTGCGGTTCGCCGCTGATGACGCCGATGAATCCTTTGCGGCTGGTGCCAATAACCAGAGGGTGGCCGAGTTCGGTGAACTTCTTCATTTCGCGGATGAGCGTGAGGTTGTGGTTGATGTTCTTGCCGAAGCCGATGCCGGGATCGAGGAGTATGTGATTTGGGTTCATCCCGGCCGATTGGGCCGCTTTTACGCGCTCGGCCAGAAACGATTTCACTTCTTCGATCACGTCTGCATAGCTGGGATCGGCCTGCATGGTTTGGGGCTCGCCCTGCATGTGCATGAGGATGAGCGGGAGCTTTCGCTCGACGGCGAGGCGGAGGATGGCGGGATCATCACGGCCGGCTGAAATGTCATTGATAATGTGCGCGCCGGCCCGAATTGCGGCGGAAGCGACTTCGGCACAGCGCGTGTCAACCGACCAAACGACCGGCAGACGATGGGCGGCTGCCTGCAAAACGGGCACGATGCGGCGAATTTGCTCTTTGGGATCCACACGGCCCGCTCCGGGGCGGGTGGATTCGCCGCCGATGTCGATGAGGTCAGCCCCATAGGCGGCGAGCTTTTCCGCCTGGGCCACAGCGGCGTCGGTCGCGGCGAATTGGCCGCCATCGCTGAAGCTATCGGGCGTGGCGTTCAAAACGCCCATTACCAGGGGGCGGCGATCGTGCTGGGTCAGCCACAAGTCAAATTCAGTTGGGGTCATCGGGTCGCTCCCGCAAGGAAAAGGGGTAATGCCGGCCGGCGGGCGCGGCGTTCGCTAACCCTGCCTGCAATGGAAGTCGATACCAAGTACTGGAGACCATGTCGATGCGCGACTTCCTTTGCGAGCTGAAGTTGCCGGCCGTCCTCATCTCAGTGGTGGCGATTGTCTGGTGTACCGCTCTGCGCTCAGGTGCGGAGCAGGAGCAGTATTATCAGCCAAGTGAGAAGGCGATACGCCTGAGGCAGGAAGCGGCGCAGCGCGCGGAGCTGGCTCAGGATGATGAGGCGACGGTGCGGTTGGAGTTGGAGCCTTAAAGGACCTGCTGAAGCACGCCCTACTCAACAAGATTCTTTTCAAAAACGATCAGGTTATCGGCATGGGTTGAATCCCAGCGGATGCCGACGATGTCGTAGCCGACGGCCACGGCAAAGTGAATGAATTCGCGCTGGTGGTTCATGCACTCGCAGCGGATGTGCTCGTAGCCGTGGTCCTTGGCCCAGGCCTGCTGGGCTTCCTGCAATTGGCGGGCGATGCCGTGGCGGCGCAGGTCGGGGAGGACGCCGCCAAGCCAGTGGTAAAACATGCCAGGCTTGAGTTCGAATCCCACCCAGAAGCCGACGGGTTTCTCATCGATGCGGGCCAGGAGGGTCAGGACGTTGTAGCGGCCCATGAATCGGCGCTTGAAGAAGTCGGTCTCGCGCTTGGGGCGGAACATCTGGTTATAGAGCTCCACTCCCTGCGGGAGGAGCCGTTCGTCAGCGATGATGATGTCGGCATTGGCCAAGGGGTCTCCAGAACTCTGGCGGATTATATCGAGGCGGCGGGGGATTTCTAATGATGCGAATTGGCATTGAATCATTGAACCATTGAGTCATTGAAGGACACCCCGGTGGATATCCTTCAATGACTCAATGATTAAATGACTCAATGTCTCAATCAACCAGGGGCTGGCAGTGGTCCACCGCCCAGGCCGGGGCGAACGTCGCCGGCCGGGTCGGGCTGAATGGTGGTGCCGCGGCGGGACTGTTCTTTTTCGATCATATCGCCCACGGTCGGGCGGGTGAGATTGTCGCCACGCATGATGCGATCGATGTCGTTGGTATCGAGCGTCTCATACTTCAGCAATGCCTTGGCGATCGCCTCGACGCGGTCGCGATTGGCCTCGAGGATCTTACGCGTCTCGGCCTGAAGGTTGTCGATCAGCTTTTTAACTTCCTCATCGATGGCCTTGGCGGTTTCCTCGGAATATTCGCGCTGCGTGCCGAAATCCCAGCCCGGCTTGCCGTTCTCATCGCCGTAATAGATGAATCCGATCTTGTCGTTCATGCCCCAGTCACGAATCATGCGACGCGCCAGGCCGGTCACCTGGCGAATGTCGCCATAGGCGCCGGTGTTGATGTCGCCGGTGAACATCTCCTCGGCGATGCGGCCGGCCAGGCCCATGCGAATCCATGCCAGGCACCAGCGCCGGGAATGGTTCAGTTGATCTCGTTCCGGCAGGGTCATCGTCGATCCCAGCGCCTGTCCGCGCGGGATGATGGTCACCTTGTGAATCGGATCCGCATCCTTCTCGAGGAACTGCACCAGTGCATGGCCGGCCTCGTGATAGGCGGTGGCGAGCTTGTCTTTTTCATCGATCACGGCCGACTTTCGGGCACGGCCCCAGCGGACCTTGTCGCGGGCCTCTTCCAGATCGTCCTGCTCGATGAATTCCTTGCTGGCCAGAGTTGCGCCCAGCGCGGATTCATTGATGGTGGCCGCCAGGTCAGCGCCGCTGAAGCCGCTGGTTGCCTTGGCCAGCCGGGCCAGATCGACATTCGGGCCGAGCTTCACCTTGCGGCTGTGGACCTTGAGAATCTCCAGACGGCCCTTCACGTCGGGCAGCGGGACCGCGATCTGCCGGTCGAAACGGCCGGGACGGGTGAGGGCCGGGTCGAGCACATCGACGCGGTTGGTGGCGGCACAGACGATGACCTGATCGTTGGTATCGAAGCCATCCATCTCGACAAGGATGGCGTTGAGGGTTTGTTCGCGCTCGTCGTGACCGCCGGATGAGAAGCCGCTGCCGCGGCGGCGGCCGACGGCGTCAATTTCATCGAGGAAGACGATGCAGGGGCTGTTGTCCTTGGCTTGCTTGAATAGATCGCGGACGCGGGAAGCGCCCACGCCCACGAACATTTCGACGAAATCGGAGCCGGAGATGCTGAAGAAGGGCACATCGGCCTCGCCGGCGATGGCCTTGGCCAGGAGGGTTTTGCCGGTGCCGGGCTCGCCGACGAGCAAGACGCCGCGGGGGATTCGCCCGCCAAGGCGCTGGAATTTCTTGGGGTTCTTGAGGAACTCGACGATCTCCATCACCTCTTCCTTGGCTTCTTCAATTCCGGCCACATCGTCGAAGGTGACGTTGGTGTGTTCCTTGGAAGTGATGCGGTGGCGGGAGCGGCCGAAATTGCCGAGCATTCCGCCCGCGCTGGCGCTATTGCGGAGCTGGCGGAATATGAAGAACCAGACGAAGGCGAAGATCAACAGCCAGGGAATCAGCGGGACGATGATGGTCACCAGGAGATTCTGGCTGTTTTCAGCGACGAGGTCGGCCGGGCCACGATGCTCGAGAATCCACACGCCAAGCGGGCCGGAGAGTGCTCCGGGGGGGACATCAGCGCGGAAACGAGTCACCGCAGACATGCCCGGTCCGGGGAAGGGCACCGGCTGGCGGAATTCGCCCTTGAGCTGGTCGTTTTCCAGGGAGATCAGCTTCACGTTGTCGGTTTTGAGCTGGGTCAGCACATCGCCGTAATTCAGCGTGATGTATTGGCCGCCCCTGTTGTTGAGCAACAAAAAGAGGGCTGCGCAGAGGGCGAGAAAGAGAAACCAGCCGAAGAGACCCCGGCTGAAGCGCATGCCACCGTTGCTCGAAGCCCGGTTCGCGTTACGGCGGCCCGGACGTTCGCCTTTCGGTTCTGCCATAATCCAACATCCTCTCGAACAAGGACCGGCTTCCATGATACGTTCGCCGCTGCGAACCCGGTCCGCTAAACAGAGTCGTATGCATCATACGTGCCGTGACAGCACCTTTTCTACGATAAAAACGCCCGTTCCAGCCCATCCATTAAGCTGAAAATCCACAAAAAGCTTACCAGTCCGCTTGTAACTCCTGAACGATGGCCAGCGCGAACCGCTCGATGGCTTGCTGGGTGCCGGCAAACTCGCCTTCGCCGAGGCTGGGATAAAAAATGCCTTCCTGCTGCAAGCCGCGGCGCTGGAGCAGGATTTTACCGGTCCTGAGGTCTTTCCAGGTCAGGTCAATGGTGATCACCAGCTCTTGCTCGCGCGGCAAATTGGTCTGAAAGTCCTTGGAAAGCGTGCCGACTTTGACGGCGGTTACCTGGCCTTCGAGGATCGTATCCGCTCGCTCCTTAGGGACGACTTTGTACGGCGCGTTTGCTTCAAGCTGCTTGATGACGGCCTCGGTTAGCCTGAATTCGATGCCGCGGCGGAAGTCCCTGGTGCCAAAAACAGGCACGGCGACGGTTTGGATGTCTTCGCGGTAGAGCGAGTTCCAATGATAACCGCCCTGCTGCTTGTTATTCTCGCCGCCGGATTGATTGTAGCCGCATCCGGCGAGGAAAAGGGCAAAGAGTCCTGTGACGGCGATCAATGATTTCATCGACGTTCCTCCCGCGCGGGCTGAGTTGTGGGATGGAACATCGGCGGGAAGGGCTGGTCCAGGGCCGACTGGGACATGCGTGAGAGCCGGCGCTGGGCGGTCTGGGCTTCGCCGAAATCGGGATAGGCGCCCATAAGGTAGCGGTAATAGTAGACGGCGGCGGCGGGCTTGCTGGTGCGGCGGTAGTAGTCGCCGATATCGAGAAGCTTTTTGGCCAGGGCCCGGTCGATGCGCTGGATGATGGCCGGGATGTTTTCTTCCTCGGCGATCTGCGGATAAGAGGCCTGAAGATCCTGGAGTTGCTGGCGGGCATCGATGATGGGGGTGGCGTCGTATTGGATGCCGCGGAATTGGGCCAGCGCGGAGAAGGCCTGGCGCAGGCGAACGCGAGGGAGATGGGGGCTGCGGGGATAGCTGCGGATGTAGGCGGCATAGGCATCGGCGGCGACTTCGAAATCACCTGCGCCATAGAAATAGTCCGCCACTCGCAGCAGGGCTTTCTCGGCCAGCGGCGAGCCGGGGGAGCGCTGCTGAATGCGAAAGAGCATCTCGGTGGCTTCGATGCGGCCATCGATGATGGGCAGGCCGAGGAAGCGGTTTTTATAGCCCTTGAGATAAGCGTCGGCGATGTCGTATTGGCGCTGGAGCGCGGGGAAGAAGTAGCGGCTGTCGGGAAAATTATCGAGCAGCTCATCAAAGTTGTAGAAGGATAGGAAGCGGTTGCCCAGGAGATAATTGCACTCGCCGAGCAGAAAGATTGCCCGGTCGCGGATGGTGGAATCCTTGTGGGATTTGATCCAGCTCACGACGGTCTTCTTGGCGGGGCCGACCTGGCCGTGCTGGATCATCCCTTCAGCGCGATCCAGTGTTTCATCGTGGATGGGTTGGGTGGTGGGGGTGGTGGTGAGATGCCAGCCGCCGCCGGGATTGAGCTCCCAACTGGGGACGGCCGCCGGGGCGGATGAGGCGAGGAGTCCGATAATGGGGATTAACACCAGCCTGCGCATGGGGAATGATTGTACAGGAAGGTCTTGTGTAGGGCATGTTCCGGCGTGCCATGAAGGACGGCGTGCGGAGAAATGCCCTGCATTTTTAGTCCGATAATTTCGATGCGCGATGGATTGTTGCCCGAACTCGCCAACCGTCAAAGTCCGCATAACCGGCGCGCTGGAAAGTGGCGGGGTTTTTCTCTTGATTGTCCGGGTAAAAATTGTTGTGCTGTGCCGCGGCGAAGACACCATCGCACGGGACTGGCAGCAGTCTTTGCCTCGCTATTGGCGGACCTTTCCGGGAGCACACATGAGCGAGCAGGAGTTCCAGGCGAAGCTGGCGGAGTTGATGGGGGAGATAAGCACGTTGCCACCGGCCGAGAGGGAAAAGCTGGAACAGTTGGCCAGCGAGACCCGGCAGCGGCATGAGCGCCTCGCGGCGACGGTGAGCGGGTTGCAGGAGAGCCTCGACTATCTGCGATTGAGCATCAAGTACCTGGTGTTCGATCTGGAAGCGACGCGGCGGGAGAACAATTATCTGAGGAAGATTCTGGAAGAGGGCACGAGCAACGAACCGGAATAAGACCCCAAAGGGGCCCGGTCATTTTGGGGAGCTTGGGATCGCAGACGAAACCATTTCGCCTGCGATTTCTTTTTTGCGCGGGCGCGGGGTCGCAATGATCTTGAAAAGGAAGGGAGTAGTGGCGACGATTCAGGGGACAAAGGAGCAGAACATGAGCAGGACAAGAGTCGGCGGGCTCGCCGTCATTTCGTTTTTTGTATGTGCGGCACTGGTGGCGGTTTCATCAGCAGAGGAGAAGAAGACCGCGGCGGCCGCCGAGGCGAAGGGGCCGGATGTGGGGGAAGTTCGCATCCGCACGATGGCGCCGGTGACTTATGTCTATGTGGAAACGGAGACGACTTTCGACAAGCTGGGCGAGGTAATCGGGGAGGTCATTCCCCAACTGGCGAAGGCGGCGGAGGATGGAAAATTTCGCCTGAACGCGCCCTTCGTGATGACCTATCCGCAGGGATCGGCCCACCTGACTCCGGAGAAGCCATTTAAGGTGCAGATTGGGCTGAGGGCCGAGGGCGAAGCGGCGGCGTCGGGGAACGTGAAGGTGCGGAAGACCGAAGACTTTCGCGCGGCGACAGTGCTGTATACAGGCCCGCCGTCGGGGATTGGCGGCTGTTATGAAAAGCTGATCCCGGCCATTAGGGAGATGGGGCTGGAGCTCAGCGGCGAGGAGCGGGAATTCACGCTCTATTGGGAGGGGCTGGAGTCACCCAACAATGTGGTGCTGGTACAGGTGGGGATCAAAGAGAAGAAATGAGCCTCTGTTTAAGGAGGTTGGATGTTCAACATAAACCGGCGGGAGTTCCTGCAACAATCAGCGCTGAGTCTGGCGGCCGTCAGCGCGGGCGGGGCGGCGATGGCGGATGAAGCGCCGGCCAAGGCTGCGCCGTCGCAGCGGTTGCGGATGGGGTGCATCGGGGTGGCCGGAAGGGCGGCCGCGCTGATGCATGGGTTCGCATCGCTCAAAGAAGTCGAGCTGGTGCGGATTTGCGACATTGATGGCAAGAATCTCGCGGGAGCGGTGGCCGCGATCGAGAAGCGCACGGGAAAGAAGCCCGCCACCGACAGCGATTTTCGCAGGATCATCGATGACCCATCGATCGATGCCGTCGCGATCGGCACGCCGGATCATTGGCACGCGATTCCGACGATCATGGCGTGCCTGGCCGGCAAGGATGTGTATGTCGAGAAGCCGGACAGCCACAATATCGTCGAAGGGCAGCGCATGGTGGCGGCGATGCGCAAGAACAAACGCATCGTGCAACTGGGGACGCAGTCGCGAAGCAGTAAACATTTCCTGAGCGCGATGGAGTTCATTCGCAGCGGCAAATTGGGGCGGTGCCTGGTGGCCAAGGCGTGGGAGAGCGGCAAACAAAGCAGCATCGGCCGGCCACCGGACAGCGAGCCGCCCGAGGGCGTCGATTACGACATGTGGCTGGGGCCCGCACCCAAGCGGCCATTCAATGTACGCCGATTTCATGGCAACTGGCGGTGGTTCTTCGATTATGGAACCGGCGACCTGGGGAATGACGGCGTGCATCGGCTGGATGTAGCGCGGTGGGCGCTATCAACAGCGTTGGAGGCTAGGGGTGAAGGGCCGCTGCCGGCATTGCCGCGCTTTGTCTCGACGGCGGGGGGCAAATGGTACTTCGATGACATGCAGGAATGGCCGGATACGCTTCAGGTGGATTTTCAGTATGAGATTCCGGGGCAGTCGGGGAGGATTTTGACTTATGAGATGAGAATTTGGAGCCCATATCCGTATCACGGCGTGGGCGATGGGGCGGCCGTGTTTGGGGATCAGGCGTATATCGTGATCGGCAATCAGGGGTGGAAGGTTTTTGGCAACAATGGTGCTCAGATCGCCGAGGAAACCGGGCGGATCGAGGATGCGCTGCACTTTCAGAACTTTGTTGATTGCGTGAAGAGCAGAAAGCGGCCGAACGCCGATTTGGAGACGATTGGGCATCCATCGTCGGTTCATTGTCATATTGGGAATGTCGCGTGGCGCACGGGGCGGAAGCTGACGCTGGATCCAGTGAGCGAGAGTTTCGTCGGCGACGGGGCGGATGAAGCAAACAAGCTGCGGACGCGGCCGGAATATCGCAAGCCGTGGACTTTGCCGGAGGTGTAAGAGGGTGGCGGAATGGTGGCGTGGCAGTTTAGAATGGGATGATCACTTCGAAAGGCGGTTCTCATGGCCGCTGCCAAACCGGATTCGACGCGGGTGATGCGGGCGATCGAGGTTTATCTGGGCCTGGCGTATGGGGAGCAGACGCCGCCAGTGACGGTCCGGTCGCTGATCTCGACATTGCGGGCATGGGGCGGGAATTTTTTCGAAGCGCCGGTGTTCGCCACCGATGCCCACGATCCGCCGACGCGCTTCAGCATCCGGCTGGGAAATGCGTTTTATCCGCATATGAAGCTGGTGTTCCAGCTCAGCCCCAACGACGAGCAGTTTCTGTTTCGTGTGGATACTCACGACAAGCATTGCTGCCCGCCGAGCAGCACGCCGGAATACAAGGCATTTTGCGAGCTGATGGAAAAAAACCAGCGGCAGGCGGAGGCAATTGAGAGCGCCTGGGCGGAAGAGGGGTTGGCGACATTCAAGACGTATTTGAGGGAGGATTTGGAGAGGAGGAGAGCAATGGGATAGTCCTCATGCCGATCGCTTCCGCCGCGGCTCTTTGAATTGGCTCAGGGCGATGCGGCCGGTGGGCAGTGTGGCGATGATTTCCAATTCGCCGCCGAGCGCTTCGATAATCCGCCGCAACGTGCTGATCTGCATGTCGTCCTGGGATTCCAGTTGAGAGAGCGTGGGCTGTTTGATTCCCAGCGACTTAGCCAGCTGTACCTGGGTCATTCCTGACAGTTTGCGCAGCTCGACCAGAAGCATTCGCTCCAGATCCTGGCGTACCGCTTTGTCAATCCGAGCTCGCCGCTCTGGCGACATGCGCTCCATCAATTTGCTCCACTTATGATGACCGGCCATTAGATCAACCCTTCCTTTCTGATTTCGGACAGATACACGTCAAACAAATCATCAGCCAAAGGGATCATCCGCTTGTAGAAGTCCTTGTCGCCGGCCTTACAACCGCCAATCAAGAGGATTGCGCTGCGGCGCGGATCAAAGGCAAAAAAGGTGCGATAAGGTTTGCCGCCAAATTGGGTTCGCAGCTCTTTCATGTTCGAATGTCGTGATGTTTTGATCGTGTCAGCATGGGACCTCCCAAGCGCTGGTCAAGCCTGTTGCAATCCCTCCACGCTGCGTGCAATTGCGTTTTGCTCATTCTCATCCAGGGATTGAAACCATCCATTAAACTCATCCGTATACTCCACTTCCCACATTGGAGAGATTATAGCCTATAACCAATATTCAGCAATGGGTGCGTTCGATGTGGAGCTGCAATGGCCTAGACGCACCCTTACCTCACTGCTATCATGCCCCGCTTTCGTTTCCGTGGCGGAATCAGATTGAGGATTATCGATGGGATATAAGCTGAAGCCCAATAAGGCGATTCTGAGCAGGTTCAAGGTGACCAAGCGCGGGAAGCTCAAACGGCATCATGCGAAGACGTCGCACCTGATGAGCGGCCGGAACAGCAAGACCAAGCGGCGGCTCGGGCGGCCGGCGATTTTGCATGAAGGTCTGGCGAGGAACCTGCGAAAGCACATTGGCATGGGTCACAAGCATCCGCTGCGCGAGGAGCAGGAGAAGGCGACCGCCTTGTTGCACAAGGAAAATCCCCAGCAGACGACAGCACAGTAATAATTGTAGTGCAGCCTTTCAGGCTGCAAATTGGCTGAAAGCCTGCACTACAAAATAAGAAGCATCGGCGCGTGGCCGGTGCAGCCAAGCCCCCCAGCTTATTTATTTTTAATTGAAGCCGGGCGAGTGCCTCTAGCTCATTTGAAAGGAAATCATCATGGCCCGTGTAAAAGGCGGCCCGGTTCACGCCCGCAAACGCAAAAGAGTTCTTCGCAATGCCAAGGGTTTCATGGGGGGATCGGGGACGATCTATCGCGCTGCCATTGAGTTCACCCGCAAGGCCGGCGTCTACGCCTATCGCGATCGCCGCCAGAAGAAGCGGCATTTCCGCAGCCTGTGGATCTCGCGGTTGAATGCGGCACTCAAGGCCAGGGGAATTCATTACAACCGCTTTGTCCCAGCGCTGGCGGAGGCGGGCATCGAGCTGAATCGCAAAATGCTCAGCGAATTGGCCGTGAGCGATCCGGCCGCGTTTGATGCGATTGTCGAGCAGGTGCGGCCGCATTTGCGGTCACCGGTGGCAGTGGCGAGTTAACTTGTGCATCCACGTAGGGCATGCTTTAGCATGCCGTTTATCTGCCGCGGCATGCTGAAGCATGCCCTACACTTGCACCTCAACATAGAATCATGCTGCGGGCTATTCATCTTCTGCTGGTGCTGGCGTATGCGCTGCTGCCGGTGGGGATGCTCTGGTGGGTGCTGGTGAGGCGAAGCCGCTCCCGGCGGGTGGGGCCGCTGATCTCGCTGGCGCTGCTGTTCCTCAGTGGCGTGGCGGCGGGAATCATCCTGGTCATGATCAACGGCCAACTCATGGGCCTGACCACCAGCACGCGCAGCAGCGCGGCCGGGGCGCGAATCCTGCGGACCGCGCCGGCTCAAATCAACCTTGGGGAGGCAGCGCGGTTCATTTATTTCATCATCGGGGCAATGTGCTTGGTGCGGCTGGTGGATCGGCTGACGTTTCGGGCCATTTTCAAGCTGGTGCGAGTGCCGCTGGATGTGTGGGCGCGGCCAATCTCGCCAAATCAGCCGCGGGCGCTGCTGGGATTGTTTGTACAGCGGGTGATGATGCTGCTGCTGGTCATTCCCTATTTCATTTGCCTGATGATGGTCTATCGGCCGCGGGTGGTGCTGGATGATGATCCGAAGCAGCACGATCTACCCTATGTGAATGCGGCGTTTACTTCGGAGGATGGGGTTGCCCTGGCCGGGTGGTGGATTGATTCGGTGAAGCTCCCGGTCGGGACTGACCCGGAATTGGCCGAGGACTGGGGACGGCGGACGGTGGTGCTGTGTCATGGTGTGGGATCGGCCAAGGAGCGGCAGCTCGATCTGGCGCGATATCTGGCAGCGCGCGGTTTTAATGTGCTGGTGTTTGATTTTCGCGGGCATGGGGAGAGCGCTGGGAATTTCATCAGCTATGGAGTGCGCGAGCGATTCGATGTGATGGCGGCGCTTGCCTGGGCCAAGGCAAATCATCCGGCCGAGGCGCAGCATCTTTTTGGCATTGGGACCAACTGCGGGGCGGCGGCGCTTCTGGGCGCTGCGATTGAAAAGGGGCCGGGCGAGCAGCTCGAGGGGCTGGTTTTGTACGAGCCGTTCGCACGGTTTGATGAGGTGGTGCGGGAGAATGCCAAACGGATTCTGCCCGGGCCGGCTTCATGGCTGGTGCGGTATATTTCGGTCCCGTTGGCGAGTTTGCACGCGGGGGGGAATCTGGACGGGTTTGCGCCGATTGAGATGATCGATCAGGTCTGGCCGCGGCCGGTGTTGATCGTTCATGGACGGGCACAAACATTTGTGTCATCCGAGCAGTCGATGGACCTGTATCAGCAGGCATCGCAGCCCAAGGAGCAATTCTTCACGGCCGACAATTACTATCAGCAGCGGGCCCGCGCCCGGCGCTATTCAGGCGGCGTGAGATTGCTGACGGAGATGTTCAGGGAATTCCTGGGGACATCGGATGGCATCAGCGATGATGCGGGGGTGCGGTATCGGACGATGCGGTTCCTGCATGATGCGCGGCCGGTGCCGATTCTGTGAAATCCGAATGGCAACACTTTTCGAATGGCTGATCAAGAAGTACCCCACGGCAAAGCGACAGACTTTGCGGGAGATGGTGAAGCAGCGGCGGGTGAGCATCAACGGCAAGCCGGCCAGGAGCCTTAAGGAAGCGGTGGGGGAGTTGGATAAAGTCACTGTTGGAAAAACGCGCCAGCGGGAGCTGGCGTCGATTGAGCCGCTGAAAATCGTGCATGAAGATGAGGATGTGCTGGTGGTTTATAAGCCGCCGGGATTACTGACCAGCACGGTGGCGCGGGAGCGGCGGCCGACGGCGATTGGGTTTGTGCGGAATTATCTGGCGGATCATCAGCCGAGGGCGCGGCCGGGGGTTGTGCATCGGTTGGATCGCGATGCGTCGGGGGTGCTGGTGTTTTCCAAGAACAATGCCGCGCACCAGTCACTCAAGAGACAGTTCTTTGCCCACACCGTGTTGCGCGAATATCTGGCCGTGGTTC
>DASYUA010000171.1:0-15460 GCA_036001665.1 Tepidisphaeraceae bacterium
AAGAACGATCTTCCAGATCGTGCGGTCCATACGCTACTCCTTTCTTTGCGCGAACAAAGTTGGGGTAAGTATGGACCGCTTTTATAGATAGCGCAACTTTTGAGGTCGGTCGCGCGCAATCGTGTGAAGCCGCCCCTACGACATAGGGCGGAGAGGAATGTGCGCCTCGCGATTTGGGGGGCAGATGGATCGGCCTGGACTGGGGGGATTGGGAGCCATTGTTCTTGACTTGGGCGGCAGTTGGCTTTAGAAGCATGGGTTATAGGCCGTCGCAAAGGGCAAGGACCGCGGCGGTTTTGGGAACATTTCCATTATTCGGCCTGAGGGCACCGGGCTATCAGTTTGGGCTGAGGGACGGCGGACAAGAGTGTCCGCCCCACCAAGAATGTCCACTGTACTGGCTGAATGTGGTAGGAGGACAGATGAAGTGCACGAGGAAGGCGGACAAGAATGTCCGCCCCACCGGCCGAGTGGGCGCCATGGTTGCCGTACAGGCAGCAGCGTTGCTGGGGGCGGCGGATGTCTGGGCGGGGGTGGCCTTTGATCCAAATACGAGTACGCTGAGGATCACACACGACGCGGACATCAGCAATCCCAACGATACTCCGTTCATCAAGAATCCAAGCACGGTCCCGCCATCCACCACGCTATTTCCGGTCAACAGTTACCAGATGAACAATCACACGTTCACGTCGGGCAACTCGTCGACGATTGCGGCGGGATCGCTGGGGCATGTGACCAATTCGACGACGGCGAGTTTTGTGCTTGCGCCGGGGACGGGCGTGACGCAGAACGATCCGGATGGGGCGTATCCGGGATCAAGCTCGCTGAAATTCAACATGGACCTGAGGTGGGATGTTACGACGGGTGGGTTCGGGCCGCTGGCCAATGGATATGCATCGCTGGCGGTGGGCGGAACGGTTGGCGATGGGGGATCGGCGACGGTAAGAGTACACCTGGTGTTTCGGAACCAGTCCGGGGACGAGCTGCGCACGCCGTGGGACACGGAGGTGACGTATGGGCCGGGGACGTTTACTGATGTGCTGACCACGGCGCGGGCGCTTAATGCGCCGGACTCATCGCTGCCGGCGGGGAGCAAATTGCGGGTGTCGGGATCGGTGGAGTTTTTGGCATCCAACGAATTGGGGCCGACCAGCATCAATCCGATCAGGGCGGAATTTGGCGGCGCGCCGCCGACGGCACATTTCAAGATCGATCGGGATGGAAGTTACTTTGATCCGACGAATTGGGAGCCGGCCAGTCCGGATGAGGAAGGATTGCTGGCGCTGGCGAATGCGGCCGGGGAGCGGGCGGTTTTCTTCGGGACCACGGGCAATAAGGTGGGGCACGTGGTGAGCCTGGGGAGCACGGTGACGCTGGGAACGCTGGATATCGGGGGAAATTCGCCATACACGTTCAGCAACGGCGATTCGGGGCGTTTTGAGTTTCGCACGCGGTCGGGCAACGCGGTGATCAACGCGCGGGGGAACGGCCTTCAGCACGTGGTGCAGGTGCCGGTGGAAATTGCGGAGTCGGTGGATCTGAGCACCGATGCGCTGGCATCGATCGGTTTTGCGGACACGATCAACGGCGCTGGGACGATCCACAAATTTGGGCCGGGCGCGGCGATATTCGCGGCGAGCAACGCGAACTTTGTCGGGAACATCAATGTTTTGGAAGGAACGCTGAGGGGAAATGCGTTTCGGTCGCTGGGTCTTGGGCAGGTGGTGGTGGCTGGTGGGGACCTGGAATATGGAGCGGGCGGGGCGTCGGGGCAGGGCGTGATAGTCAAGACTGGATTGCTGAATGTCCTGGGAGTTGACGAGGCGGATCATTTTGAGATTCAACAGGGGGGCGCGATCGGCGGCGATCCGGAGAAGGTTTCGAGCCTGCGGGTTGGGCAGAACCTGGCGCTGAACGCGGGGGCGATGATCGTACACGGCGATCCGACGAACGTTCAGAACGGCAATCCGCAGTTGCTGGGCAATGACCCGTTGTACATATTCGGTGTGGCGGGCGGATTGCCGGTGGGAGAGATGGCGATCGGGAGCGCATCGGGCACGCCGTGGGTGGGGATTGGCGGGTCGCGCGGCGCAAATGAATTTGGCAGCAGCACGGGGCTGGTGACGGTTTTGGGAGCGGCGGTGCTCACGTCGTTGCCGGGCGGTTCGCTGGATGTTCAATCGAAGCTCCTGGGAACTGACGGGACACTGACCAAGATGGGCGATGGGAGCGTGAGGCTATCGAATACGAATCCGTTTTCCGGCCTGGTGAACGTCAATGCGGGAGCGCTGTTGGTGAACGGAAGCATTGGTGGGGATGTCATCGTGAAGTCGGGCGGCACTCTGGGCGGGGAGGGCGCTGTGATCGGAACGCTCCAAGCGACGGAGGATGGGAGCGCGGTTGCGCCGGGCGATGGGGGGATAGGGACGCTGTCGGTGGGTAAATTGCAATTGGGGCAGGTGACGACACTGAGCATGGATTTGGATAGCCCCAATAGCAGCGATCAGATTTTGATCCGGGGCGACCTGGTGCTGGATGGACAGTTGTTCATCGAGGCCAGCGACAATTTCGGTCCAGGACGATATCCGATCATGCAATATGGCGGGACGCTGACGGACAATGGGCTGGAGTTTGCGTTTGTGCCGGAAGGATTGGTCTTTGACATTGTGGTGGAGCCGAATGGTGGCGGCATTGGAGGGATTGAGGGGTTGCTGGCGCCGGCCGCGAGTGGGGGGACGGTGTTTTTGGTGGTGGTGCCGGAGCCGACGTCAATTGCACTGATTGGCGTGGTGGCGGTGGGACTGATGCGCCGACGGCGGCGGTGAATTAACCGGTGGTTATTTCCGGCGCGAAGCGGTCGTGGTGGTGGTCTGGCCGGCGGGACCGATCTTGATTGTATTGGTGACGGTGGGATTCAGATCGGAGATTTTGGAGGAGAATTGGCCGACCTGCTGGCCACTGGTCGAGGGGTCGCGAATCACGAAAACAGTTGAAGAGCTGCCGCCCTTGGAGCCGGTCTTGAGGGTGGTGGTGATGGTGTAGGTTCCTTGGGGATAGCTGGATTGCCAGATGACGGTTTCCTGGCCGGTGCCTTTGATCGATGCCTCGTCGCCAGTATGAACGCCGCTGCTCTTGACCTTGGGATTGGAGGCGGAAACGACTTCGCCCAGGGGGCTGGTGACGCGCAGGTCGAGGTCGCTGAAGAAGGAAGTGGACCAGACGAGGGTGAATTGGAGTTGGCCGCCGATTGGAAGGGTGCCGACGACGGTGCCGTGGAAGTTGGGATCTTTCAGGACGGAGAAGACGCCGAATTTGCTGATGTCGAGATTAGGGGCGACCTTGGCGAGATAGGCGAGGAGGGCGTTTTCGCTCTGGGTTCGGCCGGCGAAGGCACCGGCGGGGTCGATGCGCGATTCCACGATGGATTGCTCGCCGGGGCTGTTTTTGTCGGCGTCAACTTTGGCGCGGGAGCCAGCGCGGCCGAAGGCGACAGTCTGGCCCTTGGCGTTGCGGAAGCGCACGGGCTGGCTGGCGAAGGCGATGGGGGCGAAGGGGCCCTGGTCGAAGAGGAGCATGTCCTTGGTGCCGCGGACGGCAAGGGTTGCGCCGGGGCTGGTGATGTTGGCGTTGTGCTGGAGGCCGGCTTGTTCCACTTGATATTCGGTGCGGCCGTAGGGCATGCCGAGGCTGGTTTGGACTTCGTTGCCTGCGCGCTTGGCGATGAGGAGCTTAACGACGCCGAGGCGGTCGAGAATGATGGTTTGATCGGGAGGGATCTGGAAGACGACGCGACTGCGGATGCCGGTGCGGAATTCAGCGCCTTCGTCGAAAAGCTCGCCGACTTTGACGGCTTGCCAGGGATCGTTTTCGGATTTGCGGGCTCGGACATTGCCGACGACTTCGCGCACGGTGGCCTGCTGGGCGCGAGTGACGGGGGCCGTGGCGAGAGCCTGGGCCTGGAATTCGGCTTCGGCGTCGTAGGCGGTGGTTCGAGCGAGTGCAAATCCCGCTGTGATCAGGAGGAGAGCCATGCTCGAGAGAGTGATTTTTGTGGACATTTGGGCATTATACGTCATATTGCCGCCCGGCGGGTAAATATCGTAATATCCGGGCGATCTTGGTAAACTGTCGTGCAGCGCGGGGTTTACCTCCCCAAAAAGCAGTCCCGGGACGGCCGAGGCACAGGAAAAGGAAGCGAAATGGCAGTTCAACCCAAGCCAGACCTCTCGGTCAATGCGCTGGCGTCGGCTGTGGAGCGGATCCCGGTGACGGTTTATGCGTCGAGCCAGTTGGCCAGCCAGGCGGTGGCGCAGGAGTTGGCGGAGCTGATTCGGGAGAAGGCGGAGGCCGGGGAGATGGCGGTGCTGGGGCTGGCGACGGGGTCAACGCCGACGAGTGTTTATGATGAGTTGATCCGGCTGCATCGCGAGGAGGGGTTGTCGTTCAAGAACGTCATTACGTTCAATCTGGATGAATACTGGCCGATGGGGGTGGATGAACTGCAAAGCTATAACCGGTTCATGCGGGAGCATCTGTTCGAGCACATCGACATCGAGCCGCGAAATATTCATATTCCGGATGGGACGATAGCGCGGGAGAAGGTGGCGGGGTTTTGTCAGTGGTATGAGCAGGCGATTCGGGAGGCTGGGGGGTTGGATTTTCAGATCCTGGGCGTGGGGCGGACGGGGCACGTGGGATTTAATGAGCCGGGGTCGCCAAGGGACAGCAGAACGCGGTTGATTACGCTCGATAAGGTCACACGCATGGATGCGGCGAGCGATTTTTTTGGCGAATGGAACGTGCCGCGGAAGGCGATCACGATGGGGGTGGAGACGATTTTGTCGGCACGGCGGATCGTGCTGCTGGCGTTTGGGGAGCACAAGGCGGGGATCATCAAGAGGTCGGTGGAGGGGGAGGTTTCATCGTCGGTGGCGGCGTCTTATCTTCAGCAGCATCCCAATGCGCGGATCGTGCTGGATACTTCGTCGGCGGCGGAATTGACGAGATTCAAGACTCCGTGGCTGCTGGGATCGGTGGAAGATTTTGGGCTGAAATGGGATGAGCGGCTGACGCGACGGGCGGCGATCTGGCTGGCGGGGACGGTGGGGAAGCCGGTTTTGAAGCTGACGGATGAGGATTACAACGAGCATGGATTGCAGGAGCTGTTGAGCGCGCGGCCGCGGGGGGCGTATGAGATCAATATTGAAGTGTTCAAGAAACTTCAGGAGACGATTACGGGATGGCCGGGGGGAAAACGGGGGCAGGTGGATGAGGATGGGAAGCCGGAGGTGTATCCGAAGCGCGTGGTCGTGTTCAGCCCGCATCCGGATGATGATGTGATTTCGATGGGGGGGACGCTGATTCGGCTTTGCGAGCAGGAACATGAGGTGCATGTCGCGTATCAGACATCGGGGAATATTGCGGTGTTTGATGAGGCGGCGGTGCGGCACGCCGATTTTGTGGCGGAATACTGTCGCGCGTTTGGGCTGGGGCAGCAGCAGGCGGAGCGGATCGAGCAGCACGTGGAGGATTTCATTCGCGGGAAGAAGCCGGGGCAGGTGGATGCGCCGGAGTTGCAGCAGATCAAGGGATTGATTCGCAGGACGGAGGCGCGGGCGGCGGCGAGATATTCGGGAGTGAAGCCGGCGAACACGCATTTTCTGGATATGCCGTTCTATGAGACGGGGCGTGTGCGGAAGAAGCCGCTGAGCGATGAGGATATAAAAATCACCGTCGATCTGCTGGAGCGGGTGAAACCGCACCAGATTTATGCGGCGGGTGATCTTTCTGATCCACACGGGACGCACCGGGTTTGTCTGGCGGCGATCATTGGGGCGCTGGGGCGGCTGCGGGACCGGGATTGGATGAAACAGTGCGAGGTGTGGCTGTATCGCGGGGCATGGCAGGAGTGGGGGGTTGATGAGGTTGAGATGGCGGTGCCGCTGAGCCCGGATGAGCTGCTTCGCAAGCGGATGGCGATTTTCAAACATGAATCGCAGAAGGACAAGGCGCTGTTTCCGGGGCCGAATGATCCGAGGGAATTCTGGCAGCGTGCGGAGGATCGGAATCGAAACACGGCGATCACATACGACAAGCTGGGGCTTGCGGAGTATGAGGCGATCGAGGGATTTGTGCGGTGGAAGGGTGAGACGGTGGCGGTGGTTCCGGGAGTGCAGACGGCGATGAGCAGCGCGCGGCCGGCAGGGACGCGCGGCGTTGCCTCGACGAGTGGAAAGACACCGGCGTGAGCGCGGATTTGTTGGCGGGAGTGGCGATTCACATGGCAAATAATGGACTCAAGCCGGTGGTGGCGCAGCCAGGGATGCCGCTGTATCAGACGGTGAAGCAGACGGTGCGCGAGGCGATTGATTCGGGGCTATTTCGGCCGGGGCAGCAGATGCCCAGCACCAAGGAGCTGAGCGAAAGGCTTTCGGTTTCGCTGGTGACAGCGCATCGGGCGCTTCAGGAACTGGTGATGGCCGGAGTGTTGCAGCGGACGCAGGGGAAGGGGACGTTTGTTCATGACCGATATTCGCGGGATCGGGTGATCAGCGAATGCCGGCTGGGGGTGGTTTTTAATAAAGAGGCATCGCTGGCGGATTTTTATCATGGGCAGATTCTGGAGGGGGCGCGGCAGGAAGCGCAGGAGCGGTCGGTGGATGTGATGCTGCTGCGGCTGGGGGAGGATGTGCGCAATGAGTGCAATGGGTACATGTACGTGAATCCGCTGCCCAGTGAGCTGGAGGCGTTTGCGAGGCGGGCGACGCGCAAGCAGCCGCTGCTGGTGGTGGGGGCGACGGCGCAGTTTAAAAATGGGTGCTCGATTGACGTGGATAATGTGAGTTTGGCGCGGCGGGGAGTGGAATACATCGCGGGGCTGGGGCATGAGCGGGTGGGGTTTGTGGGGAGCGCGCGGGATTTTGGAAACAGCCGGGATCGGTGGCAGGGATTTGCGGAGGCGTGCGGCAAGAGTGGGCTGAAGATCAACGAGCCGCACATTCTCAAGAGCGTGAGCTGGAGGCTGGAGAATGATGAGGAGGCGATGCTGGTGGGGATGCTGAAGAGCGCGCGGCGGCCGACGGCGATATTCGCGGCGGGATATTATTTTGCGCTGAATGTGTATAGCGCGGCCGCGACGCTGGGGCTGCGGATTCCGGAGGATCTTACGGTTGTGGGGGTGGATGATCCGGCGAGCGCTTCGCAGATGTCGCCGCCGCTGACGACGCTGCGGCAACCGCTGGTGGAGCTGGGGCAGGAGGCGGTGGGGGTGCTGTGTGATTATTTCCACAGAGAGAATCTGGAGCTGGCAAGCCGGATGTTGAATGCGGAGTTGATTGTTCGCAAGTCGTCGGGGCCGCCGCCGGCGTGAGGGAAGAAAATCCACCTTTTATTAGACGCATCGCGGGTGTGGCGTTGGTCTCCGGGGTGAGTGGTAGAAACGGCGGCTGAAGCCGCCCCTACAGTCGCACTACAAGCGGAATCCGGGAACAATTGCGCGCGCCATGGGTCCAAATGGCGTTCTCTTTGATGAACGGAGCGGACTTTGAGTGAATCCGATGAGGCGCTGGTTCTAAAGAGCAGGAATGGGGACAGGGCCTCGTTTGAGGAGCTGGTGCGGCGGGTTGCGCGGCTGGTTTTCGCGCGGATTTTCCTGGAGGTGGGGGATGTACACCGGGCGGAGGACCTGGTGCAGGAGACGTTCCTGATTGCGTGGAAATCGATCCGGCAGGTGAGCGAGCCGGCGGGATTTCGCTCGTGGCTGTTTTCCATCGCACATTCGGCGGTTGTTGACGCAGCGCGAAGGGAATCGCGGAAGAAGAGGAGCGGTCCGCGCGCGGATGCGGACGTGATTGGGACGATCGCGGCGGCGGCGCCGGGGCCGGCGGATGCGGCGGAGAAGAGCGAGGAGCGCGACAAGGTTTTGTCGGTGTTGAGATCGCTGCCGGAGGAGTATCGGATGCCGTTGATGCTGAGATATATCGGGGGGGCGGATTACCAGACGATTGGGCAGCAGCTTGGCTTGAGCAATGGGTCGTTGAGGGGGATGTTGAGTCGGGGATTGTCGATGCTTCGTTCACGATTGACAAAAAATGCTGGCGCGGATGCGTGGATGTAGAGAGGACAACATGAGTGACACGAATTTATTTGGACATGGCGAGTTTATTGAGCGGATCGCGGCGTATCTGGCGGGTGGGCTGGAGGGTAGCGAGCGTACCGCGTTTGATGAGCATCGAGATTCTTGCGCTGCGTGCGCGGCGGAGCTGGGGCGGGCGCAGGAGGCGGATGGGATGCTGGTGGGGATGTTCGCGAATGCGCGGCCGGAGGGGGGATTTGAGGATCGGATTGTGAGGGAACTGAGGACGAGTCATCGGCCGAGGTCGCTGCCGCATCCGGCGATTTTGAAGGTGGCCAGTGGGGTGGCGGCGGCGATTTTGGTGGGGGCGGTGGGGTATGTGGGGAATTATTTGATCGAGAACAACAAGTTGCCGGGGGCGGCGAAGGTGGCGCAGCATGAAACGTCGTCGGGGCCGGCGGCGACGCGGCCGCAGACCGATTGGTTCTATGATTCTGACTGGGACAAGAGCTCGGGCGAGAAGGGGCTGACGCAGGGGGTTGAGACGGAGGCGAAGCTCCGTGAGCTTGGGGAGAGAAGTAAGGACGTTGATCGGAAATCGGGGGCCACTCCGCAGGATGCGCAGGGGAGAAGGTGGGACACTGCTCATTGGGGCCGCGATGCCAACGGCGATGGCACGGTGGCAAGGGGGAGAGTAGTGAATGGGGAGATTGATGCGCTGCGGTTGGAGAAGGAAGTTGCCAGGGAGGGGAAGCCGCAGAGTGGTAGTGGGGGTGATGGTGGCCGAGGATATGCCGGATTTGCAGCTGGATTTGGAAATGGTGGGGCAGTGCGATTCGGCGA
This sequence comes from Tepidisphaeraceae bacterium, assembly GCA_036001665.1. Classification (GTDB taxonomy): domain Bacteria; phylum Planctomycetota; class Phycisphaerae; order Tepidisphaerales; family Tepidisphaeraceae; genus JBGPEF01. The sequence goes on from DASYUA010000171.1 coordinate 8,921, forward strand.
GCCCAAAGCTGACGATTCGGGGTTGCTTGCCTTTGGCGTAGACCTCAAAGCAGACCTCAAAGCTGGCGAAGCAAATCAGCCGACGAGTCTGGGATTGGACGGAGTGACGGGGAGTGCGGGAGCCACTGCCACCGGCACTGCCGCCAGCACTTTATATATTGCGCCCATCACGTCTCCCGCCGCGCTGCCCAGCTTATCGACCACGACGCTTGACGCTTACGCCGTGACCAATGGGCGAGGCGAGAATCGGCAGAAGTTGCTTGGAAGTGAGGTGGCATTTGGCGCCAAAACACCGGTGGTGAACCGATACTACCAGCCGATGAACCTTTCCGGCATCGAGACGCTGGGTGATGCGATTGATTCGGAACCGAAAGCCTTGAAGAAAAACGTGGAGTCGTTTCGAGAGTCTGGTGAAGTGGACGAGAAGGCGAAGGATGAGCCGCGCGCGCCGAAAGTTCGCATGCCGGTGGACCGGGCGGCGGAATCTTCAAAGCTGGCGGGGGTGACACAGGCCGCTAGTTCGGATTCGACGGGCGTGGCGACGGCGCAGCCCGCGGTGCCGGTGGCGCAGCCGGTGGCGGCGCAGCAGGCGATGGCGCAGCGGAAGATCATCCGCAATGGGGAGATGGAGTTTGAGGTTGACAGTTTTGATACGTCGTACCTTCAGATCAGCAAGATCGTGGGGGAGGAGCAGGGATTTGTCTCATCGACGAATTCGGAGAAGCTGCCCAATGGGAAGGTGCGCGGGACGGTGGTGGTGCGGGTGCCGCCGGAGCACCTGGATACGCTGGTGCTGAAATTGCGGGCGCTGGGGGATTTGAAGAGCCAGAAGATTTCGGCGCAGGATGTGACCAAGGTTTATTATGACCTGGAGAGCGAGCTGAAGGCCGGTCGGGCGATGGAAGAGCGGCTTTTGAACATCATCAAGAGCGGCAAGGGTGAGATCAAGGACCTGCTGGCGGCGGAGAAGGAGCTGGGGGTCTATCGCAACAAGATTGAGAAGCTGGAGGGGGAGATTCGCTATTACAACAACCTGGTTTCGTTTTCGACGCTGTCGATCACTTCGGTGGAGCGGGACATTCGCAAGGCCGCTTTTGCGTCGCAGACCGAGCAGGTGAACATGGGGATTGAGAGCGAGGATGTGGAGAAGGCACGGGCGGATGCGCTGAAGGCGATCGATGATGCGAAGGGGCGGGTGATTGAATCGAACCTGAAGAAGTTTGATGCGGGGCAATTGGCGGCGACGATCGCTTGCGAAGTTGCACCGGATGCGGCCGGGCCGTTGATTGACCGGCTGCGGCAGTTGGGGCGGGTGGCGCGGCTGGATATCGAGCGGAAGCAGACGACGAACGATGGGACGCCGGCGGCCGCGCCGCAGGGGCTGCGGGTGGAGAAGAAGGACACGCAGTTTTCGATCTCGATGTACAACCTGGCGAACATCGCCCCGCGGCAGACGACGAACATGAACGTGGCGGTGCCGAGCGTGGAGGATGCGTATCGGGCGATCATCGAGACGGTGCGGACGAAGAATGGGCGGGTAGTGACGTCGAGTTTGAACCGGCAGAAGCCGGAGCAGACGACGGCGACGATCAGCTTTGAGGTGCCGGCGGCCGATGCGGATGCGACGCTGGCGGAGATTCGCCGCGAGCGCGAGGTGATGATGCTGACGGTGACGGAGAATCCGGACACGAACAATGTGACGGCGGCGAAGCGGGGATTCAGTCTGCAGATTTTCTCGATGGCGACGGTTGCGCCGCGGGAGACGGAGAGTTTGATCCTGGCGTCGCGGACGCGGGTGGCCGATTCGTTCCGAAACGTGCTCAATGAGCTGAGGAAGGCGGATGCGCGGATACTTCAGTCGCAGCTCAACGAGCAGGACAAGAACAATGTGGGGGGGATTCTGGATTTTGAGGTGACTCGGGCGAAGGAAGTGGATGTGAGGCAGGCGCTGGGGGCGGCGGGAGACCTGGTGTCGCGGACGGTGAGTCGATCATCCGATACGGACCAGACGGTGGACAGCAAGATTCGCCTCCAGGTGCGGCTGATGAGCTTTGACCGGCTGGTGGCGCGGGAGACGCAGACGATGGAAGTCGCATCGCGCGATGTGGCGGCGGCGTATCATGCGCTGGCGTCGGCGGTGGCGGAGGTGGGGGGGCGGGTGATCCGGTCAGAGCTGAACGTGCAGGAACAGAACAATGTGAATGGCATTCTGGAGTTTGAGGTGCGGCGGGAGGATCGGGACAAGCTTCAGAAGGCGCTGGAGTCGGCGGGGACGCTGTTTTCGCGAGCGGTGACTCGGGCGGCGGACAATGTCAATACGGTGGAGAGCAAGATTCGGATGCAGGTGCATTTGACGCACATCGATCAGTTGCCGCCCCGGGAGCGGACGAAGATGTTGGTGGAGGTGGCGGACGTGGATCGGGCGACGAGCAGTTTGATTGGGTCGATCACGGCGGCGGGGGGAAGGGTGATCGATACGGAGCAGTCGAAGGACAGCAACGGGCAGATTCGCAGCCATGTGGTGGCCGAGGTGCCGTTGGGCAAGGCAGCGGATGTGCGGGGACAGATTCGGACGCTGGGGACGGATCGGATCAATGAGTCCTCGACGAACCACCAGGCGCCGGAGGGTGAGGTGGCGCGGGCGCAGTTTGATGTGACACTGGCGAACGCGGATTTGATTGTGGGGAGAGATGAGGGATTGGGGGCGGCGGTGAAGAGTGCGCTGTCGACGAGCGTGCGGGGGTTGCTGTGGAGTCTGCAATTCATTGTGATTGGATTGCTGATTGTGGGGCCGTGGGCGCTGCTGCTGTGGGGGGGATGGAAGCTGTGGCGGCGGTCGAGGGTGGTTGCGGCTGCGGCATAATGCAGATTAACCGCAGAGACGCAGAGACGCAGAGAAGAGCTTTGATTTTGAGCTACAATGGCATATCCTTTTTGAAGCTGCGCCGTTGTAGCTCAATTGGCAGAGCAGCGGTTTTGTAAACCGCAGGTTACCGGTTCGATTCCGGTCAACGGCTGTTGTCATTTCTTCGGGTCATCGCCGGCTTGGTTCTGTTTTTTCCGACATTAGCATCGGCCAAGGGTCTGCCCACTCCGCCGGCGAGATGGAAGCTGGAGACGATTTTAGAAGCGCCGGAGGTGAAGCATCCGTCGGTGGTTTGCTGCGGGCCGGATGGGCGGGTGTTTGTGGCCGAGGATCCGATGGATATCAGCCTGCCGAAGGCGAGCGCGCCGGAGGGGAGGATTATCTGCGTTCGCGCGGATGGGCGGCGGACGGTGTTTGCGGAGAAGCTGTTTGCGGTTTTTGGGATGCAGTACGTCGATGGGAAGCTGTATGTGATGCACAATCCGAAGTTCAGCGTGTTTGTGGATGATGATGGGGTGGGGCGGGATCGGGTGGATTTGATTGAACAGACAAATCCCAAGCCGTGGGCGCTGGAGTGGAACGATCACGTGCCGGCGAATTTCAAGCTGGCGATGGATGGATATTTTTACATCGCGGTGGGGGACAAGGGGTTGTTCAATTGCGTGGGGCGCGATGGGAAGCGGATTGATATGCGCGGCGGGGGGATCGTGCGGATGCGGCCGGATGGGAGCGGGTTGGAGATTTATTGCACGGGGGTGAGGAATATTCTGGATGTGGCGATCAATGAGGAGGATGAGCTATTTACCTACGACAACACGGACGAGCATGACTGGATGGGACGGTTTACGCACATGGTGGAGGGGGGGTTCTATGGATATCCGCATGATTTTGTGCCGCGGCGGGCGTACACGCTGTGGATGATGGAGGATTTTGGCGGCGGGGCGGCGACGGGGACGATTTGTTACACCGAAGATGCGCTGCCGGAGGAGTATCGGGGGAATATGTTTCTGGCGGATTTCGGGAAGCGGCAGATTCTGCGGGTGGTGGTGAAGAGGGAGGGGGCAACGTATCGAGTGGTGTCGAGGACGGATTTGTTCAGCGATGTGCCGGGGGAATTTCGGCCGGTGGGAATTTGCCTGGCGCCGGATGGGAAGAGCATCTATATCTGCGACTGGCAGCACGCGGATACGAAGGAGCAGGTGACGGTGGGGCGGCTGCTGAAGTTGAGTTTTACGGGAAAGACTTCAGAAATAGCGAAGCCGGGGTGGTATGTGGCGGCGGCAGTGGGGAAGAAAGCAGGGGCCACTGCCGCGGAGCTGGTTGAGGCGCTCTCGCATCCCTCGCGCGAGGTGCGGATGGTTGCGCAGCGGCGGGTGGTGGAAAATCGCGATGCGATCAGGCCACTGATTGAACTGCTGCGAAGCGAGGAATCGTCGCCGCAGGCGCGGTCGCACGCAATCTGGGCGCTAAATGCGATGGATGGAGGCAAGCCGGCGTGGCAGGCGATCGAGGCGGCGACGCGGGCGAAGGATGTGGCCGTGCGCAGGCAGGCAATACGACAAATGGGAATGCGCGGGGCGGAGGGGAAACTATCCGTAATGCAGGCATGGCTGGACCCGGAGCCGTCGGTGCGGGTTGCGGTGGCGAGCGCGATCGGGCGAATTGGTGATGTGAGAACAATCGACGTGCTGGGGGCGATGCTCAAAGATGATGACCCGAATGTGAGATATGCCGCCTGGACCGCCATGAATCGGATGGGCTGCAGGGACGCAAAAGCATGGCGGCAGATTGTGGAGGATCTGGCGACGCCCAAAGAGCGGCAGCGGCAGGGGATTGTCTTCGCGCTGCGTGAGACTTACGACCTGGCGCTGTTGAAGGAGCTGGCTGAATTCGCGACAAATGCGCGTGCGCCGGCGGGGGCCCGGACATTGGCAATCGGGCTAATGGCGGAGGTGTGCTATCGATACCCGCAGTGGAAAGGGGAGTGGTGGGCGTATCACCCCGCGCTTGCGCCAGCGCCTCAGAAGACGACGGGCTGGGAGGGGACGGCGATGGCGATGGCGGCGTTGCGGGCGGGGCTGGATGACCGCGAACCGGTGGTTCGCAAGGCCACCGTCGATGGGCTGGCATTGGTGCGGGATACGGGCAGCGGCGAGCAACTGCGCAAGATGTTTGCCATCGAGGCGGATCCGCGCGTGAAGCGGAGTCTATTTCGGGCGTTTGGAGCCATGAAGGACCTTGAGGCTGCGGGGATGGTTGCTGGCGTGCTTGGGGACGAGCGGGCGGAAGCAGAGATGTTCGAGGCCGCGGTGACAGCGGCGGGTGAAATCGGGGATGAGGAATTTGTGCGGCCGCTGTCGGATAGATTGAACGATAAGAATGGCCCGCGAGCGATCGCCATCCTCAATGCGCTGGCGAAGATCTCCGGCGATGGGGCGACCAAGGCCATCGCGGCTTCGCTCGAGGATGTTCGGCCGGAGGTTCGGCGATTGGCAGCGCGGGTGCTGGGGGAGCGGCGCTCGCAGCTGGCGGTGCCGCACCTGCTGGCGGCGGCGAATGACCCGGAAATTGGGGCGGTGGCCATCGCGGGGCTGGCGAGGATTCCAGACGCGCGGGCGTTGAAGATTTATCTGCGGGCGCTGGAGAGCAAAGATGCGGGGCTGCGGGAGCAGGTTCGAGGTTCGATTGCGAAGGTTGCGGAGGAAGTTTTGCCGCAGCTCGAGGTGCAGGCTGAGAAACTGCCGCAGCGGGTGGTGGGGGAGCTGCAAAAGGCGCTGGCGAAGAACGAGCGGGCGCGGAAGGGGCCGATTTTTGCGATTCAGGTGAAGGTGTTGGAGCCGGGGGAGTATGAGGCGTTTGCACGGAAAGCGCCGGGAGACGCGAAGCGCGGGCAAAAGCTGTTTGAAGACGCGGATGGATTGGGATGCATCCGGTGCCATAGCGTTGCGGGGAAGGGGGGCAGCATTGGGCCTGATCTTTCGGTGATCGGGTCGCAGTTCTCATCGGAGCTGCTGATCGAGAGCATCCTTTATCCCGGGAAGGCGATTCGCGAGGGGTATCAGGTTTTCACGGTGAAAACGAAACGGGGGGAGTGGTTTGATGGGCTGTTCAAGGGGGAGACGGATGCGGCGGTGATGCTGCTGGATTCGGCCGGGTCATTGCACACCATTCCCAAGTCGGAAATTTCCAACCGGCGGGCCAGCTCTGTTTCACTGATGCCGGAAGGGCTTCAGTCGGCGTTGTCGCTGGAAGAATTTGCGGATCTGGTAGCGTATTTGCAGTCGCTCAAATCGGGACATGCGGCAACGCCGGCGGGTCGGAATTAAATTTTCGCTACCGGCCCTTTTCCAATGCCGCCTGCACCTGCTTGAGGGTTTCCTTTGCAAAGGCGTTGTCAGGATCGAGGCTGAGGATGGTTTCGAGCTGGAGGCGGGCCTGGCCGAGGGTTCGCTGATGCAGGAAAAGACGGGCGAGATTGATGTTGGCGTTGATGTCGTTGGGATTGACGCGGATGGCGTTGTAAAAGTGCCGGGATGCAAGATCGAGCTTGCCCTGGCTGGCGTAGATCATGCCCAGGTTGTTGTGGGCGCGATAATGATCGGGATCGATGCGGAGAACGGTCTGGAACTCGTCCATGGCTTCGGCGATCTTTCCCTGGCCGGCCATTATGTTGG
>DASYUA010000172.1:0-19486 GCA_036001665.1 Tepidisphaeraceae bacterium
ATCGGCGGGTGTTGGGGGTGGGGGTGGGGCAGTTGGCAGCGATCGATAGCGGGGGATTTGATATTTATTACAACGCGGATGCGGAGGAGAATGGGTATTTGAATGGCATGAGTTATCAGTTGGCGGGTGGGGGGTGGTTGAGGCCGAGTTATGCGGGGGAGGCGCTGGCGGGGGCGGGGCCAACACTGGCGGGCAAGCCGCCAGTGGCACGAGTGGGATGCCGCCGGGGGAGGAAGTTTGGACAGAATCGGAGCCTGAGCCATTCTGATCGGGACTGCGGCCGGGCGGGCAATGAAAACTACTGCACTGGCGCCCGGGCAAGCCGCTCGATGAGGTTCTCCACCATTTTCAGCCGCTCGTGGAGTTGGTCGTGGGCCTCCAGGTTCATGGTGCTGCGGCGGACTTCCGGGTGCAGCTCGCCGCGCTCGGTTTGCAGCAACTCGAGCACCAGTTGCCATTCCTGATCATTGAATTGCGCTTGATGGGTCATAGTCGGCTCCTTGCGCTGAATTTTACACTGGAATCAAAGCTGGGGGGCAGGTGCAAACCGTCCAGCAACGGGGGCTTTCTATCGGTTCTTGCCCCGGTATACTGGAGGCGGCCCGGATGGATCCGGGCGGAAACGGGACTCGCATGGATGCGACCAGCACGGTTGGGCTGCCCCGCGCACTGATCTCGCGCGACGCCATTCTGCACAACCTGAAGATCATCCGCGGCGCGCTTGCGCCGGGGGTGAAGGTCTGCGCCATGATCAAGGCCGATGCTTATGGGCACGGGGCGCGGATTCTGGCCGACACGCTGACCAATTTCAGCTTCGAGGGGCACGAAGGTCCGGCGGCCGATGCGCTGGCGGTTGCCACGCTCGATGAGGCGTGGGGGCTGGGGCCGGTCGCGGCGCCGATTCACGTGCTGCGGCCGGTGGAGAACGTCTACATCGGCCGCGAGCGGCAGCGATTGGAAATGGCAGCGCGCGAAGGCTGGATATTGACGGTAGGCAGTGTCGAGGCGGCCAGTGATCTGGCCCGCATCGCCCTGGCCTGCCAGAAGCGGCTGGCGGTGCAGATCATGCTCGACACCGGCTTCGGCCGCGAGGGGATGGCGGTGGCGGGGTTGGATGAGTTGGTGAGGGCGATCGAAGCATTCCCCTCGCTGCGATTGGCCGGGTTGTGTACGCATTTTGCCAGCGCTGAGGAGCCGGGAAACCTGCTGACGGCGGATCAGCTTCGACGGTTTCGCACCGCGACCGATCCACATGTCGCCCGCAACCCAAAATTAATCCGCCACGCCGCCAATTCCGCGGCCGTCTTTTTCTCGCCGCAATCGCACCTGGACATGGTTCGGCCGGGGATCAGTGTTTATGGAATCGATCCGCGCGGCGCGCCGTCGATGGATCGGCCGCTGCGGCCGGTGATGAAGTGGATCGCACCGCTGCTGCTGATTCGCGATGTCGCCAAAGGCGTGGGAATTGGCTACGGCCAGACCTGGACCAGCCCGCGCGATACGCGTGTTGGGCTGGTGCCGGTGGGATATGGCGATGGATATCTGCGGGCATTCTCCAATCGCGGCAAGATGATCGCGCACGGGAAAATGGTCCCGGTGGTCGGCCGGGTCAGCATGGATTACACGATGATTGACCTGGGCGACGTCCCGGCCGCGCGAGTGGGCGATGAAGTGATCGTGCTCGACAGCGATCCCCTTTCGCGCGTCAACGCGTACGCCCTGGCCGAATGGGGCGGGACGGTGGCGTATGAGATTTTGTGCCGGATTGGGCAGAGGATTCCAAGGGTCGCGGTGGAGCCGGCGGAGAATGAGAGAGGAACAATTCCGTTTGCGGGGGGGCAGGTGGCTTAACTCCAGGAGCGGCCGCAGATGACGCAGATGAACTCGGATTTGCGCAGATCAGAAAAAAGAATGCGTCAATCAGTGTATTGAAAATAAAACACACCGCGGGCGGTATTGATCCAAATTTTTGGCGTATGGCTGTCACGCTTGCCCGCCTCGACTCCGCTTTTGATGTTTTCCGGATCGAACCAGGGAACCGGGAAGTCCCCAACTTGTTTGATGTGGTCTCTTTCTGTCGTGAGTGGGTGGATCTGTGAGAGTTCCGCCAAAGCGTCAGGAGTCATCAGAGATGAATGAAAAGCCTCAACGGCTTTAGGCACCGTCGCCAGACAATCGGCTGGAGACGCCTCGAAACGCACGACGAATTCATAGGCGATGAATTCCTGATACTCGGCGAACTGGATATTGGTCGCCGTCGCGGGAAATGGAAACTTCAGGCCTTTTGCTTCAGCAAGGGAAAGCGGTCGCTTGCTGATGATGACCGTCTCGGTTTTTTCGATCGGCAGCGTAGATGGAATGGCTGGGTTGCTTCGCCCTCGCATCTTAAACGCGAGCAGGGTGAAGAGAATCCCGGTAACCCCAATCGCTATCAACGCGGCATACCATTTGCGATTCGTTCCCATATTCAATGTCTAAAGCTTCGGCCGCCGCTTATGCCAATCGGTCGCCGATTCGTACAGGTGGGCGATTTGAAGTAAGCGTGGCTCGCTGAACGTCGGCCCCAGCAGTTGCAGACCGATGGGAAGGGGCTTGGGACCGCTGGTAAATCCGCACGGAATGCTGATCCCCGGAATCGACGCGATGTTGCACGTCACGGTGAACACATCGCTCATGTACATCTGAAGCGGGTCCGCCGTCTTTTCGCCGATGGTGAAGGCCGCCGTGGGAGATGTCGGCGAGGCGATCACGTCGCACTTCTCAAACGCCTGATCAAAATCGCGCTTGATCAGCGCCCGCATCTTCAGCGCGCTGACGTAATACGCATCGTAATACCCGCTCGAAAGTGCATACGTCCCCAGCATGATCCGCCGCTGCACTTCCTCGCCAAAGCCCTCCGCGCGGGATTTGCTGAAGAGCTCGATGATGTCTTTTACGTCGTCCTTGGTGCGATGGCCAAAATGCACGCCGTCGTATCGCGCCAGGTTGCTCGAGGCCTCGCACGGCGCGATCACGTAATAGGCGGCGATCCCATATTCCGTGTGCGGAAGTGATACCTCGACGATACGCGCCCCCAGCGATTCGTATTTCTTTATCGCAGCATCGACGGCCGATTTTACTTGCGGATCAACACCAGCGCCCGACTGATGCTCACGAGCAATCCCGATGCGGACATTGCTCAGCGGCCTGGCGAGGTCGGTCAAATAATCCGGCACCGCATCCGGCACGCTCGTCGAATCCTTCGGATCGTGTCCCGCGATCACCTTCAGCAACAGCGCCGTATCCGCCACCGTCCACGTCATCGGCCCAATCTGATCCAGCGACGACGCATACGCCACCAGCCCATATCGGCTGACCCGCCCATACGTCGGCTTGAGCCCGACCAGCCCGCACAACGCTGCCGGCTGCCGCACCGAGCCGCCGGTATCCGAGCCGATGGCCGCCACGCACATGCCGGCCGCCAGCGCCGCCGCCGATCCGCCGCTGGACCCGCCGGGCACGCGCGAAATATCCCACGGATTGCGGCTGGGCCCAAAGGCGCTGTTCTCCGTCGAGCTGCCCATGGCAAACTCGTCGAGGTTGGATTTGGCGATAAGGATCGCTCCCGCCTCCTCCAGTTTGCGAATGACCGTCGCGTCATAAGGCGAACGGAAATTGGCCAGCATCTTCGATGAACAGGTCGTGGTGCCAAAGCGGGTACACAGGTTGTCCTTGACGATAATCGGCACTCCGGCCAGTTCGCCGTCGATTCGCCCCGCATCCACCTGCCTGGCGCGCTCGATCGCCCGGTCCGCATAAACGCTGTTGCACGATTTGATCTGCCCATCCAGCTTCTCGATCCGCTCCAGCGCCGCGCGCACCAGTTCCTGCGACTTGATTTGTTTCGATCGAATCGCCTCACGGGCGGCGAGCAATGTGTCGTGGGTGAGCATCGAAGAACAATAGTCTCAGCCGAGCAGCGCCACGTCAAAATCCGTTATGTCGAATGGAAGTGCTATCGACGATCCAATCAACACACCTTTGGCAGCCACTTTATGGCCTTCCATTAGCCGGAACCTCTCGCCTTCCTGCAGTAGTTGAGCCGGAGCGTCGGAGAACAGAAAGTTTATTTTCGCGTCAACTACGTCGCTACCTCTCAATTTCACGGCCTCGACAATGCGCACACTCCACGCGCCCAGCGTTTGCCGCGGATCTGATTCGAAAAGCGCGAGCGTGCTGTAGCCGACTGATGAATTGGGTACGTGTTTTCGCCCGCCACGAGATTCTGGTATCCAGCGGATGATTGCTCTGGCTTCAATGCTCATCCCTTACCTGACTGCCAAGTGCCCTCACGGATGTCACCCCGCCGAATCTTCATCCCCGCCAATAATCTTGGGCACCTTGAAAAACGGCCCATCCGTTCCTGGCGCGTTCTTCAGCACTTCCTCCAGCGGCAAACTCGCCTCCACCACATCCTCGCGAAACACATTGTGCAGCGGCAGCGCGTGGGCCATCGGCTCGACGCCGCTCTTGTCGATTTTGTTGATCTGCTCGATGTATTGAAGAATCGCCCCCAACTGCGGCGCGTACTTGACCAGTTGATCTTCCCGTAACGCCAGCCGCGCCAGCTTGGCGACGTGCCGGACCTGATCGAGTGAAATTTGAACGGCCACGGAAATGCCCCAGGCCCCCGGCGGCCAATTTAGGCGGCGGCGGCTGCCGTTTCCTTCTTATACCGACGCCGAACCGGCTTGACGACCAGCCCCATGCGGATCGCCTTGACGCTCACTTTGATCCGCACGATCCTCCCGTTCACCACAGCGCGGACCTTCTGAATGTTCGGCTTGAACTTGCGCGAGGAGATGCCGGTGATCTTGGTGCCGACGCCGCCCAGATACTTGGCCTTGCCGCGATGGGTCTTCTGGTGCCCAAAGCTGGTTTTCTTTCCCGTAAAAAAACAGACGCGTGGCATTCGATCACCTCTTCTGGTCCAAGCCCCATCTCTACGGCCGGGGCTTTAGGGCAGAACAGTGTAGGCGGCGGACGAGGGATTGCAAGTCGGCCGGGTTGATCAAGGCAGGGTGCGGTTGGTCAGGTATCGGGTGGTCATCATCGGGTCGTGCGGGTTAATGCGCGCGGCTTTTTGCTGCGGAGTCTGGTTCTTATTGAGGCTGCCACAGCCCAGCATCATCGAGCACAACACAGCGGCCGCCAGAAGGAGTGAAATTCTCATTGTGGCCCGAATCCTACACCAACGGCCGCTTTGAAGGAAAGCAAAACTGACCGAACGGGCGGCCGGGCGATTTCCGTCACGCCGACATCAATTTCAGCGGCGAAACGGCCGATTCCTGCTCCACCTGCGTCATCGTACACTTTTTGGGCGATTTATCGGGCCGCCAGCGCAGGAATCTGGTCCCATGGCGAAATCGCCCGCCGGTGAAATGGTCATATTGGATTTCCACCACCAATTTCGTCTTCAGCGGCTGCCATTCGGTGCTCCGCTCCGTTGACCAGCGGCTGGGCCCACCAGGAGCATTCCCGGTGAATCCCGGCGTCCCGATCAGCGGCTTGAGCATTTTGACGAGCTTCTTCCGCTCATCGGTTTTGAACGATGAACAGAATCCGACGTGATGGAGCAGGCCGCCTTTGTAGAGGCCCAGCAATAGTGAGCCCACGGCCGTTTTCGAATTCGTCGCATACCGAAACCCCCCTACCACACAATCCGCCGTCCGCAATTTCTTCACCTTGACCATGCCCGTGCGATTGCCGGACTGATAGGGCGCGTCCAGGCGCTTGGCAATCACGCCATCGAGCGCGCCACCCACTCCGGAAAACCAGCGGCGGGCGATGCGGATGTCACTCGTCGCGGGGGAGAGGACAATGCGGTCGTTGCGCTTCAGATATTTCTTCGCAAAATCCTCCAGGGCCTCCCGGCGAACTTTCAGCGGCTGATCGGCCAGACGTTTTCCATCCGGTCCGACCAGAAGATCAAAAACAATCAGCACCGCCGGCGTCTCCTTCGATAATTTCTTGATCCGGTTTTGCGACGGATGAATCCGCTGAAGCAGCGCATCGAACGAGAGCGATTTCTCCTCGGGAATCACCAGCTCCCCATCCAGCACAAACTTTTTCGCCCCCAACCCCCCCACCGCCTCGACGATTTCCGGAAAATATCGGGCCAGTGGCTGCCCTTTCTTCGATTGAAGCTCGATCTTCCCTCCATCCCGAAACACCAGCGCGCGAAATCCATCCCACTTGGGCTCATATTGCCATCCCGCCCCGGCCGGGATCTCGGCCACAAGCAGCGCATCCATCGGCGGATAAGACTTTGGGAGCGGGAGTGCCATGAGAGACGACCTGTTAGTCGCCTTCCATGGCGTGGGTCCGGCTTTCGCCAGGCTCGTCCGGCACAGCCGGACCTACCTTTTGCGTGTCTTCACATCAGGACGCGGATTTGACCCCCGTGACGCGTGTCGTGAGGTGCCCGAATAAGTCTTGCTCATATCCCGCCGATCGCCGCGATGCTTGCCCGCACCCGCAGAGATGGGCCGGCTGGCGTCATTGCGTTCCTCGATGGGCAGGTGAGGGGCCGCCGGATTCACCAGCCCGGGGGGGATTGCAATGTTTGTCCGCCCGCGCCGCTTTCGATCACCTTTGTGATGCATTCCCTGTGATTTGGCCATGTCGCACTCCTTTAACCATCCCAAAGAAGCAATAGGCATACCCATGCCGCTGTCGATCAGGTGATTACTCCGCATCGGCCACGTGCGGCTGGGTAGTCGCAGTTTCCGACGGCATCTCGAGCATCCAACTCGCCCCGGACTGCTCGTGCGTCGCCGTTATGTGGCCGCCGACGATGGAAACTTTAAAACTGTCCGCTTCCGATGGAAACCCGGTATACGACCACGGCCCGGCCGCGCGGTCGGGAAACAGCTTGCGCCACTCGGCCTCTTTGAAGTCGCGATAGGCGCGCAGATTCTGATTATTTTTGCGACTAAACCGCCACTCGAAACGCTCCGGCGACGGCAGGAGCACCGCCAGGCGAATGTCCTGCACCTGCTGCATCTGCACCAGGCCAACCAGGAAGATGAAGCAGGTCTTCGGGCCAATCTGCCGATGGCCCAGCAGCACGCCGTTAATGTCAGTGGCGCTGGCCGGATCATTCTCGCTGATGACCGAAAAACCCTTCCACGGGCTGGGCGAAGGCAGATCGCGCAAGACCGACGGGTCGCCATTGGCCTGGTCCCACACGTACTGCTCGACGCTGCTTCTCCAGGTGCGCAGCGAAACCTGCTGGCAGCCGGTTGCGGCAAACAGGATCAAAATGGCGATGGCGGCTGATCGTCTCATGGAGTTTTCGCCGGCGGAATCTCGTTCTGGAGCACGCCCATCACTTCCAGCCGGCGATGGTCGGTGGCCACGTCAAGCGCGGTTTGCTTTTTGCGATTCATGATCCTCGCATCCGCCCCGCGCGAAAGCAGCAGCCGCACCAGCGGCCAATCCCCCACCATCGCCGCCTCATGCAAGGGCGTTGCGCCCGCCGCGTTCTGCACATTCACATCCACACCCTTCTCCAGCAGGACCTTGGTCACGCCAGTCCTGCTCCTCCGGCAGGCCAGATGCAACGGCGTCGTGCCATAGGCATCCCGCGCTGACGGATCAGCGCCGGCCTTCAACAGCAGCGCCACCGATTCCAGAGATCCACTATTGGCCGCATCGTGCAGCGGCGTGCGCGCAAACTCATCGCGGGCGGAGATGGAGGCCTTGCTCCCCAGAAGAATCTGCACCACGGCCGTATTCTCCTGCCCCGCCGCCAAATGCAGCGGCGTGATCCCAAACTCATCCGGCGCATCGATTTTCGCCTTGTGCGACAGAAGCTTCTTCAGCATTTCCAGATTCCCCGCGGCTGCCGCCAAATGCACGGGCGATCGGCCCTGATGATCCAGCGCATCCGCATTGGCCCCTTTTTCGAGCAGCCGATCGACGATCTTGGCACTCAAATCCCGCGCGCAATAGTGCAGCGCTGTCTGCCGCCGAATATCCGCCGCATCCACCTTCGCGCCCTTGGAGATCAGCGTCGCCGCGATATTGGGATAAGTCAGCGCCCGATGCAGCACGGTTACGCCTCGATCATTGACCGCATTCACATCCGCCCCGGCGTCAATCAGCGCGGCCACCGCCTCCTCCCGCCCATCCCGCGCGGCCAGATGCAGCGGCGTATTCCCCCACTCCGATGAATAATGCTCATTGGACCGCACCCGGATATTCACATCCGCCCCGCGCCCCAGCAATCGCCGAATCGCCGCCACATCCCCCGCCGCGGCCGCGCGGTGCATCGCCGTGTGCCCCGTCGGCCCGCGCGCGGCCACATCCTGCTCCTCATTGAGCGGCCCAAAGCAGGTGTTGCTGATCGCCACCACGTGCTCCAGATCGCCGGCGTGGCCGTAATCCTCGCCGTAATAGGTCGAGAGCCCATCCATCCAGTTGTCGAAATATTCCTTGCCGCGGCGATTGCCGTGAATGTCGCAATGCCGCTGGAGTATGTTTCCCGCGTACGCCTGCACGTTCATCCGCACCCCCCCGCGCAGCGTCCCGTCATAGACGCTCGGATTCAACGACTCATCGAGGTGCTCGTCAAAGAAGACCGAGAAGAAATCCGAGTCGCGCTGCACGTGATCATTCAGCCGCCAGTATTGCCCCTCGCGCACCAGCATCGGCGGCCGCATCTCCCCCCTGATCCGCATCGGCTCGGTCAGGTTGCGGTAGAACAGCATACCCACGTAGTTGGCCACCAGATCGGCATTTGAATACGAGCCCGCGGTCACCATCCCCAGCAGCCCCTTTTCCGAGAAGACAAAATCCCCCGTCCCCAGGTGTACCGCATTCCGCCGCGATTCCTCCTCGCTCTTTCCCTCGCGCTTGGCCTCGCGCCAGGCGCGATAGTAATTCAGGCCCATGTCCGTGAAGTGCCCGATCTTGTCGGTGCCCATATGGATGCCATAGGCCTTGAAGTCCGAGCTGTAGAAGAGCCGGATGAGCTGCCGCGGATCGAAGGGCAGCCCCACGCCGCTGTAGATGTTGTTGCCCAGCGATTTGTGCGACACCACCAGCCCCGGATACCGCGCCCGCGCCTGATCCGACTGGAGCATGTGATCCAGCCCCTCGATCACCTCCCCCGCCCAGGGGAACTGCCCGTTCACCGCCAGCACCATGTGGTCCTGCGAGTAGAGCTGCTCCAGCCGCTTCTCATTTCCCTCGGCCAGCGGCTGATGGATCTCGCTGTTGGTCTTCTCCACCGCCCGCTCGAGCAGGTCATAGGCCCAGTGCGTGAACACATCGCTCAGGTCGGCGAACTGCCGATACGGCGGGAGGATGAACTGGTCCGTCTCGTGCGCCAAAGCGCCCGATGAGAGCAGCAGGATGAGCGCGATCCCCGCGCATTTTCGCCAGGCCATGGGGGGCTAGTATAGATGAGCCTTCGAGATCGGGCAGCGCCAAACATTCACGGAGTCAGGAGCGGCGCGACGGCTTTGTCATCAAATCGACGGACAAGGCTCCCCCAGTGGCCGCCACCGTTGCCCAGAGTGTTGTAGTCCGGCTCGTAGCCATGCTGCATGATCTTGGTTCGCAAGCTTGAGTCGAGGTGATCGACATTGAAGCCGATCTTCCCGGCCGCAGCGCTGTGGACCGAGTCGTAAGTGCCAAAAGTCGAGGTCCGCCAGCCCAGCCAGAGCGTGTCGGCGTCGCTGTGGAAGACGTGCAGGATGCCTCTTATATGGCGGAGGGCGGGGCTGATGTCATAGTTGGGCGAGACCGACGGAGCTAACAGCACCACATTCTCCACATCCACTGGCTTCTCCAGTCGCACCAGTGTCCCAAGGATCACACCGCATCCAGCACTGTGCCCCAGCAGCGTGAGCCGGCCCGATGGATAGCGGCTGCGCCAGCTCTTGAGCGCCTTGGCGAAGGACTTCTCGGCCTTGGCGTGGATGTTCGGGTTCTGGAGGTTCATCATGTAGAGCGGCAGGGGCAAGCCCCACTGGAAAGTTCGGACTGTGCGGGCGGGTTGATTTTCAGAAACACTTTCCCGCAGCGCGTTGTACCAAAACCCATCGCCAGCGCAGCCGGGGACGAGCACCACCAGGTTCTGGCCTTCCAGCGGCGCGTTGGATCGGCATCCGCCGGCCGCTGCTGCGATCAGGATCAGGATGAAGGGGAACGCCTTGCGGATCATCGTGGCCGAATGAGCAGTTCTTCAATCACTGCTCGATCGGGCAGGGTGATGGCAAGCAAGGCGCATTCCGCGACGTCATCCGGTGTGAGCATCTTCTTGCGCGCATCGGCGGTTGGCGGCGTGGGCCGGCGCTCCAGCAGAGGTGTGTCTATATCGCCTGGGTAAATTGCGCAAGCGCGGATGCCGTTGGATCGTTCTTCGGCGTTGAGCGACATGGTGAGGCCGCGGATGGCGAACTTGGAGGCGACGTAGGCTGCGCCGGCTTTCATGCTTGGTTGAATCGCGGAGTCGGAGACGATGTTGATGATGGTGCCAGATTGCTGTTTGCGCATGGCGGGGAGGAAGGCCTGGATGCAGAGGTAAGTGCCGGTCTGGTTGATTTCGATCACCTGCCGCCAGGTTTTGAGCGAGAGGTTGGCGAAGCTGCGGTCGGGGGTGTTGGTGCCGGCGGAGTTGACGAGGGCGTGAACAGTGTTGAATTTCTCCAGCACGGCGGCGGCCATTTTCTCGACGGCAGCGGGATCGGATACATCGCACTCGATGGGCGTGAGGCGGCTGGCGGCCGGGCCTGCAAGCTTGATGGTCTGCTGTAGCGCATCGGGACGGCGGGCGATGGCGACGACGTTCCAGCCGCGCTGGGCGAGCTTGATGGCGATGGCCGCTCCGACGCCGCTGGAAGCGCCGGTGACGACGGCGATTTTGGGGATGACGTGTGGCATGGCTCAAACCTCCGGCTGGGGGACATCGACCCATTTACCCGTTCGCTCGGAGGTGAGAACAGAATCGATCACCGCCTGCACGCGCGCGCCGTCGAGGAAGCTGGGCCAGCAGGGGCGTTTTTCGCTGATGGCGCGGATGAATTCGAAGTCCTGGTCGTAGCGAAAGGTGACCAGCGGATCGCCGGCGTGGGCGTCGCGCGGTGAGTCGGGCACCTTGAGGAATTGCTCGGGGACGGAAATTGTTTTCAGACCGCTCTCGCCTTTCTTTCCGATTTGCAGCTCGAGGGGACGTTCGAGGTAATAGACCAGCGATGCTTCGAAGCCGTTGATCTCGCAATAGTCCTGGCTCTTGCCACCTTCGCCGCGGCCGGTGGCGAGCTTGGTGCTCTCGAAGTTTCCGGTAGGGCCGGATTTGAAGTCCGCGAGGACCGAGACCCAATCCTCGACATCGGCGGGCTGGCCGCCGCGCTCGTTGATGAAGCGGCGGGTGTAACCGACGAGCCGCGCCAATGGGCCAAGGAGGAGATGGCCGTAATCGAAGCGATGAGAGAGCATGTCGCCCATCTCGCCGGTGGCGCAGAGTTTTTTGACCTGCCGCCAGCCGAGATTGCGGTTGCCCCAGTCCTGGAAGCGGTTGGCGCGGAAGTGATAAGGTTGGCCGACCGCGCCGCTGTGGACGAGATGGGACATGTAGCGCATGGCGGGGACGAAGCGATAGGTGAAGGCGGTCATGTGGCGGACATTGGCCTTCTGGGCAGCGCGGAGCATCTGCAAGCTCTCGGGGTAGTCCATGGCGATGGGTTTTTCGCAGAGGACGTGCTTGCCCAACGCAATCGCGGCGAGGGCGATGGGGGCGTGGAGATAATTGGGGGTGGCGATGACGACGGCCTGGACATCATCGCGATTGAGCAGGTCGTGGTAGTCGGTGTGGAGGTTGGTGATGCCGGTTTGTTTGGAGGCGCGATCGAGGGCTTCGCGGCTGGCATCGCAGAGAGCGACGACCTTGGTGTCGGGGCAAAGGGCGAAGCCGGGGATGTGGTTGGCCAGGGCGATGCCGCCGGAGCCGATGATGCCGATGCCGATCATTGTTTTGGGTCCTCCTTTAGCGATTGTTACATGAAATGCATCAGTTACGTAGGGCTTGGTAGGGGCGGCTTCAGCCGCCGGGAGACGACCTCGACGGCGGCTAAAGCCGCCCCTACGAATTGCACATCATCGGTTAGCCCGTTTATGGCGAATGTGTTCGACCATCATGCAGCGGTCTTCGATGTAGTCCATGCCAGAATTTTCGGCAGTGCGACGGGCGTGGGGGTTGCGGATGCCGGTTTGGAGCCAGAGGCCTTTGGCGTGGGCGGCGGCCGCTTCTTCGGCGATTTGGGGGGTGTATTCGCTGCGGCGGAAGACGAGGACGAGGTCGGGGGGCTCTCTTAATTCTGCAAGGGAGATGAGAGAGGGCTCGCCCAGGGCGGTTTTGCAGTTGGGGTTGATGGGAATGATTTTATAGCCGGCGGCCTGGAGATAGGCGCCGACCTGGTTGCTGGTGCGCGCGGGGTCGTCGCTGAGGCCGACGATGGCGAGGCGGCGGGCGGAGAGCATTCGCTCGATCGGGTCGGTTTGGCCCGTGGGCGGCGGAGTGGGAAGCGGGCAGGCATCTTCGGGGTCATAAGGCATGGCGGCTCCAGCGCGTGAGGCGGGGCGGGCCGGGTTTATGGTAAGATCATAGTCTTCATGGCCAAGCGAGATCTGTACGACGTGTTGGGCGTATCGCGCACGGCGACGCCCGATGAAATCAAGAAGGCGCACCGCAAGGCGGTCCGGCAATATCATCCCGACCGCAACAAGAACAATCCGCAGGCGGAGGAAAAGTTCCGCGAAGCGCAGGAAGCATACGACATCCTGGCCGATCCGCAAAAGCGGCAGAATTACGACCAGTTCGGCCACGCGGGAGTGGGCGTGGGGAGCGCGGGCGAGGGAGGACGGCCCGATCCGTTCGAACAGTTCCGGCGGGCGCAGCGTGGCGCGGGGCGAGGAAACCGCCAATGGCAGGCCGGGCCGAACGTGTCGGTGGAGGATTTTGATTTTCGGGACCCTTCCGGCTTTGGGGATATTTTTGAGCAGTTCTTCGGCGGTGGGGGAGCGGGAGGCGCGGGCGTCGGCGGGGCGCGCGGCGCAACCCGGGGTCGCGGCCGACCTGCGCCACAGCGCGGGGCGGATGTGGAGCATCCGGTGACGCTGACGTTCGAGCAGGCAGCGCGGGGGACGAAGATGGAGTTTCAGCTCAACCGCGATGGGAGAATTCAAACCATCGAGGTCAATATCCCGCCGGGGGTGAAGGATGGCTCGCGGATTCGGATGAAGGGGCAGGGGCAGCAGACCAACGGAGAGCCTGGGGACCTTTACATTGTCACGCAGGTTTCGCCGCACCCGTATTTCCGGCGGGAGGATCTGGATATTTATCTCGACGTGCCGATCAGCATGTACGAGGCAGCGCTGGGGACGAAGGTGTCGGTGCCGACGCTGGATGGGCCGGTGACGGTGACGATCCCGCCGGGGACGAGCAGTCACGCGAAGCTGCGGATCAGGGGAAGGGGAATTGAGCGCGGGGCTCAGAAGGGGGACCAGTTTGTGATGACGAAGATCGTGATGCCGAAGGATTTGGATGAGGGGGACAAGCAGAGCATCGCGGAGATGGCGAAGAAGCACCCGATTGATGCGCGGGCGGATGTGCCGTGGAGATAAGGCGTGGAAATGACGAATGACGAAGATACGCATCGATGAGTACATCGATGCGTGGCGGACAGGAATGTCGGCCCCACCGGGAAAGGAGCCAGGGGGGATCAGTCAATTTCGATGGGGTGGCGGATTTCGCGGGGTTGTTGTTCGCGCTGCATTTCTTCTTCCTCCTCATTTTCATCGAGTTCGGATTCGTTGGTGGCCATGGTGGATTCGGCGATGAGGGGGTCGGGGTCGATGCGGAGGGTTTGGGAGAATTCTTTGCCGTCGACATTCAGGATGATGCGATAGGAGCCGGGGGGGACGGGGGGGAGGCCGGCGAAACGCTGCTGAGGGCCCCCGCCGCTGCTTTCACCCATGATGCGCTGGGGTGGGGCGACAGCCGGGCGGGTGGTGGCGCGGAAGGGGCGGGTGGTGGAGCGAGGTTCGTTGGGGGAAAGGTTGGGTTGAGTGGTGGGAGGGGCGGAGCGGGCGACGAGGCGGAGGTCCCAGGTGATGCGATTGAGGCCGGGGTCCTTTTTGCCGGGGAGCTCGCGGAGGGTTGCGCCGGTGATGTCGAGGATTTTGATGGAGACTTTTTCGGCGGGTTTGGGGAGGGAGTAATAGATTTGCGCGCCGAGGGTGGGATTTTGGCCGTTGAAGCGGCGGTTGGTGCGGGCGTGGGCGGGCTCGGAGCGCCAGCGTATGGTGGTGGTGGGTTGATAAAGGACGGGGGTGGTGGCGAGGGTGTCGGGTTTGAGTTGGCGGAGGGCGGAGACGTCGAGGACCCAGAGGCTGCGGCCGTGGGTGGCGGCGACGATTTCGCCGGCGGTGGGATGGATGGCGATTTCATGAACGGCGACGGTGGGAAGATTGGCGCCGAGCTTGTTCCAGGATTTACCGCGGTCGAGAGAGCACCAAGCGCCGAATTCGGCGCCGAGATAGAGCAGGTTGGGGTTGGCGATGTCTTCGCGGAGGCAACGGGCGGAGCCGGTTTTATCCGGAAGATTGGCGCGGAGAGAGGTCCAGGTTTTGCCGAAATCTTCGGTGACGTAGAGATAAGGCTCATCGTCGTCAGAGCGGTGGGCGTCGAAGGCGACGTAGGCGCGGCCTTCGACGAAGCGGGAGGGCTCGATGGTGGCGACCCAGAGAGGATGGCGGACAGGAATGTCCGCCCCACCGGGAATGTCCGCCCCACCACGAGAAATGTTCGCCCCACCAGAAGAACCCTCACCCCGACCCTCTCCCGGAATACCGGGAGAGGGGGAAGAAAGGCGGAGAGGAATGGCCGCCCCACCGGTTGAAGGATGGCGGACAAGAATGTCCGCCCCACCAATGTTGGTCCAGGATTTTCCGCCGTCGCGGGTGATGGAGAGAGCGCCGTCGTCGGTGCCGACGTAAAGCACGTCGGGATTTTTGGGGGATTCGGCGAGGGCGGTGGCGCTGCCTTGTTTGGTGAGGGTGATGTCGGGGGAGATGACCTGCAAGTTGTTGCCGCGGTCGAGGGAGCGGAAGACGTGGTTGCCAGCGCTGTAGAAGATGCGGGTGTTGTGGCTGGAGAGGATAAAGGGGGTGTTCCAGTTGAAGCGATAGGGAGGTGCGCCATCGGGGCGCGGGGGGCGGATGGAGGCGCGCTCGCCGGTGCGGATGTTGCGGCGCTGGATTGCGCCGTTTTGGGATTCGGAGTAGATGACGTCGGGGTCGTTCCAATCGACGCGGCAGACGAAGCCGTCGCCGCCGCCGACGGAGATCCAGTTTTCGTTGATGGGGCCGGAGCCGTCGAGGGAGATAGTGGGGCCGCACCAGGAACCGTTGTCCTGTAGGCCGCCGACGACGTGGTAGGGTTGGTGGGGGCAGATGGCGACGTGATAGAACTGGGCGATGGCGACGGTGTTGAGGTGATCCCAGTTGGCGGTGCGGTCGTAGGTGGCGTAGAAGCCGCCATCGCAGCCGACGATCAAGTGGCGGGGATCGCGGGGATCGATCCAGAGGGCGTGCTGGTCGGCGTGGACGCCGCGGCCGGCGTCGGGGCGGAAGGTTTTGCCGCCGTCGATGGATTTGTACATGTTGATGCCGCAGACGTAGATGAGTTTTTCGTCCTTGGGATCGACTTTGATGTTGCTGAAGTACATGGGGCGGGGATTGAGGCTGTTGATGCGTTTCCAGGTTTCGCCGCCGTCGGTGGATTTGTAGATGCCGCCGTATTCGTGGCTGTTGGGGCCTTGTTCATCCTGGACGTTCTCGACCTGGCCGCCGAGGTTGCCAAAGGAGGGTCGGGTGGTGGATGCGGCGGCCTGGGAGCGGTCGGCGAGAGTGAGGGCGACCTGGCGGGAGTCTTCGCCGGATTTGATTTTGAGGTCGAGTTTGTCGCCGGGTTTGTGGGAGCGGATGAGGTCGACGAGGTCTTCGTATTTGTCAATTTCCTTGCCTTCGGCGGAAGTGACGATGTCGCCGGATTTGAGGCCGGCTTTGGCGGCGGGGCCGTTTTCGACGACGTTGGTGAGACGGACGCCGCCTTGGGCTTCTTCGCCGTTGATGCCGGCGAAGGCAGAGGGCACTGGCAGCGAGCTGCCAGTGGCACGGAGTTGGCCGCGTTGGCGGAAGCCGCCTTGGCCGGGGGGGCGTTCGGCCAGGGCGACTTCGATTTCCTGGGGTTGGCCGTCGCGGAGGATTTTGAGTTTCACTTTGTCGCCGACGTTGCGGGAGCGGACTTCTTCGAGGAGTTGGTTGTAGCTGGTGACGGGTTTGTCGGCGATGGATTGGACGATGTCATCGGATTTGAGGCCGGCTTTTTCGGCGGGGCCATCGGGGATCAGCGCGGTGACTTTGGCGCCTTCTTCGGAATCTTCGCCGGAGAGGCCGAGATAGACGTTGCCGGAAGTGGGATCGGGGCGGCGGTCGAGGGTGATGATGATTTCGAGCTGGTTGAGGCCGCGGAGGACTTTGAGGCGGAGTTTGTCGCCGATTTTGTGCTCGCGGAATTCTTCTTCGAGCTTCTCGCGGGATTTGATGGGCTCGTCATTGACGGACTGGATGAGGTCATCGACGAGGAGGCCGGCTTTGGCGGAGGGGCCGTTTTCGCGGACGCCGGTGACGCGGACGCCGCCTTCGGCATCTTCGGCGGAGATGTCCATGTAGACGGATGCGCCGGAGCGGGGCGGGGTGCCCATGCCGATTTTTTCACAATCGACGATGGCGAAGATGGTGTCGGGGTTTTTGCGGTAGTACTCGATGCCGATGCGGCCGAGCTTGTTGGTGGGGAGGCCCCTGGTGAGTTTTTTGAAGGATTGGCCGCCGTCGGTGGTTTTGTAGAGGCCGGAGCCGGCGCCCCATTTTTTGATGGGGTCGTAGCTGTCATAGCCGTCGGCCATTTGGCCGCCGGGATGGGAATCGTAGCCGTCGCGGAGGCGTTCCCAGGTGGCGATGAGAAGTTGTTCAGAGTCGGTGGGATGCATTTGGACGTCGATGACGCCGGTTTTGTCGTCGATGAAGAGGATGCGTTGCCAGGATTGGCCGCCGTCGGTGGTTTTGAAGAGGCCGCGTTCTTCGCTGGGGCCGTAGAGGCGGCCGAGGGCGCCGACGTAGACGATGTTGGGGTTGGTGCGATGGATGGCGATGCGGCCGATCTGGAAGGACTTTTTGAGGCCCATATTTTTCCAGGATCTGCCGGCGTCGGTGGATTTGTAGACGCCATCACCCCAAGAGACGGAGTTGCGGGGATTGTTCTCGCCGGCGCCGATCCAGAGGATGTTGGGATCGGAGGGGGCGAGCGCGACTGCGCCGATGGAGACGGTGGGTTCCCTGTCGAACTGGTGGGTGAAGCTGAAGCCGTTGTTGGTGGTTTTGAGGAGGCCGCCGGAGGCGGTGGCGACGTAGAAGGTGGTGGGGTCGGATTCGACGACGGCGAAATCGACGATTCGGCCGCCCATTCCGGCGGGGCCGATGGAGCGCCAAGTGAGGGATTGCTGGTATTTGGAGTCGAGGGTGAAAGGGGGAGTGGCGGGAGAGGTGGTCGGAGGCGGCTGAGGACGGCGGACAAGAATGTCCGCCCCACCGGGAGCAGTCGTCGGATTCTTGCGGAGGTCTTCGAGGGCTTTGGAGAGGGCCTGGACCTGCGATTCGAGTTGGGAGAGGCGTTGGTCGGTGATGGAATTTGCGGGTTGGGTCGTGGGACGGGTGGCGGGAGGTTTGGGGGATGGGGGTGGGCCTTGTTCGATTTCCTGGGAGTGGGCGAGCGCGGTGAGGGCGAAAAGGATGAGGGAGATGGGCGCGAAGGGATTGCGGTTGGTCATTGATCAGCTCCTGGCCGGTCGATTCCGTTCGATATGGCGAATTGCGTTGATTATACCTCAAAGGGGAAGGGAGCGCAGGCGAGGCACGCCGCCAATTGAGCCGAGGGCTCCTATAATTCGTATAGCTTGTAGGAGAACTTTTATGAACAGAATTATGGAGTTTATTTCAGCGGATGGAACCGGGGCGGCGGTGACTGCGCCTGTGTCGGGCGCGGGTACCCAGGCGGTGGACGATGGGGGATTGCTGGATGCGTATTCGCAGGCGGTGACGGGGGCGGTGCGGACGGTTGGGCCGTCGGTGGTGAATATTGAAGTGAGATCGAAGGGGCAGGGGCCGCGCGGGCGGGAGGGTAGAGGAGGTGGGTCGGGGTTTATATTTACGCCGGATGGGTTCATCCTCACGAATAGCCACGTGGTGCACGGTGCGGATTCGATTGAGGTGACGTTGTCGGATGGGAGGTCGGCGAAGGCGCGGCTGGTGGGGGATGATCCGGATACGGATCTGGCGGTGATACGGATTGATCTGACGGGGTTGTGTGCGGCGGCGTTTGGAGATTCGAGCGCGATTGCAGTCGGGCAGTTGGCGATTGCGATTGGGAATCCTTATGGGTTTCAGGCGACGGTGACGGCCGGAGTGGTGAGTGCGCTGGCGCGGTCGTTTCGGGCGAGTTCGGGACGGTTGATTGATAATGTGATTCAGACGGATGCGGCGCTAAATCCTGGCAATAGCGGAGGGCCGCTGGTGGATTCGCAAGGTCGGGTGATCGGCGTGAATACGGCGGTGATTATTGTGGCGCAGGGGATCTGCTTTGCGATTCCATCGAATACAGCGCAGTACGTGGCAGCGCGGTTGATTCGGGATGGAAGAATCAGGCGCAGTCATATCGGGGTGATGAGCCAGAATGTGCCGCTGTCGAGGAAAGTCGTTCGGTTCCACGGGTTGGAGCACGAGACGGCGGTGGGGGTGATGGATATGGAGGCGGAATCGCCGGCAAGCAAGGCGGGATTGGCGGCCGGGGATTTGATTGTGGAGTTTGATGAGAAGGGAGTCTCCAGCATCGATGATCTGCATCGGATGCTGAGCGAGGAGAAGGTGGGAGTGGAGACGGAGATGGTGGTGTTGAGAGGTGTGGAGAAGGTGAGGTTGATGGTGGTGCCTAGGGAACGGGCGGGGTAAGAACGCCTTACGCACAACGTCCACCTTCCAACATTCAACGTTCAAAGAAGAAGCTGATCATACCCTCTCCCGGAATACCGGGAGAGGGTATCATTTTGGGGTTATCTTTGTGGCAGGAGGAACTGCATGCGCGCGATTGTATGGGCGATGGTGGTGCTGGCGGCTTCGCAGGTGATGGCGGAGGGGAAAAGTGAATGGGTTTACTACGATCAGAATGGGAGGCTGGCGTATAAGAAGCTGGAGACGGGGGAGAGGATCATGGATTTTTCGTTTGCGGGGTATGGGGGTGGGGGCGCGGGGATTCCTACGGTGGCGGTGAAGAAGACGGTGGGGCCGAGCGGGGAGGATGATACGAAGGCGATTCAGGAGGCGA
>DASYUA010000173.1:0-7117 GCA_036001665.1 Tepidisphaeraceae bacterium
CAGGAGGCAGTATAGAAGTGAAATGCCTCCCGCTCTCATGACAATCAGCCCGGCCAATTCGCCCGCCACCGAACCCGCCCCCGAGCGCGCCATCGAGCCCGACACCGACTCCCAACTCCTCGGTGAGTTTGTGCATGCGCACTCTCCCCACGCCTTCGAGCAACTCGTCCGCCGTCACGGCCCCATGGTCCTCGGCCTCTGCCGCCGCATGCTCCGCCACCCCTCCGATGTCGAGGATGCCTTTCAATCCGTCTTCCTCATCCTCGCCCGCCGCGCCTCATCCATCGGCCGCCGCGAGTTGCTCGTCAACTGGCTCTATGGCGTCGCCTACCGGGTTGCATCGCGCGCCCGCACCGTCCGATGCCGCCGACAGCAGCGGGAAACCTCCATGGAATCACCGGCAATGTTCATCACCCACACTCTCGATCCTCTCGCCCAGGCCGCATCAAATGAAGCCGCCCAGCGCGTGGATCAGGAACTCAACCGCCTCCCCGCCCGCTATCGCCAGGCCATCATCCTCTGTTATTTCCAGGGCCTGACCAAAGACCAGGCCGCGCTGGCGATGCATGCCCCCGCCGGAACCATCTCCACCTGGCTGGCCCGCGCCCGGCAAATGCTCGCTAGCGCATTGGCGCCAGCCAACAGCGGAATCAGCGCCGCCCTGATCAGCCAGATCTTGACCGAAAAAGTAACCCCGCCCCCCGAACTGGCCAACGCGGCCATCAACATCGGCGTCGCCGGCGCAGCCAGCGCCCCGGCCGGCGTCGCCCTGCTCGCAAAAGGAACGGTGAACGCAATGTGGATCTCCAAAATCAAGCTCGCTGCCGTGCTCCTTCTCTCCCTCCTGACTCTGGGAGGAACTGTCGCGGCCGTGATTGATGCGACCGCGAACGGCGTCCCGGACGTCGTTGCCCTCGCCCCCACCTCGCCCGCGGTCGATGCACCTGTGGCTGGCCTGCCAGGCGAATATCCCGCCGCCGACGGCTGGGTCTGGCGCGTCCCACCGATGGGCGGCGGCGCATCCCTCTGGGCCACCCGCGGCATGGTGGCCTTCATGGATGATGACCAGGGCTCGCTGGTCGTCAGCTTCGCCTACCAGGAAGGCGGCGAGCTCCGCGCTGTCGCGTTCGACAAGAAAGGCAACCGCCATGAGATGAAACCCGGCGGCAGCGGCAGCAGCGACGGTGTCGCTTTGGCCCGCTATCGCCTCGAGGCCGCCGCTCTCCCCCGGGCGGCCGTCGATCGAGTCGGCATCGAACAGATCACCCCGCGCGGCAAGACCCTTCGCCGCGAGCGCGCCCTCGCCCAGGTGAAGGAATTGGGCATCGAAGTCCTCCCCCGGCCCGTGGTCGGCGAGGTCTATTCATTCTCACTCAAAGACACCGCCGGCAAGCCAATCCGCTCCCAGGATTTCAAGGGCAAAGTCGTCCTCGTCGATTGCTGGGCCACCTGGTGCGGCCCGTGCGTCGCCCAACTTCCGGACCTCAAGAAGCTCCATCAAAAGCACCACGAGCAGGGCCTGGAAATCGTCGGCGTCAGCATGGATTTCCAGTTGGACAAGATGAAAGGCATGGTCGAGGCGATGAGTCTCCCCTGGTCCCAGGTCCTCGTCCCCGAAGATCGCCAGATCAGGACGATTTGGCAGGAGGTCAACGGCATCACCTCGATCCCGCGCATCCTGGTCATCGATCGGCAGGGAATTCTGCGCGGCGATGATTGGCACGGCGAGGAACTCGAAAGGCAGGTGGCAAAACTGCTGGCTGAGAAATAATCCCCGGCGTCAAGGCGGCTACTGCCCCACCTTCACATTCACCGTCACCGGAAACGCCACCTCCCCCGGCAGCTCGATCAGCACGTTCCCATTCTCCAGCCTCACAATCCGCTCCACCCAACGCCCATCCATCGTCACCGACACCGGCCCCGCCGGCAGCCCCGCGATCTCCACCACCGGCCGGATCAGCGGCCCGCTCCGCGGCGAAAGCGTAAACTCCAGTCGCGGGCCTGTAGCAATAATCTGATAAGAGCCGCGGCTCTCGTCGTACCCGTCGTTGTTCTGGTCCCCGGCCGAGTTCCGATTCAACCTCCCAAATTCCTCCCCCATCCGCAGCCGCCCCGGCACATCGTGCCCGGCCGCAAGATCCACCACGATCGACGGCTTGACCCCCAGCGGTTTGAGCACCCCATCGATGTACTGCTTCCCATCCGCATAGATCACCCGCTGCTTCTCCGGCCCCGGAGAACTGAACCGCGCCCGAATCTCGTTGGCCTCCACCAGCGTCCACCCATGGTCCGACGCCTCCGGCGTCTTCAGCGTCACCGTGGAGTTGGACAGATGAATGATGTACTTAAACCCCCGCTCCTCGATGTACCACCCGACGTTCTTCTTCCGCTCCACGACCTCCGTCTCGTTGTTCATCAGCAGCACGTCGTCGCACCAGACCGGCTGCTCCAGACCATCCCCGAAGCCCAGCCGCAACAGGCCGACCTTGGAGGCGTTGGGGCCTTCGATCGCCGAGATATCCAGCAGCAGCGGGGTCCATTGATTGGCCGGAATCTGCACCGCGTAATTCAGGATCGCCCGCCCATCCACCTCATAAACCGCCCGCATCCGCTGCGGCTTGGCGGCAAAGAAGTACGCCCCCACCAGCGTCCACTGCCCCGGCCATCTCACGCCGCTCAGCAGCGATGGCAGCCTTATCGTCGCGCTCCGCGTCTCCCGTTCCAGCAGCGCACTGGAGGTCCCGGTGTGGCCGCGCGTCGCGGAAATTTGGGCTGCCGGCCCCTCAACCTGGACGAACGCCAGGTCAACCGGCTGCTCAAACTCCTGGAGGATCCGGAACGGGTACTTCTTCAGTTGCGCCTCGGTCCGAACCATCTGTAGTCCCAGCGGTTCGCCGCCTCGCAGCGGCGGGGGCTCCGGACGCTGCGCTGCGCAGCCCAGTGACACAATCAACACTGCGGCCAGCCAGAGTCGCAAAAACGCCATGGTGCTCCATCACGGGGCGAAAAAGTGCCGGTTGATAATAAGGGGAGGAGCCGAAGACTGCATCATTCGGCCGGATGAAGATCGAGCTTGATCGGCCGCAGCTCGCCGTTGCGGAGGACCAGCAGTCTTCCCTCGCCGCCGCCGGCCAGCAGCGCCGACCATGTGGTCAAGTCGCCGATCGGCTGTTCCTGAAGCTCCAGAATCAGGTCGCCGGCCGCAAGTCCGGCCTTCTCGGCCGGCGAGCCGGGAGTGACTTCATCGACGCTCAGCGCTGGCCGCTCGCCCAGCTTCTGGAATCGCTGGCGAGCCTCGTGGTCCGCGCGCAGCTCAGTCAGGCGCACCCCCAGCACCGCCCGCTGGACTCTGCCGATGTTCAGAAGCTGATCGATCACCGGTTTGGCCGCCGCGGTATTGAGGAACTGCCCGTAGCGCGCAAACCCCGCCACCGAGCCATCCATCGAGACGACCACTCCGAAGTCCCGCTCTCCCCCCGTCCAAAGCTGCACCCGCCCCGAGCCATTGTTGGGGTTGAGCATCATCACCAGCGACCCATCCATCGGCCGCCCCTGCCCGATGCGGATCGGCTTGCCGATCACCCGATCCATCTTCAGCAGCGTGAGATTGGTCTTCTCATCCGAGCCGATGAAGGTGGCCGTGGTCTGCTGGTCGGCCACCATGCAGGTGACGGAGTTGTTGCCGATGGTCTCGCGCTCCACGAACAGCGGCACCAGGATGTGCCCTTCCTCGCTGATCAGCAGCCCGATGTTGTTGGGCGCGAACGACCCGCCGGCAATCGCCCTCAGGCGCAGCGCCCCGCCGATGTTGAGATTGGGCGGCCCCGCGCTCCCATCCGCGCCCGCGTGCAGGACCAGCGCATTGCCCCCGGAGCCGCGCGGCTCCAGCACAATCTCGCCCGTGCTTTCCGACTTCACCACCCGCCACGCTCCGCCGACATCCACCTTGTCCACAGCCGCCGAAGGCTGCGAGCTGGGGGTGACGATGACCGACTCGAACTTCCTGCTCATCACCCCGCGCTGGGCGATCTCACTGCGCTGCTGGTCGATCTTCGCCTTGACCTGCGGATCAATCACCTTGTCCCATTTGCGCAGCGGATCATCCTTGGCCGCCGCGTCGCGAATCCATTTGGGCGTCGGCAACTGCACCCGCACCAGCCCACTCTGCACATCACGATAGAGCGACTGCGTCTGTTGGTTGAGTTGCTCCAGCAACGGATAGGTCTCCGCGCGGAGGGCGCACGGCGCGCCCAGAAGCGTGGCTGCGAGGATGAGGCGGAGTTTGGTTCGCATCGGTTAGTACTTGGCCGAATGGACAGTCACCTGGCCGTTCAACAGCCGTTCCTGGCGGACCTGCCATTGCTGGAGGTCATCGGAAAACTCGCGGGCCTTCTCCAGTGTCGCAAACTTCTGGACCGCCATGACCTGCCCCGACTCATCGAGTATTTCCACCCGATACGGCGGCTCACTGGCACTGGCATTGGACTTTCCGCCCGTCGCCCCCATCCATCCCACCAGAAACCCGACGATGATCAACGCCGCCGCCGCCATGGCATAGCGCAATTTCCGCGCCTGCCCAGCGCGGCGCTGATGTCGCTGATCGAGACCATGTACCTCCGCCAACGCGCGCTCGACGACAGCCTCTTCCCCGCCTTCGAGGCTGTTGAACAGCGCCGCCCGAAGCTGGCGCTCCAACCGGAGGTTCTCCACCTCGGCCGCCACCGCGGGATCGGTGGCGAGGCGGGCGCGGAACTGGTCGAGCTGATCGGCACTCAGCTCATCATCGAGATACATCTCGAGCAACTCACGGTCGTCATCGTCATTGGCCGTCATATCTGTTTCGCTATTGCGCATCCTTCAGTTTCCGTTCATCGGCAAAAGCCTTCAATTTCTCCGCCAACTGCCGCCGGCCGCGGTGCAGCCAGGTCTTCACCTGCGGCACGCTTGCATCCAGCACCTCGGCGATCTGCACGTATGACATGTTCTCATACTCGCAGAGCACCAGGGCGGCCCGAAAATGCTCCGGCAGGCGGGCAATCGCCTTGCGCACCTGCTGGATCATCTCCGCCTGCATCATGCCGCCAACCGGTGTCTGGCTGCGGCCGGGATGATCGTCGGCCACCAGGCTCATTCGCGGCTGGCGGAGCAATCGCAGCGCCTCGTTGACCACCGTCCGCCGCATCAGCCCGGCGGGCTGGGTCCAGTCGTAGCGCTCGCGGTGCTGATAGAGGTTGAGGATGGCCTGCTGTAGCACATCCTCCGCCGCGGCCGAGCCGACGATGGCCCGGGCAATGGCCAATAAACGCCTGGAGTGGAGGCGAACCGCCTTCTCAAAGAGATCGCTGTTCGTCTCCGCCATGCCGCGCCTGGGACTCCGAAAATAGAAACACCCTCAAGGGGCCAAAGTTTCATGCAAATTTTACGATGTTTTACCCGGATGTCATTGGCCGCCCGCCCCTTCACGTCCGCCCTCTTCGCGTGTACAACCTTCGCACCTTTCAACCGGCCAAAGGAGCCCTCATGTTTGACCAAGCATCGCGTCGCCAGTTTTTGAAGCAGGCTGCCATCGCCACCGCGGCGGCGGCGGCGGGGTGTCATAACGGGAACAAAAATGGGGCGGAGACAACGGCCAAGAGTCCATCGATGCAGCCGGCGACGATGCCGACGGCCCATAACAAGCTGAACGTGGCGGCCGTGGGCAGCGGCGGGAAGGGTGAGAGCGACCTGGCGGGGATCGCCAAGTCCAAGGATGTGAACATCGTCGCCCTGTGCGATGTCGATGCGAACACGCTGGCCAAGGCCAAGACGAAGTATCCGGGGGCCAAGACCTACAACGATTTCCGCAAGATGCTGGAGGAGCAGAAGGACATCGACGCGGTGACGGTTTCGACGCCCGATCACATGCACGCGCCGGCCGCGATGATGGCCATCAAGATAGGCAAGCACGTCTATGTGCAGAAGCCGCTGACCCACACGGTGGAAGAGGCGCGGAAACTGACGCTGGCAGCGCGGGAATACAAGGTGGCGTCCGCGATGGGCAACCAGGGGCACAGCGGGGAGGGGTGGCGGGTTTTGTGCGAGTACATCTGGGCCGGGGCGATCGGCGATGTGACCGAGGTTCACTGCTGGACCAATCGTCCGATCTGGCCGCAGGGAATGGATCGGCCGGAGGGTGAAGATCCGGTGCCCGAGACGCTCAACTGGGATGCGTGGATTGGGCCAGCGCCGATGCGGCCGTACAAGAAGGATACGTATCACACGTTCAAGTGGCGCGGCTGGTGGGATTTTGGCTGTGGGGCGCTGGGGGACATGGCGTGTCACATCATGGATGGCGCCTATTGGGCGCTGCGGCTGGGATATCCGAGCCGGGTGGAGCTGGTGGATCATTCGGAGCTGAAGAGCGAGACCGCGCCCAAGTGGTCGATCTTGAAATATCACTTCCCCGCGCGCGGGGCGATGCCGCCATGCACGGTGAGCTGGTATGACGGCGGGAAGAAGCCGGCGCGGCCGGAGGAATTGGAGCCGGAACGGAAGCTGGCCGAGGGAGACAATGGGTCGCTGTTCATCGGGTCCAAGGGGAAGATGATGGCCGGGACGTATGGCGGGGGCGTGCGGATCATTCCCGAGGCCAAGCACCAGGAGACGCCCAAGCCAGCGCAGATGATTCCGCGGGTGAAGGACCATCACCTGGAATGGGTGGAGGCCTGCCGGGGCGGGACGCCGCACTCGGGCAACTTTGATTATGCGGGGCCGTTCAGCGAGGTGGTGTTGCTGGGGAACCTGGCGCTGCGGGTTGGCAAGTCGCTGGACTGGGATGGCCCGGCGATGAAGGTAACGAACGTGCCGGAGGCGAATGAGTTTGTGAGGAAGGAATATCGGAAGGGGTTTGAGGTGTGAGGAGGGGAAGGGCAATGACCAATGTCCGATGCCCAATGATCAATGAATGACCAATTCCCAATGAGCAATGGGGAGGAAGAGTGCTGGGTGCTGAGGACTGAGTGCTGAGGGGGGCGGTGGGTTTGGTTCGTCAAAAAATTTGGCGAAGGAGAGGAGGAAAGTGGCGATTTTGGGGGGATAGAGGGGTGTTTGGGTTCGTTTGGTGGGTTTGATTTTCCCC
>DASYUA010000174.1:0-27431 GCA_036001665.1 Tepidisphaeraceae bacterium
CATCACCGGCGCCTACGAAGGGGTGTTCGTGAACAACGGCTCCAGCCAGTTGACGGTGCAGAACTCGATCCTCTTCGACAACGCCAACGCCGGCCTGAACATCACCGACGCGGCCAGCAGCACGCCCATCATCCGCGACAACCAGTTCTTCGGCGATGCCTCCGATGCCAACCGCAACCAGGACTACGGCGTCTTCGCCCGCAGCCAGGACCCCACCGTCCTCCGCAACCAGGCCTACCACAACAACGGCCGCGCCCCCTACGGCATCTACCTGGAAAACGTCGGCGTCAACGTCACCGTGCAGGACAACCTCTTCTGGAACAACACCAACACCGGCCTGGTGATCTACGCCTCTTCCTTCGAAGTCTCCGGCAACGTGGCCCGGGACAACGGGGAAGGCTTCTACCTGGAAGACACCACCGGCAGCATCGACGGCCTGTTCCACGACAACCTGGCCTTCGGCAACAGCGGCAACGGCGTGCAGATGCGCGGCTGGGGCCAGCACTACAACAACGAAGCCTACGACAATGCCACCGGCTTCAACGCCGTCAACTTCAACGGCGTGGTCCACGACAACAAATCCTGGCGCAACACCACCGGCTTCGCCATCAACAGCGGCACCCTGCGCAACAACCGGGCCTACGGCAACACCACCGGCATCTTCCTCAACTCCGCCAACATCAACATCATCGGCAACAAGAGCTACGACAACGTCACCGGCATCCTCGCCCAGCCCTTCGGCGGCGCCAACACCATCGCCAACAACCTGGTCTACGACAACAGCGGCCGCGGCATCCAACTGGACAACGCCCAGGGCTCCAGCGGCGCCATGAACCTCACCAACAACACGGTGATGGAACTGGCCTCGGATGCATTACAGATCACCGGCAACAGCCAGAACATCAGCCTCAAGAACAACATCTTCTGGTCCGGCGGCGTCGGCCATTACGTCCTCAATGTCGCCGACTCCGCCCAAAGAGGCTTCTCCAGCGACTACAACGATCTGTATTACACCTCCGGCGCCAAAGTCGGCTTCTGGCAAAATCCCCTCGCCACCCTGGCCGACTGGAGATACGAACTGGGCCTCGATGCCCACTCCCTCTCCACCGATCCCCAGTTCGTCTCCCCCTCCGGCACCGATGGCATCCAGGGCCTGGCCGACTTCGGCGGCCTGAAGTTCGAGTACTTCCCCAACAACAACTTCTCAGGATTACCCACCACCACCCTCTTCGATCGCGTCATCGACTTCGGCCAGAGCTTCGGCGCCTTCCGCAACCTGCCCGGCCCCGGCGACAACCAGTCCTACCGCTGGACCGGCGAGATCTATCTCCAGAGTGGCATCACCACCTTCTGGATCCAGTCCAACCAGCCGCAAAGACTGTGGATCGACGGATCAGCCATCATCGACGACTTCACCACTCCCTCCCGCACCGAACGCACCGCCAGCTTCACCGCCCCCTCCAGCGGCTGGTACAGCATCAAGTACGAAGCGGCCGACACCGGCGGCGCCACCATGGCCCTCCTGCAATACTCCACCCCCGACAACGCCACGAGAAGAGACATCCGCGCCTTTGAAGCCCCCGCCGCCGGCCCCTCCGGCATCGCCGCGCAACATGCGGTGCTGAGATACCAATCCGACCCCACCAGCATCGGAGTAGAAGACAACTTCCACCTCTCCTCAACAGCCGGCTCCTTCCACACCGGCGGCATCTTCACCCCCCCCGACCTGATCGACTCCCCCGCGATAGACGCCGGCGATCCCGCCTCCTCCTTCAGCAATGAAACCCCCTCCAACGGCGGCCGCATCAACCTCGGCTACGAAGGAAACACCGCCGAAGCTTCAAAATCCCGTGCCCAGCTCGTCCAACTCCTCTCCTTCGTCGGCGGCGAAAAAGTCCGCCAGGGCCAGGCCTCTCTCATCCTCTGGCGCTCCCGCGGCTTCGTCGCGGGCGAGCGCGTCAACCTCGATTTCTCCAGTGACGGCGGCCTCAATTTCAACCCCATCGCCGTCAACGAAATCAACGACGGCGCATACGCCTGGAACCCCGCCACCATCACCGCCCAGGGCATCATCCGCATCCGCAGCGCCATCACGCCCTCGGTCGCCGACCAGTCCAAGAGCTTCATCGTCGTCGGCGCGCCCGGTCACGCCTATTACGTCAATGATGGCTCCATGCTCGGCAACCAATACACCACCGCCGCCGGAAACAACGCCAATTCCGGCACCACGCCAGCCGATCCCATGGCGTCTCTCAACGCCCTGCTCAATGCCTACGATCTCAGCCCGCTCGACACGATTTACGTCGATACCGGCCTCTACAACCTCGTGACCAACGTCCGCGTCCTGGCCGAGGATTCCGGCGTCACCATCACCGGCCCAACCACGCCAACCTTGCTCGGTTCTGAATATCAAAACGTCGTCGGGGCCGATTCGCCTTACGCCTACTACCGCCTCGGCGAAGCCGCTGGCACGACCGCATTCGATGCCACCAGCAATCACCGCGATGGCACTTTCGTGAACGGTGTCGTGCTCGGTCAACCTGGCGCAGTCTCCGGCAACAGCGATACCGCGATGCGTCTCGATGGGACCAACGATTTCGTCCAGCTCCCCAGCGGCTTTGCCGACTTCTCCAACGGCATCACCATGGAAGCCTGGGTGAACCCCACCAACCAGGCTAACTTCTCGCGCATCTTCAACCTCGGCAGCGGCCAGGGCAATGATTTGATCCTGGTCGGCCGCTACTCCACCACCGCGGATACCCTTTTCGTCCAGACCTACAACGGCACCACCGCCGGAACGACTCTGACCTTCGGCGGCATCCTCGATCTCAATCGCTGGACCCACCTCGCCGTTTCCATCACCCAGAGCGGAAGCGTCCAGGTCTACAAGAACGGCCGGCTCGTCGGAAGCGGGCAGACCGCCGCCCTCCGCAACGTCACCCGCACCTCCAACACCATCGGCAAGAGCGATTATCCAACCGACGCCTACTTCGCCGGCGGCATCGACGAAGCCGCCATCTACGACAAGACCCTCTCCGCCGACCGCATCGCCTCCCACTTCTACACCGCCACCGGCCAGGGCGCACTCCTCAATCGCGGCAACAACAGCGCCGGCCGCAACGTCATCGAGCTCACCTCGGCCACGGATGTCACCATTCGCAACCTCCAGCTCACCGGCGCTGAGAGCGGCCTGGTTGCCACCGATGCCGATCGCCTCAACGTCACCAGCAACACCTCGTACAACAACGCGCTCTACGGCTTCTACGTCAACACCGACGTCGAGGATGCCGTCATCAGCGGCAACATCGCCTACGGCACCACTGGAAGCACCGACACCGACCAGGACACCGGCTTCTATCTCCGCGGCACGCGAATGACCGTCAACGGAAATACCGCCTACAAAGTCGGCAACCAGGTCGGCAACGGCATCTACATCGATACGGCCAATCAATTGAGCCTCACCAACAATCTGACCTACAACAACGCCGCCGGCATCACCGTCTTCACCCCACAGGCCTCCATCTCCGGCAACGAAACCCGCAACAACGGCACCGGCATGCTCGTCAGCGACTCTGACGGCGTCAGCCGCTCGCAAGTCTTCAACAACAACACTCACGACAACGCCACCGGCCTTCAGATCGACGGCAATGTCGAAGCCCATGACAACACCAGCCGCCTTAACACCGGCGCGGGCATCCTCATGACCACCTCGGCCAACGACAATACCTGGGCCCACGACAACTACGTCATCCACAATGCCACCGGCATCCAGGCCGCCTTCGGCCGCCTCTTCCACAACCGCATCATGGGCAACACCGGCTCCGGCATCCTCCTCCCCTACAGCAGCGTTCTCGTCAACGCCAACAGCGTCTATGGCAACAGCGTCGGCATCGAGGTCGCGGCCTTTGCCGGTAACGATGTCCTCACCAACAACACCGTCTACGACAACGCCAACCAGGGCATCTACGTCCACGCCACCGGCACCAGCGGCTCGGCCGGCGCAAAGCTCATCAACAACACCGTCTTCCACGACACCGGCAGCGCCATCAAGCTGGAAAACAATGGCCCCAACATCAACCTCTACAACAACATCATCCAGATCAACGGCGGATTTGGCATCGAAGTCATCGGTGGCGTCACCGGCTACGACAGCAACTACAACGACATCTTCCTCGGCCGCCCCGGCGCCAACACCGGCCGCTATCTCGGCGCCACTGCGGTCACTTTGGCGAATTGGAAAACCACCAGCGGCAAGGATGCCGCCAGCATCGGTGACGATCCTCAGTTCCTCGACCTCAACGGCGCTGACAATCTTTTCGGCTGGGAGCAGCCCGACGCCACCAGCCAGTTCGCCGATTTTGGCACCGATGACAACTTCCACCTTCACAGCGGCTCCAAGGCCATCGACGCGGCCGACAGCGACACCGGCGCGCCCGCCCTCGACTCCGACAGCCTCGCCCGCAAGGATGACCTGGGCACCACCAACACCGGCAATGGCGTCTTCCGCTTCTATGACATGGGCTCATATGAGTTCCAGGGCTCCAGCGCCGATATTACCCCACCAACCATCATCGGCCTCGCCCCCGTCGGCATTGTGGATGGAGTTCTGAGCAACGCCCACGTCAGCTCGCTGATCATCAGCTTCAGCGAGCCTCTCGATGCCGTCAGCGCTGTCAGCGCGTCGCTCTACAGCGTCATCGAGGCCGGCCCCAACGGCGCCTTCGGCAACCCCGACGATGTGACCATCCCCATCTCCAACATCACCTACACCCCCGGCTCAACCGACGTCCGCGTCTTCTTCAACTCGCAGCTCCCCGATGGGATCTATCGCCTGACCATCAGTGGCGCAATCGGCAATGCCGTTGTCGACCAGGCCGGCAATGCGATCGATGGCGATTCCAATGGAACGACCGGCGGCAACTTCGTCCGCAGCTTCCAGCTTGATGTCACGCCTCCGACCGTCGTCTCCGTGACTCCCAGTGGCGCTGTCGCCGCCGGCCCCACACAATTCACCGTCGTCTTCAACGACAATCGCAACCTCAGCGCCGCCACCGTCACCAGCGCAGCCAGCTATCAGCTCTTCTCCAGCTCCAACGCCACTTTCGGCGATGCCGATGATGTCAACCAGAGCGCCCTGATCTCCAATGTTGGCTACGTCCCCGGCACCAAGACCGCGACCATCACGCTCACCGGCGCGCTTCCCGCCGGCCGATATCAGCTCATCCTCCGCCCGACTATCACCGACGAAGCCGGCAACCAGCTCAACAACGGCATCCCATTCCCCAGCCAGCTCCTCGTCGACTCGGTGATCGCCGGCTCCAGCGGCGATGACACCTATTACATCCGTCTCAACCCCGCCGGAACCAACGTGGAAATCTTCGAAAACCCCGCCGCCGTTCCGCCCACCGGCAACGCGACTTTCACCCGCACCCTCGCCTCCCTGACCACCCTCACCTTCAACACTCTCGCCGGCAACGACAAGCTCATCGTCGATTTCATCAACGGCAACCCCATCCCCACCGGCGGCATCAGCTACGACGGCGGCGCCCAATCCGGCACGCCCGGCGATTCACTGGTCCTCATCGGCACGCCTGCCACCAGCGGCTCCTATACGCCGAGCGGCACGGTCTCCGGCGATGGCGCTGTCACCGTCGCCGGCAAATCCATCAACTTCACCGGCCTCGAGCCCGTCACCACCAGCGGCTTTGGCAGCTTCTCCCTGATCACTCCCAACAGCGTCGACAACCTCACCATCGCCTCCCCGCTCGCCGGCCAGACCCGCGTCAGCGGAACCAGCGGCGGCGTCGCCATGGAAGCCCTCAACTTCTTCAACATCGCCACCGTAATTATCGACACCGCCGCCAACGACGCCGTCGGCGGCGGCTCCGGCAACGATTCCATCACCATCGACACCACCGGCGCATCCGCCCCCGGCCTCAATGTGCTCAACTTCATCACCGGCAGCGGCGCCAACACGCTCACCATCAACGGCAGCGCCACCCTCACCGCCTCCACCACCGCCACCCTTGCCGTCACCGTCAACAACTCCGCCGTCGTCAACCTCGCCGACAGCCAGACCTACACCTCGCTCTCCATCACCGGCGCCGCCCGCGTCAATCTCCTCGCCAACGGCAACCGCTTCCTCAAGACCAGCGGCCTGACCATCTCCGCCACCGCCGGCCTCAATCTGGTCGACAACGACCTCATCTTCCAGAGCACCGCCGGCGCCAAAACCGCCGACCTCGCCGCCCTCACCAGCCTCATCACCACCGGCCGCGCAGGCGGCGCATGGAACGGCAACGGCATCTCCAGCTCCGCCGCGGCCGCCGATTCGCTCCGCAGCACCACCCTCGGCGTCATCGTCAACGACGCCGGCGGCGGAATAGTCATCCGCGGCGCCCTCGACGGCCAGACCGTCGACGCCAACACCATCCTGATTAAATACACCTACACCGGCGACACCGATTTCGACGGCGACATCGACCCCGACGATTACGCCCATATCGACGCCGGTCTCGCCGCCCACCTCACCGGCTACCGCAACGGCGACTTCAACTTCACCGGCGGCCAACCCAATTCCGACGACTATTTCCAGATCGACCGCGCCTTCCACAACCAGGCCGCTCCCCTCTCTGCCGCCGTCGCCCCCACCCCCGCCTTCGCCGCCTCGTCCACAATCATCTCGCCAACTCCGACAAAAAAGGCAACGAAAAAGCCGGCAAAACCCATTGCCGCCCACTCAATCTCAACCAACGTGGATGTTTCGAAGAAATCCCACAAACCAAAGAAGAAGCACTGGGCCGACAGGTTCCAGTTCTAAGGCCGATCACACTTGATGGGTGGCATGGGCAGACGTACTCGTCTGCCCGTGTTTATTTGACCTCGGTACTTCCCACCACCCCCGGCAACGGCTTCGCCACCCTCTCCGACGTCGCACAAAAATCTTCCCCCAGCAGCCCTGCCACCGTCGCCGCAACCTGGCTCTGCGTCACCGCCACCTCGCTCCGCACTCCCATCGCGGGCGTGTCCGGCCCCACCACCGCCATCCAGATCCGCTCCGCCCCAACCGTCTTCTTGTTGTGATCGATCCAGTCCAGCACGGTGCTTCCCCTCCCATGATCCGTCGTCAGAATCAGCGACGTCTTCCCCGCATATTGCGGCATCCCCTGGAGCATCTCCCACACCCGCCTGATGAATTCATCATTCTTCTGTGCCGACTCCAGATACCTGTCATACCGTCGAAAATGCGCCCACTCATCCGTCTCCCCAAACATCAGATAAAAAACCCGCGGCCGATGTTTCTTGATGTACTCAATCGACGCGTGCCCGCTGATCACGTCAAACGTATTGTCATGCCACAACCGCGTCATGTCGCGCACCACATCGTTGATCTCCCGCTCCCCCTCGCTCAACTGCTCCTCCTCAATGGGCTTCCACCCCGCCAGGCACGGCAGCCCGCTCCGCGCGGTATTCAAAATAAATGGCAGCCGGTCCCACGTCCCATACGCCGCGATCCGCCCCTTGAATGACGGCTTCTGATTCAGCCACTCCAGCACGTTCACGTTCGGATTGGGAATCCGGTCATTGGTCTCGATCTTCGGATCCGCAAACCCACAGAACATCTCGCTGTATCCCGGATACGAAATCTTCTTCCCATTGGTCAGCATCGCATCGCACCGATGCTCCGGATCGCCAAAAATCTGCCCCTGCTTGGCGATCACCCCCCACAGAAACGGCATCATCGCCTCCCGCCGTGCCGCGGCCGTCTCCCGCCAGAAACGCCCCCGCGTCATCTCCAGGTCCTTCACGCCCCCATAATAATTATTCAGCAGCGCCGGATCCGCCCCCGTAAAAACATCCTGCCACCGCATCCCATCGATGGTGATCATGATCACGTTCTCGGTCTTGCCGGCCGCGCCTGCGACGTTCACAACCCACAACAGAATGACCAACGGCGCTAATACCCTTCGCAAAATGCTCATACGAGTTCCCTCAGAAATGAATGCCCAGTTGAACTACAGCAAGTGTACCCGACGCGCCCCCAAAGCGCATCCCCTCCGCGCCCTTCTCCCTCCCCTCACTACTCCGGGAGAGGGTCGGGGTGAGGGTCCTGTTGATGTGCAATCAATTAAAACTCAAAAGATCGCGCCGCCCGTTTCTTCGACTTCTTCTGAACGCTCGCCGCCGTCGTTGTCGTATTGGCCGCGCCCACCGGCATCACCGAGAACGTCCCCGGCTCCGCAACCGCCGTCGAAGTCCTGGTAATCGTCTCGCTCAGCGGCGCCACCGGCTCCGCAACCGTCTCAACCGTCGCCGGCGCCGGCGCAACCGCCTCCGGGGCGCCCAGCGGGGCTCCCTGACCGGAGTACGTCCGGTCAATCAGGAAGTAGTCATCCGAATTCGGTTTCCCGCCGCTGTAATTGAAGTCGCCGTTGTAATAACCCGTCAGATTCTGCGCAAATCCCGCGTCAATCCCCGCGTAATCATCCGCATCCACATCGCCATCCAGATCGCGGTCGCCGATATACGTGTTCTTCACCAGCACCACGTTCGCATTGACCAGCAAGCCGTCAAAGTTCGTGTAAATCGGATTCCCCACCACATTCGCGTTCCCGATCGCCGCCAGCGTCACCAGCGGATTGCCGGCCGCCAGCGCGCTGGTGATTCCCGGCCCGCCCCAGCGCGGCGAGAAGTCCCGCGCC
The DNA here is from genome assembly GCA_036001665.1 of Tepidisphaeraceae bacterium. Lineage (GTDB taxonomy): Bacteria > Planctomycetota > Phycisphaerae > Tepidisphaerales > Tepidisphaeraceae > JBGPEF01. The sequence continues at coordinate 8,703 of DASYUA010000174.1, forward strand.
GACTTGATCCTGGTCACGATCGAATCCAGCATCGCCTGCCGCGCTGCCGCCGACGCCGTATGTACGATCATGTCCCCATCCCCCAGATCCAGCACCGCTCCGGCCGCAAGCGTCAGCGCACTGGTATCAATAAACTGCCCCGTCCCGCTCGCCAGCGTCACCCGCGCTGTGTTGTTCAACGTCAGCGCTGACAGGTGCTGCGCCACGGTAAACGTGATGTTCGAAGTCCCTCCCGCCACCAGTTCCTCCAGGCCGCTGCCCAGCAGGTCGGCCGTGAAGTTCTTGCTCCCCACATCCACCACCAGCCGGTCCGTCCCGCCGCCACCGGTAAACACCGGCTCAAACGGCAGCGTCGTCCCCAGCTCCACCACGTCATTCCCCGTATCACCGGTGATCGTCAGCGATGAAATCTCGTTGATCGGCGCCGTATACGTAGGCGATCCCGTCGGCGGAATCGTCTGGAACACTTCAAACGTCGATCCATTGACCCGCAGGTAAAAATTATCGCTCCCGGTCGTCCCCGCGATCGACGTGGTGGTTACCTGGAACGTATCCAGCGCGTCCGGCCCGATCGGCGTGCCCCCCGTCGTCGCCGCGATTCCCGAATTCCCCGCCAGCAGCACCAGTGTGTAATTCCCCGCCACCCATGTCAGCGGCTTCAGGTTCCCCAGCGTCCACGTCAGCCCGCCGTTGCTGCTCGAAAGCGTCTGCGCCGCGCTCAGCAGGTTCGGCCCGCCGTTGCGGCTCAGCGTCAGGTCGGTGATGTCAAATCCGCTCACCGCCTGGTTGAAGTTGATCGTCACCGTGTCCACGCTGCTCGGCCGCGGGTCCGGTGTCACATCCACGATGTCCGGCGTGACCGTCGCCGTGGTCGTGTTGGAAACCGCCGTCAGCGTCGCCCCCCAGACGATGTCGGTGCTCGTGTTGTTGACCTGGTGTACCTCCACCGCAATCACGTTGTCCCCCTGCACCAGCGCATTGATCGCCGTCTGTGGCAGCGTAAATGTCTCCTCCACCGCGTCCCCCACCGATCGACCGTTGGGTATCGTGCATCCCCCCACAGGGGTGCAATAATTGCTGTATGTGGAATAAGTGATCGGCACATTCGTCGGCATGCCGATGCTGTACACCAGCGTCCCATTGAAATAGATCGCCGCTGCATCGTCCAGATAGGTCTTCAATACCAGCGATGTGATCGACGAAGGACTGACCGCCACATTGAAGTGCTTGCGGAAATAAATCGTCGGCGTGACAGGTTGCGCGCCCAGCGACAACAGCGTGGTTTTCGGCGCCCCCAGCGCCGCGTTCTCCTGATAGAGCAGCCCGGCGCTGGGCACGCTCCAACCGGCAACGGTATCGTCATATCCCGTCGCACGCCATCCCGTCCCCAGGTCCGTCCGCGACTGGTTGTATTTCCAGCTATCTGTAAACGGATTGGTTGAAACAGCCGGATTGAACGGCGTGCCAATCAACGTCACCGTCTGGCTCGTCGTCGTCAGCGCGCTCGCTTTGTTCGAATAAGGCGAGTTGCCCGCATTGTTATACGCCCGCACCCGATAAAAATACCGCGTCGCCGGCGACAGCCCGCTGTCGCCAAACGTCGTCACATTCTGCAAAGCCGTCCCCACCTGCGTGAAATTGACGTTGTCCGTCGAGCGCTCGATCTTGAACCCGTTCTCCGAATTCGCAAAGTCCGTCCAGTTCAACGTCACCGTGCTCGTCCCGCTCGCCGTCGCCGACAGCGCAAACGGGTTCCCCGGCGGCAAAAACGCGATCCCCGGCGTTCCACCATCCGGCCCGGCCGTCCAGTTCGCCGCATCGTTCCCATACGCCGACGATGGCGTCCGCGTCAGCGATCCCCCAAGCCCGTCGGCCGCCGTCGGCCAGGGCGCTTTGTCGTTATAGTGGACCTGATCGACAATGATGTACGGCACGATCGGCCCCTGCGGCGTCCCCGGCTTCGAAAACTTGATGTTCTCCCCACTGTCGTCCAGATTCCCCACCCACGGCCCGAAGATCGGCACGTTCGCCGGAATTCCATAGGTGGTGCGATACAGCGCTGGATCGATCCCCACCACTAACGCATAACCATTCGCCGGAATCGCATCGCTCGGCCCGAACGTGAAATCCACCCCTTCATCAAACTTCCACCCGTTCCCGTTCGCCGCATCGAACAGTGAGAACGAAGCCCCCGTCAGGTTCTGTAGCTCGATGAACTCATTGGTCGAGCCCAGCGGGTTATACATCACCTCGCTCATCACCACCGGCCCAAACAGCGGCAGGGCATTGGCCTCCCCAAACGTCGGCGCGCTCATCGCCACAAAATCCGTCCCACCGGTCGTCTTGGTATACCGCCCAAAAGTCACTTCACTGGCCGCAGCCCCAAAATCGACATGATCCCGATATCCGCCCAGGTTCCCGCCCACGCCGTTGTTCGAAAGAATGACATCCGATCCCAAGTTGCCGATGTCAAAGCCAAACGGCTGTGTGAAGAAGACGAGGTAATCATTGGGGTCGATCGTCGTCCCCGGTGCAATCTGAAGTTTCTTCAGATTCAGCGGATCATTCGACAGCCACCACCCGCCAATATTCACCGACGATCCAGTGGTATTCTTCAGCTCGATCCAATCGCCGGCCGGTGTGGTCGTATTCGACATCACCTCGTTGATGATCACCACGCCCGGTGTCGGCCCGCTCTCGCCAACTCCCGGAGTTCCATTCACCACTTCACTCGCCCGCCATCCCGCCGCCGTGCTCAATAACGCCGGCGCTTCCGTCGCATTGAGAACCGTCAGCGTATATCCGCCCCCATCCGTGATCGGATACCACGCATCGTTGAATGTGAAATCGAAGACCGTCGAATTCCCCTGGCTCAGCGTGATCTGCTCGCCCGCGTCATTCAGCGCGCCCGTGAACGTCCCCACGATGTTCAAACCAGTCCCGTAAAGGCTCTCAAACGCCGCCACGTTCCTCACCAGCAGGATCCGCGACCCCGACGCTATCGTCATGCTCGGGAATGTATAGGTGATCCCGTTGCTGAACGTCGCCCCGTCCGGATTCAGCGCTGTCGCCCCGGTGTTTTGCAGCTCGATGAACTCATAATCCTGCGATAGGTACGTGCTCCCCACCGGCACCACCGGGTTGTAATTCAATTCCGTCACCCGCAGCGCTGACAGATTGAACGTATACGTCGATTCCGTCAGCGGGCTCCAGCTCCCATCGTCCAGCAGCACCCGTGCCTTCACCGTCGTTGTTCCATTCAAAACGATCGGCCCGCTGTAAGCCTGCGCCCCGGCCGCCATCGCGCCGCCGAACAGCCGCGGATCGATCCCGTTGGTCGTGTAATAAATCGTTCCCGCCGGTCCCGGATTGGTCATTGTCAGCGAAAACCCGCTGCCAATCGTCCCGTTGTATTGGCTGAAATTCGGCGGCGGCGTCGGCAGATAAAGCCCATCATTGGAAAGCTGATTGAACACCACCTGCGTCCGGGTCGGCAGGTAGTTGTTGAGCACGTTGTTCACCGCGTTCAGCCACGTGGCCCGCGTGTATGGCGTCGACACCTTCGCATCGCCCCACCTGGCCGACTCACCCACCACCGCCCGGTCCAGCTGCGCCTCGCGGGCAACAAACAGCGCCGTGAACTTCGCCGGCGTCAGCGCCCCGTCATTGTGGAACCACTTGTGCATCCGGTCCGCCACCCGCACCCGGAATTCCGGATTCAGCTCCAGGATCTCAAAAATCGACTGCGGATTGCTCTTGCCCAGCGGCAAAACGCCCGAGCCCGTGCTGATGTACCACGGCCCCGTCCTGTCCTCATTCACGTTCAGCAGCGTGTGCTCGGCATCGTGGACGAAATATTTCCACCCTTCCTCCCCGTTGCGGTTGCGCAGCGCAAAGAAATTATTCGGGCTCGTGTTCCCCAGAAAGTTCGACAGCGGCGCATCCAGGTTGCCGCCATAGAAGACGTTCAGTTGGTAGTCGATCAGGTTGTCCACATCCAGCAGCACCGGATAAGCCGGATTCCGTGTCCCGTCCGGGTTCTTCCCCTGGAGCTTCAGGTATGCCGCATTGGTGTCCTGCGACTGGTCGGCCAGCGCCTTGAGCGCAACCACCTGGTTCCAGTAATCCGTCCACGCCAGCATGTTCCCATCCGTGGCGTAAATGTTGTAGCCATTGTCCGGTGCCGGCTTGATGGTGTCATAGTCGTCAGGAGAGCCGCCGAAATACGTGGCCCCATAGCTCGCCTCCGGCCGTTCATCCGTGTTGTAAACGCCCCAGTACTGCCCATTGATGTACAGGTGGAAATAGTCGCCCCGCTCCGCCGGCTGGCCCATCGCCAGTTGCGCATCGCGCGCCAGCACGTCGCGCATGAAAATCCCGTTCGAATCCCCCTGAAAGCTCCACGAATAGTTCTGGAACGTCCGCAGGTCGAACGTGTCAAACTCCTGCGCCGCATCCGGACCGAACATCGGAAAATTCAGCTTCCCATCCCCATACTCATCCCGGAAGAAGAACCGGAATGCGTGTTTCGGATTGCCCGTGCTGCGGCTGAATCCGCCGCGCAGCCGAATGCCCGCGTTGATCTGAAAGCCTTGGCTCCCGTCCGGGTTGATCAGCTCGATCGAGCCTGGCCGCTCCCACACCTTGCCATCCCCTCCCGGATTGGAATAGATCCCGGTTGGACCGAACAGATCGTCGAAGTCCATCACGATTGAGAACGATGGAAGCGTCTTCAGGTCATTCTGGATCGTCCCGCTGTAAAGCGGATTGTTCACAACATCCGGGTCCATCCCATAGTCAGTTGTATTGGGCGTCCAGCTCACCGGCCAACCCGCCGGCGCCTGCCCATCGGCCGACTGCGTGATTACATCGCTCGTGAAGATGTACGTCTCGGTATCGACGTTCGTCGAGATGAATCCCGGCTTGAACGCCGCCGCCCGAATCACCGTTGTTTGATTGATGAAGATCGGCCCGCTGTATACCAACCCGGTGTTGAACGTCGGCGCGCTGCCATCCAGCGTATAGCGAATCTCCGCGCCCACCGTCTCCGTGGTGATGCCAAGCTGGAACGGCGTGTCGAAAAACCCGCGCTCCTGGTTGAACTTGGTGTCCGCCACCACCCCCGTGATCGTCGATGTGTTGTTGGCCGCTCCCGGCGTGGGACTCTGGAAATACCGCTGGTTGCTGGCCACAATCTTCACGCCCTCCAGCTCCGGATAAATCAGGAAATCTTCATCCCCCGGCGTCTCATTGAGCCCCTGAATCGCCAGCACGTTCACCCCCGCCACCAGCGCGCTCAGCGGGATGTTGATGTCCTCATAGATGAACGCATCCGCATCCGGATGTGCATCCGTCGCCGCCGAATTCCAGCTCACCGACGCCGGCGCATTCCGCTGCGCTACCAAAGTGCCGTTCACATACGCCACAAACCCATCGTCATACTTCATCCGCAGTCTCAGGATGTCCCAGTCCAACGGGTTCTCCACCGTGAACGGGATACGCATGAACGCCGACGCATTATTATTCAGCATCCCCGCCTGGGTGTTCGTGTTAATGAGAGGGAGATAATTGGGCGGCGGCTGACTCGAGGTCGTCTTCACCGTCCACCCCGGCAGCACCCCATCCCCCAGCAGCACGAAGGCGCCGTTCCACGCCTGCTGCCCCGACGCCACCGACAATTCCACATCGTCGCCCCCGCCGTTCTCATAGAAATCGAGTGTGATCGTCGTTTGCAGCCCGCCCGGACCCACCGTGATCGTCCCCGAAGTGTGCGCGTGCCCGCGCGGCGCGCTGTAATAAATCGTGTCCGCCCGAACCGTCACCACTCCCGCCGTGTTCTGGTTCACCTTATTGGTGAACGTCGCCCCGGGAATCGTCAGGCTGATCCCGTCGTCGCTCCCCACATCGAAGCTCCAAGTCCCCGCCGGGATGAACACGTTGGCCGTCGCCCGCAGCGCATAGGTTTCCGTCTCCCCCTGCCCATCAGGAAGCAGATCATCGGGGCTGTAACTTCCGCCCGGCCCCAGATTCACCACCCCATAGTCCTTAAATCCCGTGAAGCTGACCGTATACCCGCTGGTATCGCCGCCGAGTATCCGCGTCGCCGTCGGGATGTCCACGATCCCCTCATTGAAGTCCACCATCTTCACCGTCCACCCGCTGATCGGCGGCGGCGGAATGTTCAGGTCATATCCCACCCCCGTCGTCCCCGTCGTCCAACTCGAATCAACGAAGGTCCGCGTCGTCCACGTTGTCCCCAGCGACCCATTGGTCGGCACGAACACCTTCACCGACGCCCCCGTGTTCACCAAATGCGTCACCTGCGTATCCAGTGACAACCCATAAGAGACATCCGTCAGTTGCTGCGGGTAGGTGTAATCCGACAAGACCGTAGTGTGGTCCGGCCCAACCAGCGCCAGGTACCCACTGTTCGCATCCAGCAGGAAGTTGGTGTGCAGCTCCTCCCCGGGAATCGCCCGGTCCTTCTGCGAGGCGAACACCAGCAGGTATCCCCCGGGACCAACGTTCACGGCCGGCAGCCGCCACAAATCCAGCACCGCGGCGTCATCGGTCAGGAAGTATCCGTCGAGGTTCAGGTTCTGATCGCTTGGGTTGTAGATCTCGATCCAGTCCGAGGAGTCCCCATCGACGTCGTCGATCGTGTTGTCGTTGGAAGCCATGAACTCGTTGATGACCGGCGTGACGGCCATCATCAGCCGCATCTCCAGCGGCTCAAATCGGGCGCGCAATGCCTCCTCGCCAGAACTGGTATAAGTCCCGCTCCTGTTTTTCCGGCTTAACCTGTTGTTAATACCAAACCAATGCCCCGGCCGGGGCCGCCTCCGCTGCGAATCCACGATGCACGCCTCTTCTCCCCGCTTATAGCCCTCAAAACTCCCCGGTCGTTGGACAGGATGACCCGCCTATCTTACCTCAGGTGTGTCCGCCGCGATGAGGAAAAGTCATGGATATTTCACAATCTCCTAACTATTGGCAGGTATTGATGATCCAACCCACCCGCCCGGCCGCAAAAAAGCTAATTTTCGACATTCCGACCCAGGTCAATTTGACGCGAGTTTACCCTTTATACGGGCATTCGTCCCCTCTGGCCCACGCCTGACCATCACAGCCTCGATATCCCGTCAAACTCATCCCCCCGGACCCCCGATTCAATAAAAACCCCGGCCTCCACCAGCAGACCATGTTCAACTAACCTGAAGCGGAGGGCAGAGAGAGGGAGACATTCCAACGTCCCAATTCCGCTTCCTCGCGATCACCACCGCTCGGCCCTGGGATTATCATTGCAGAAGCCGCAGAGTTTTGTAGACTCAATATTCGATCACTTCGCCGTTCATGAGTTCTGGCACCAGGAGAGGGTCATGAAACAGTCAGTGTTTTTCGCGGTCTGTTTTTCCGTACTTTTCCTGCACCTGCACCCCTGCCAAGCCAGCGAACTGTATGCGGTTGATACCGCCGGAGTCGGCCCCCTGAGCAACCTCTACCGCCTCAATCAGTCCACCGGCGCTGATGCGTTCATAGGCTCTACTGGACTCCCGCTCATTTACGACCTCACAAGCGATACGCGCGCCGCTTCTGTGATGATGTGGGGCAATGACATAAGCACCCAACAACTACTCAAGATCGATCCCACTACCGGTATCGGGACCCCTGTCGGAGTCTTCAGACTGGTGTCACCAATAACCGTTGCCTCTCTCGCCTTTGACGCAAAGAGCGGTAACCTCTACGGCACCGTGATGCGTGGCCTCGGATTTCCCGCGGATGCGCTTGCTAGGATCGATCCTAATACAGCTGCAGTTACTCCTGTAGGGAATTCAAGCATCCAATTTGACCATATTCATGCGTTAGCGTTCGATAATTCTGGTCAGTTATTTGGCATATCCCAGGACAACCACCAATTAATCCAAATTGACACCCCGACCGGCATTGGAACCGCCATCGCTCCCGTTTCTCTTAACGCCATCTATGACATCGCCACCCGTCCCGAAGACGGCGTCACTTTCGCCGTCGATTCCGAGACTCACCACCTCTATACTCTGGATCTCTCCACAGGCCTCACAACCGACCTTGGGCCCTACCAAGACGGTCTCAATTTTCAGGGGCTCGCTTTCATCAGTATTCCAGAGCCCTCCTCGGCTATCTTGCTGATTTCCGCTCTGGTCCTTCCACTCCGTGGCAGAGGTTATCCGCGATTCTACCGAAAAGAAAAGGCCCCGGATTTTGGCCGGGGCCGATTGAAGATGACCTTGCGAATATTTTTCCCCCACCTGTTGATTCCATCACCCCAAATCTCCGGAAACACCGCGATATCAACGCTCTTCCTCATCGCCACCGGCTCATACATCACCCGCGTCTCGTGCTCAAACCATTGAATCTTGAACCCCTTCTTCCGATGGACGACCCACGCATCAAACCCATTCGCGTTCAGCACGTCCACATGCCGATAGGTCTGCCTGACGCCGCCTAAGACGTGGGGAAGGTCCGGACAAAAGAAATAGATCGTCGATTTTGCCATCTGCCCATTCCCCTTTCAATGTGAACCCTCGAAATGTACCCACGCTCCGCTCCCCTCGCCACCACAAACATTCCCCCCTCCAAATATCCCCTCTGCGTCTCTGCGTCTCTGTGCTTAAATTTTCTGGATTTGTCGTTTTTATCCCAAACAAATGCCAATCTCTGACGTATAGATACTGTGTAGGGTTCGCTCCGCGAACCTCTGGCCCAATCTGCCACGAAAGGGGGGATGGAAATGCTCCGCTCTCACTCACCCAGCCGTATCCTAAGAGATTCCCTGCCCCGAGGCATCATGTTTTACGCTTCACATTTCATCACCCCTCCCTCCGCGCTCCCGCGATCCTCTATCTTCTCTCCTCCATCCTCCTCGGCTGCTCGAGACCCGCTTTCCCACCCTCGGGACACAATTCCAGCCCCCAGGGACCTTTTCGGGACACAATCGGGACCTATTTGGGACACATTTCGGACCTATTTTCCTATCATCTTCTTGCCCCATCCCCTCCACAGCTCCCGCCCACGCCTGCTTTTGCCTCCCTCACCCCAAAATCGCCCCCCAAACACTTTTTTTCTCGCTCGCTTCCCCCCTCCCAAAATCTTTCCACTCAAAATCCCCTCCTCTCTGCGTCTCCGCGCCTTTGCAGTTGCATCTCACGAAACAAAGCCAATTTCCAAAGCTCGCCTCCACCCGTTTTCCCAAAACTGCGAATTCCTGAACAAAAACTTGCCCTTCGACTCAGCCGTGGTACGTTATCGGAAGTGGGATAAGGGCAACGGGCTTAATTGGAAGGATGGGATCATGAACAGGTTTTTCGTTGGAGCGGCCTTGGCCGCAGTTCTGCTTTTGGCCGGCATTCACAGCGCGCAGGCCAATACAATCACCGGCCGTCTCTGGCTTGTCCCCGAGGCGGTAACTCTTAACGCGGTTCCGGCCAATGTTCCGGCCACGACCCCAGACGTCACCTTCGACGTCAATTCTCCCATGAATTTCAACGCGACCAGTGCCACCATCAGCGCGTGGCTGGCCACCAGCAGCGCTTTCAACATCGTCGAGAATACAGCCGGCACCCTCTCCTCCCTCATGGACGACGGCGCGTACGGAGCACTGCTCGAATTCACCGGGTTCGTATCTGTCACTAATGGGCAGACATTTACGGTTACTCATGACGATGGTTTGACGCTGATCATCGGTACTACAAACCTCGGCTTCAGTCCCCTCCCCACAGCGCCTGTGACATCAACCGCCACTTACACCGGACCTTCCGGCGACTTCGCCTTCCAGTTGGTCTATACCGAATGCTGCGGAGGCCCGGCCGTTTTGCAGATAGATCTTCCTTTCAGCAACACCCCGGCCGTGCCGCTTCCGTCTGCCGCATGGATGGGCATGGGCCTGCTGGGAAGCCTGGCGCTGGCGACGAGGATCCGCCGCCGGATGCGACTTGCGGCCTAAAGGGGCGATTGACATCCCAAAAATGAATCAACCCCCGGCCAGAGCGGCCGGGGGTTGTCGCTTGAACGGCGCTGCAATGTTCAGTTGGCGGGGTCGCTGGGGTTGGATTCGTTGTAGACCTTATCCCCGGCAGTGTTGGTGCCCCAGATGACGCCGTTGAGAGAGTTGTAGACATAGCCGATGTTGGCGCCGACCACCGGGTCGCCCCAGGCGGGGTCGGCGTTGATTACAGCAATGTTGGTATAGCCATTGAGTGTGTTGATAGGAACGGAGGGGAGGTAAGGGCCGCGGGTAACGCCGTTGTAGACGCTTTGAGTGGTCAGGTCGGTCCAGTCACTGCCGGCGAAGTTGGGGGGGCGGGTGTCGCCGTGTTCGATGGTGTAGAGCTGGATCTGGGCCCGGATCTGGTTGAGCTGGGATGAAAGAGCGGCCCGCTTCGCATCCTTGCTGGCATTGGCGAAACGAGGGATGACAATGGCCGCGAGGACGCCCAGAATGATGACAACGATCAGGATTTCGATCAGCGTGAAGGCCTGTTTGCTGTTTTTACTGAGCACGGTAATACCCTCGGTTAGTCGGACATCATCCTCAACGGCTATCTGGAGCGGTTGCAACAGTCAGGAAAGCATTAAATAGGGATTAGAAGCCCGTTTTTGGGGACGAAAATGTCAAAATGTAGCGACTGATTGGACCTGGCAAGGACAACGCCGGGTGGGGAGGGGGGTAGCACACTATGGATTGGGGTACATGGGCCCGTCTGACTGATGGAATAGCACGGCCAATAACGATAATGGATGCGTTTATTTTACATGGATGGAACTGCAATAAGAAGTGCTGTAGATGAGAGTTATGAAATATCCGCATAAGGCATGTTTGAATATTAATGGGCAAAGGAGGTGTTGAACGTGTTGATGGGGCTATAGCCTGCCGATACAAATCGAATCCCGGCCTTGGGGCTTTTAAGGCCGGTTCCACTCTGGGCGATAATGATTCAACCGGTGGGTGAGATGAGGGGTGTTTAATGGCCGACCGTCGGCCGGGGTAAGAATGGTGTCATCAGCCAGAAGGAGGCGACCTATGTTTCGCTCTCACTGCTGTTCGATAAGAACGTGCAGTAGCATCGCGATGGATCGCGGTGGCCGGGCGGCCGGGCTGGCGGGGGTGCTTTTGAGCGTATTGTTAATGACAGTGGGGGGGGGATGCGTCGAGAAGGTATCGGAAACGACTAAGTTCAGTGAGAACAGGGATTTTGGGAATCGGCCGGTGGTCATTTCGGGATCGCCCAAGGGCGATGCGGCCGCGTTTAATGCCAGCGAAGAGAAGCTGACCGAGGTTCGCTACGGGGTTCTGGAGAAGAAGGGGCCGAAGGGTTCATGGGAGGGTTGGTTTGACCATAAGAAGGCGGATGAGGCCATAAAGGAAGAGCGGGTGGCTCGGGGTCATGAGAAGCCCGGGCCGGCCACGACGCAGCCGATCGAGGAGCTACCAGTCAAGGTGGTGGAGCTGCCGGATGGTAAAGTACGGCTGATCTGGGCTTTGCGCAGCTACGGGGGATCGAATGTTACGACCACCCGAGATATCAACACAGCTCGGCGGACCGTGGCGGCAGCGCCGCCGGACCTGACGCCGCTGGTGGCGGTTTTGACCTCGCACGTGGGGGCGGCCGGGACGGTCATGCCCCTGCCGCGGGAAAACACCATCGTGGTGACTTGCGATAAGGCGATGAAGCCGTCGGTGCTGGATGTATTGAGCAAACTTGATATCCCGCCCCGGCAGGTGGAGATCGCGGCCAAGATTTTCGAGGTCAGCCAGGACTTCGACTACCAGCAGGGCGCGCAGATGATCGCCAATCGGCTGGCCGCGGATTCGACGCAGACGGCCAGCTCGGTGTTCAGCACGCAGCGTTTTTTGGATCAGATGGCCCAGCCGGGAAATGCGCCGTTCCAAGGTGGCGTGATCAGCCTCATGAAGACGTTTCAGGAGGCGGGGATTTCGGTTGACGCGAGTTTTCAGATTCTGGCGGATGTGGGCTTGATCCGGGTCGTCTCATCGCCGCGGATGACAGTGGCGGCGGGACAGACGGGTTACATGCTGGCCGGGCAGGAGCTGCCGATTCAGACGGCCAGCATCATCAATGGTGTTTTGCAGATCGCCACCACGTATAAGCCGGTGGGGGTGCAGTTGTATATCACGCCGCAGGCGATTGGTGCCGACCGAGTGAAGCTGCACGCGATATCCATCGTGTCGTCGGTGGCGGGATTTAATGTGATGCCGAAAATCAGCGGCCAGAATCCCAACCAGGTGCTGATCAATCCGGTGATTGAGTCGAGGGAGGCGGAGACGGCGGTGACCATCGACGATGGGGCGACGCTGGTGATCAGCGGACTGCGGATGAGCCGCACGACCACTCGGGAGAACAAAGTGCCGGGATTGGGAGATATTCCGATCCTGGGCTGGTTGTTTAAGAATCACCGGTCGCAACAGCAGTTGACTGATCTGTACTTTTTTGTGACGCCGACAATGCTGTAAAGCGAAAGAGTTCAGAACTTAAACTAGGTCTTGGGATTGAGGGTTGCCCAAAGCGTCAAAATGTCGGCTGCCACATCAGCAAAATAGGAAACTGTTGAGATTGCCAAGCCATTTTTGAATTTTGCGGTTGACTCATTGGTGGGGAATTGGTTAGAAGGATCAGACTGCCTCAAAAAATCTGCAAATTTCTTCCGGATAGGCCATGCAGGTCTGTAAGGTTGAATGTTCGGTGGTGCTTTCTCTCCCCGGCAACGCAGCGGCGGTTTCTGGGCTGAGAGCTGTCAGCAGGTTCCGTGGTTATGAATGGGTAAGCATCGCATTTGCGATTGTGCTACTGGTTGGTGCGGGACTAAAGGGCCAACAACTGATTGCAAGGGGCCTTGGTCCATTGGATACGGATAAGAGTTGGTCATTGGCGGGAATCGCGGTGGAGTGGCTGGTGGCGAGCTGGCTCCTGTCCGGGTTCGCAAAACTCTGGGCTCGACGAGCGACGATTGCTCTTTTTCTGATCTACTCTGGCATCGCAAGTACTCGTCTAGTTATCGGAGAGGTGGATTGCGGCTGTTTCGGCAATCTTCGATTGCATCCCGCATGGACACTCGCCATCGACGTGATCGCGGTCGGCGCATTTTTGATAATTGATCCATTTGAATCGCGGGCAAATTTCCGGCAGACCTCTACCAGATGGAAATCGAATCTTTCTTACGCAATGCTCCTTTCAATCCTGATTCCTGCGGCCACGATCGGTGCGTTCAGACGTTTCTCAAATGTTGGAGACGTTGCGGCACATGCAGCGAAAGAGAACCCGCTAATTGGACTCGTGTGCAATGAGCCAAGATTTAATGTTGGCGTTGTCCCGCCCGACGCCAATGGTTCCGCTCGACATGTCTTTCGCCTCACGAATACGACTCGGCGTACAATTAAAATTACGAAGCTTTCTGCAAGTTGCGGTTGCGCGAGCGCGACCCCGTCAACGAACACGATTGCTCCTGGCGACTCGGTTGATGTGCCAGTTAAGGTCGATTGGAAGGGTAGAAATGGCACCCAGTCAGCGTCGGTTACACTGTTCACTGATGCTGAGGCGTCACCGGCAGTAGTGCTAAGCATCGTTGGTTCAGTCTCAAATCTTATAACTATCTCACCCGCCATATTGGATTTTGGAACACTCGACCCGGGACTGTCGGAGGAGCGCACTTTTGAAGTTTTCGTCGAGAATCAAGGCAAGCCCCAAAATATCTTGAATGTTCAGAGCACAAATAAAGCTTTCAGGGTACGCGGCTCAAATCCCGCGCTAGACCCGGAGCCTTTAACCGGAGCGCCCGAAAAGTTTGCCGTGCGCGTATTGGTGCCCACTGCCGCAGACGTCGAAGAAACGGGTCAAATCCTGCTGTTTACGTCTTTACGCACAGATCCGTTTCCAGTGTGGGTCATCGCGCGCTCAAAAGGGGGGATAGTGGCAACTCCCCGGTCGTTGCGTTTTACTGGTCGCGACACAGGTGGTCTGCCGGCGGCGAAGGAACTTCGCGTCCAGGTGGCAAATGAGCAAATCAAGCAACAATTTGCGGCCAGTATTGCGCCGAGTTCTGAGAGTCAGTTCTTCAGCGTCGACCTGGATACGTGGTCTGTGGATGGAAAACACATGTCAACCGTACTTCGCATCAGTTTTCGAGACGATCTGATACGGCGCCACGTAGCGGAACTGGTGCTGCGAGGAGGTGAGAGCACCCTGAGTGTGCCAATAGTGGCAGAAGCTGAGAAGTGAATTATACTTTTGAAAAGAGAGGAGTACAGAATGGCAAGGAAATCGATGGTTGCTCTGGTGATATTGGTGATTGCCCTCGTTAGTCTAGAGGCCTATTCCGCCAAGCTCGCTGAGCCTGTGGTACGACAGATTTGCGTGGAGGATTTGGTAGGGTGCGCCTCGCAAAGCCCTACTACTGGTGCTAACAGTACATGCAGTTTGGGGGGCATGATCAACTCTACCCAGGCGCAAAAGCAAGCGTTTTGTGGCCACCAATCGTGTCAGATGTGTTGGGATTCCGTTTTTACGGCTAACATCTGCGCGTGGGTATGGACAGATGAATCGGCAGGTTCTGATTACCATTGTGTGATCGAGGGGCTCCAAGCGGACTGTGGCAAGGTCAAGACTGGCGACTGCTTTTGGGGCGATACTACCTGCAACTGCCCAAGCGACGGTCCTGACATGGGAGATTGTAAATTCGATCGATGTCGACTTCCGTGATTGTAGCGATGTCTGTTGCCTGGAATCTTTTGGAGGTTCCCTTGAAATGGCACCTGCTTTTCGCGACGTTGATCGTGGCGCAAGCGAGCCTTGGTGCGCTCCAGCAGCGCGTCGAGAGCGACGAAACTAAAAATGACAGAGGCCGTTTCTCCAACCTTACGCCTGACGACAGAATCAAAGTACTTCTGACGGCCTTGGACGCGCGCGAAGTTCACTTCGCCAACTTCAGCTACAAAGTCCGGGAACATCACGAGAACGTGCGTTTGAGCGATGGGGCCCGGCGATTCATGTATCGTTATGAATACGAACTGCGCCATCTAGGGGAGACGGAATGGATGCACTTGGTACTCCATAACCCCGGGCAGGCCGAAGGCGAAAATGTCATCGCCTCAGATACCTATCTCAATTGGAGTGGCAAGGTCGGTAGGATACTCAATCTTCCAATCGAGGGGATGTCTAAGGAGACGCGGGGAAGCATCCAGGTAAAGCCGACAGATCATTTCGCCATAAGATTTTACAATGACTTGCTTGGCTTCAAAGTCGATATGACGGAGGGCCTCGGCGTGCGCGCTCCCCCGCTGGCTGAGTTTTTGCGCTGGTCAATCGCGAACAACCGCGAGATCGAAATCGTGGATGAGACCTACAAAGGTGTGGATGCGGTCCGAGTGACGGTTCACGCAAACAAATACTATCGCCGTAAGTTTTGGTTCGATCCCGCGAAGGATTACATGATACTGCGCCTGGAGCGAAGCTCTGACGGGGCGAACGGAAGGTACAACCGGTCTTGGAAAGAGACGAAGACTGCGCGGAACATTGACGGGCTATGGGTGCCTTGGGAAGCGATTGAGCGCCAAGCCTCGTCCGCTTGGCACGAGGAAACGGAGATTACCTATAACGTCGAGGCTTTTACCGTTGGAACCGTCAAGGAGAACGATGTCGCTGTGGAATTCCCGATCGGTAGCCGTGTGATGGACTTGGTGACGCGAACCTCCTACATCGTTGAGGCGAATTCGGGGCTGCGTGTTCAGCCGTTCGCTGACTCAAGTGAGCGCACGGTATATCTGCCTAAGGTGAAGGACGCCGTTGTCAACCCATCCGCCCTGGAGACTAGCAAACTTTACAACAAACAAACTATGGTAGTACCGATTGGAGCCCCCAAACCAGTCGGCCGCTTTGCGAGATTACTGCGGATTGCCGTGGTACTCCTGGGTGCGGGCGTCCTGATTGGGGTTCTGCGTCAATGGCGGCGCCGCACGGCTGCTGCGGTCGATCGCAACGTATAATCGAGCATCAAGACTTGCAAACCGAGTTCAAGGTGAATTGGTTTCGCCTCCTGATACTTTCCTCACCATGCGCACAATGGCGAGTCACAAGCGGTCGCCGGACGACATGGCTTGCCGTCGCGATATATCTCGTGTCCCTCACGGTTGTGATGCTTTCGGTGGAATATGGGCGAAGGTTCATTCCAAACTTCCTGTCTCCTGTCGGCTCAGAGCACAATGGAATTCTGAGCCGCACGACGGTATGGGACGGCGAGTGGTATCGCCGTATTGCTACCGAGGGATACAGCTATCACCAGAGCACATATTCCAGCGTTGCTTTTTTTCCAGCTTATCCGGTTCTGGCGATGGGCGCGATGTGGTTACTCGGAGCGTCGCCTGAGGCTACACTGCTGGCGGTATCGCATACGTTTCTCCTCGGTTCCCTCATCGGACTGGCCATATACCTTCGCGTTCGTGTTGAGGGGCCACAGCTCACCAGAGTTATTCTCTTTACTCTTCTATCGCTGGCGTTTTTCCCGACGACATTCTATTTTCGCATGGCCTACACAGAGTCGATGCTCATCTTTTTGATGATCCTGGCCATGTACGGCATGCGCCGCGGCTGGTCGGGCATCGTTATTGCTCTCATCATTGGCCTCGCGACGGCGACGCGATCAGTAGGCATCGCACTGCTTGCGCCATTTGCCCTTCATCTGTGGAAGACAAGCGCTTTAGCGCTCGACGGTGCACATGGAGACACATCGCGACGGCGGATCTGGCGCTTTGTGATGTCAGCAATGCCCCTCCTGCCTGTCGCGTGCTGGGGTCTGCTGGCATTCATTTTTTTTCAGATTTGGGCCTTCGGCGAGCCGCTCGCGTTTGCGAAGGCGCAGGTGGCCTGGGGCATGCGGGAAATGCCCCAGAGCCCACTGGCCAAGGGCTTAGACCTGGTAACCCTTCAGCCGGTCTTCGCCCTCTATACACCCACTTCGCCTTGCTACTGGGGCAGAACCTCACCTGGGGATGATCTCCTAGTGAACCTGGCGTTCGCCAACCCCATTTTCTTTTTTGGGACCGCGGCACTGGTAATCGTTGGGGCATGGAAGCGATGGCTGGATGGCCCTGAATGGATGCTTAGCGCATTGCTTTTGCTCATCCCCTACGTCATGCAGGCCCGCATGTGCATGGCCAGCCATGCCCGGTTCGCCTCGGTGGTGTTTCCCGCGTACATGGTGCTGGGCCGCCTGCTCGCACGCCTGCCGGTCGCGATCGCGGTTTATCTGCTCTGTTGCAGCGCGCTCTTGATGGGTGCTTATACGGCGTTCTTCACGTCATGGTATCCGCTCTATTAGGGCCTTCTATGGAAACTAGTCCAAGAGGAAACCAATTGGGCTGCTCGCGGCATTCCTGCCTGGTCTCTGTCATTGTTCCCACGCTTCGCGAGGCGGCAAACCTGCCAATCCTGGTCAGCGCTATTGATGCCGCGCTTTTTGGTTACGACTACGAGATTCTGATCATTGATGATGCGAGTGGCGACGGCACTATCGAAATTTGCCAACAGCTTGCCGAAGACTATCCACTCATGCTGCATACCAGATCCATGCCGGTTGGCGGACTCAGTGGCGCGGTATTGTGCGGCTTTTCCCTTGCCCAAGGTGCAATTCTCGCGGTGATGGATGCAGACCTCCAGCACCCTCCCGAGTGCCTGCCATCGCTGCTGCAACCCATCCTCAGCGGTGAGGCGGATTTTGTCCTCGGCTCTCGTTATATACGAGGTGGCCGCATTCTGGACGATTGGGGTGTTTTACGCCGCTTGACTTCGGCACTAGCGACAATTCTTGCCGGACCGCTGGTCCGTGGAATCCATGACCCAATGTCGGGTTTTTTTGCGCTGAGGCGCGAGATTTGGGAACAGGCCCAACACCTCGACCCGCTCGGATACAAGATCGCGCTTGAGTTGCTTTGCAAATGCCCGATCAGAAAGATCAAAGAGGTACCGATCACGTTTGCTCTACGCCAACGTGGCAAATCGAAGCTGTCATTGAATCAGCAAACCATGTTTCTGCGGCATCTGGTCAAGCTTTACTTATGGCGACATTCGCTGTCCCCGACAGCCATTGCTGCGCTGAAATCGGCTGAAGCTTGCACGACAAGCTCAAGCTAGTCTGGAATTCAGAATTCAGAAGAGCAGAGCCTGGTGGGGCGGGGGCGGGTTGGCCGCATTCGGGACATACGGAGGTGCTGGCGCGGAGATCGTAGCCGCAGGTGGGGCATAGGCCGGCGCGGTTGCGGAGCTGGTGGCGATAGGCGCGAAGCAGGAGGGGGATTTCGAGGAGGGGGAGGATGGCGGTGAGGGTGGTGAGGAGCCAGAAGGGGACGATGAGGTTCCACAGCATGCTGCCCTGGCCGTGGAGGCCGCCAAAATCGACGCCGAGGAATTTGAAGCCTTTGAGTGGGTGATCCCAGTTTTTGCCGACCTGGCGGCAGAGGGTGAGGCGGCCGGGATGGGTGACGATCCAATAGCGGGGGTCGGTTTTTCGGATGTTGATACTGTCGGCGATTTTGAGGGATGGGCTGGTGATGTTGTAACTGCGGTACCACAAGACGGCCGAGGTGAGGCAGAGAAGAAGGCTGAGAACTGCGATGATGTGGAAGAGGATGCGTCGCATGATGGGGGTTGGACGCGGGGGGGCCGGAAAAGTTGCAAAGGTGCCTGC
>DASYUA010000175.1:0-14669 GCA_036001665.1 Tepidisphaeraceae bacterium
GCTTCTTGTTTTTTGCGAAAGAAGTTTAGCAGTCGCGGCCCTTCTCCCCTCGCCCCCATACTCGGGGGAGAGGGTTAGGGTGAGGGGGCTTCTCCCAGTGGGTCGGGCACTCCTGCCCGACAAGCATCGATGCATATCTTCGTCATTCGTTATTCGTCCGGGTACCCGCTACGCGGGTGCATTCTTTCGTCATTCGTCATTCGTCATTCGTCATTTTGGTTGCGGCCCCCCTCTCTCGTTTTGCAATCAGATCAGCCCCAAGCCCTCGCCCAGGGCGCGCACTTCATCGTATCGATAAGCCCTCCGCCGCAGCTTCTTCCCCGGCTCGGCCCCCAGCCAACGGAGCTGCACGTACAACCGGGCCAGCTCCAGCGCGCGGCTGAAGTCCGCCGGCGCACCCTCCGGCCATCGGGCCTGCTTGTAGGCGCGCTCACAGCGGAAGACGATCTCCGGATCGCAGCGATCGGTCAGAGTGGCCAAATCAATCTCCCCGCGTCCGATGGCCGCCGACTCCCAGTCCACGGGGTAAATGGTCCCCTCGTTGACCAGCAGGTTCTTCGGATAGTACTCGCCATGGATGACCGTCCGCGGCGCCTCCAACAGGCCGACCAGCGCCGCCTCCGCGCGCCCGCAGAGGTCGGCCAGCCACGGCAAGTTCAGATCCAGCGCCGCCGCGTTCTCCGCCGTTCGCCGCGCCCAGCCCGCGTAATAGGCCGCGTCATATTCGATCAGAAACGACAACGACTCTTCCCGCTCCCGCCCCTCTTGCTCCGCGTGGAAACGCCCGCTCCAGGCGGCCGCCTCCTCCCAGTGCCCAAGATCGCGGCTGTCGCGCAGCCGCAGGCAGCCCTCCACATAACCGATGGCCAACCAAACCTCCCCCGCCGGCCCAGCCGCCGCCGCTCCATAGAACCGCGGCACCGCAACCCTCGCGTCGGCCAGTACGCGGCGGTAAACCTCCGCCTCATACCCCACGCCGCCCCGGTGGCCGTGGGCATCGTGGCCGCCCGCGCCATACTTGCAAAACAGCCGCAGGTCCTCTCCACCCTCCACCCGGCAGGTCACCACCTCGCTGGGAAAAGTGCTGGCGTGCGGGTTGACCACGCGCTCAACCACGCTCACCCCGGCCGACCCCACTCCCCCCAGCGCGGATCTCAGTCCGCTCGCCAGAGATTCCTCATCAGGTAGGTTGGGAAGCGAATCGCCCACCGGCTCATCCTCCCGCAGTGTGTCCCTCAGGCCAACCCGGCGCAACACCCCTCGAGCCATCATCGACGTAATTCAGGTGAATCATCGATCCCCGCCGGTGGAACTTCCTCCTCCACACAAAACGCCCGGATGTAATTGCCCATGAATCTCCTTTACGTACGACTCGGAGAAAAATGTGATGGAGAGCATACTTGGGGAATCGAGGGTTTCCAATGCATTTGTGAAAATGCGCTGAGAGCGGACGAGGCGAAGAAAAGGGGGGCGAAGAAAAGGGGGGCGAAGAAAAGGGGATAAGTCCAATTTCGAAGTGATCGTTCAGCCCACGTCGATGCTACCATTTCCCCATCGCACCCCTCGCCAAAACAATCCTCTTCCGCATCGGCTTGGCGCTCATCGTCCTCTCCGCCGTGATGGCCTTTTTCGTGGCCGCTTTCTTCACCGCCGCCGCGCCACCCCCTCCCGCCATCGACTTCCTCCTCAAAATCAGCTTCTACTCCTTCATGCCCCTCGGCCTCGCCTGCGTCATCCTCCTCATCCTGGCCCGCCACTAAACCGCAAAACGTACCACGGGCATCTTGCCCGTTCCCCATCCGATCCGCGTTCATCTGCGTAATTCTGCGGCCAAATCCGAATCCTCCGCGTCTCCGCCTCTCCGCCGTTGCATTCGTTCTGATCTGCGTGAATCCGCGTCATCTGCGTTCCACTCTTCTTCTGAATTCCGACTTCTGAATTCTGAATTCTCCTCCGTGGTCAACCCCCGGGCATCTTGCCCCTCCTCTCCCCATGAATCCGTGTTCATCTGTGTGAATCTGTGGCTAAAAATCCCAGTCTTCTCCGTCCCCCCCGCCCCTGTGATTAAAAATCCGCGTTCATCCGCCCAATCCCCGGCCAAAACCGCATTCCTTCGTGAACTTCGCGTTCTTCGTGGTGAAAAAATGGCTGCATGTACTTGACATTACCCTAACACTCTGCCATAATATCTGCCAAGCGCCAAGACCATGCGCCAAAGGAGGAGCCAACGAGGACGTTAAGATTAGGAGAAGTGTGAATGGCCGCGAAATTTATAAGCTCAGCAATATCAACCACTAACAACCCTCCCCAAGTCCAGAAATTCACATTTTTCACACTCTCCACCTCCTCCTTCTCCCTTCCAACACCCATACGCCCCCACCCCCACACGCCCATGCCGCACCGTTCCCCTCCCCTTGGTCATTGGGAATTGTTCATTCCTTGGTCATTGGTCCTTGGTCCTTGGTCATTTCTTCCCCCCTCGTCCCTAATCCCTCCTCCCTCGTCCCTTCCCCTTGCCTTCCACCTTTTCCCGACGATAATGCTCCCAATCGGGCAGGATGCCCATTCCTTAACCGCACACGGAGGTGCCTTCATGGCCACTCGTCCAACTCTCCTCAGCGCACTTTTGATCTCAACATTCTTCGCCGCCGCTCCCGCTCTCGCGGCCGACGAACAGCCCCAGGTCGAGAACGCCAAATTCCAGTTCTCCGGCCTCATCAACGCCAGCGCCGTCGTCGTCCACAGCGGCCCGGCCGAAAGCTACTACATCACCGGCCGCCTCGACAAAGGCGCACCCGTCACCGTCGTCGGCATCAAGTTCGAATGGCTCAAGATCGTCCCCCCCGAAGGCAGCTTCAGCGTCGTCGCCAAAAATCTCGTCACCCGCGACGGCGCAGCCCCCACCGGCCGGATCAACGCCGACAACGTCAACGTCCGCGCTGGCTCCAGCGTCGTCCCCCTCAAAATCACCGTCCAGTGCAAACTCCCCAAAGGCGCCGAGGTCTCCATCGTCGGCGAGGATGATGCCTATTATCAAATCAAACCCCCCGCCGACGCCTACCTCTACGTCCACCAGAAATTCGTCGACCCCGTCAAGCAGGTCGCCGTCGCCCCCGTCAAATCCCCCGCCAATCCCATCGAAAAGAAAACCGAAACCAAACCCGACGATGAAAAAATCGAGCTCGTCCAGAATCCCCCCAGGCCCCTTGAGCAACCCGGCGCTGAATCCCTCGCCAACCCGATCAATCCCATCGAAGTCCCCAAACCGCTCTCCCCCACCACCCGCCCCATCTCCATCCAGGCCGAATTCGACCGCCTCGAATCCGAATTCTCCGCCATGGCCGGCCGATCCCTCGACGAGCTCCCCATCCCCACCCTTCTGGCCGGCTACGAAGGCCTGCTCCGCGATGATCACCTCCCCATCACCATGCGCCGCGTCGCCCAGGCCAAGGCCGCCAGCCTCCGCGTCAAGGCCCACGCCCGCGCTGAGCTCCTCGCCCTCCGCAAGAGCCAGGAAGAATCCGAAAGCAAACTCGCCGCCCTCCGCGGCGAACGCACCGAGATCCAGGCGCGCCTCACCGACCAGATCATCGCCTACACCGCCGTCGGCACCCTCAAGCCCTCCACCGTCCAGATCGGCGCTCAAACCCTCTATCGCCTCACCGATCCCGCCTCCGGCCGCACCCTCTGCTACGTCCGCAGCAGCGACGCCAAATTCGGCGCCTTCCTCGAAAAATTCGTCGGCATCAAAGGCGATCTCGTCAGCGAGCCCCAGCTCTCCGTCAAGGCCCTCCTCGCCACCGACGTCGCCGCCGTCGATCCCGCCGAAGTCACCCGCAAAGTCTCCGCCCAGATCATCCCCCCCAGTCTCCTCACCGCCAAACCCCCCGCCCCCGCGCAAGCCAGCACCGGAGGCGCTCAATGACCCATCCCCGATCCCGTAGGTCCGGCTGTGCCCGACATCCCCGCCGGAGTGACGTAGGGTGTGCTTCAGCACACCAGAATAAACGCCAGGGAAGGCGCCCCCCGTTTCGGCCGGGGGCGTTTTTTCGCGCCCCCGCCCTTTTTGCTTCTCATCCCGCAACAACTGCGCCGATAAATGGAACAGAGGAACCTGTGAGTCAGATCAACCCCTTCACCGGCGCGATCATTCAAAGCACGCAGGTCCAGCAGACCAAGTCCACCTCCCAGGACAAGCACATCCGCCGCGTCCAGAACCTCGGCAAAAACGCCGCCCTCCAGGGCGACGACCTCGAGCACCAGGTCGAAAGCACCGACGCCCTCCACCCCGCCGCCGACCGCAACGACAGCTACCAACCCAGACGCCAACCCGAACACCACAAAAAACAACACCAACCCTCCCCCACCGATCCCCCCGAAAACATCGACCTCACCGCGTAACACGGGCGTCTCGCCCGTGAGCGTTCACCTCGCATACTGCGTGAAGTGATACAACACAATCCCCGCCGCCACCGACACATTCAACGAATCCGTCCCCAACTGCATCGGAATCGTCACCCTCCGATCGCACGCCCCCATCTCCTCAACCGACAATCCCTGCGCCTCATTTCCAAACAAAAACCCCATCTTCCGCACCCGCCGCGCATTCGCCAGCGCTTCCCCCGAACCCTCAGCCACCGAAGCCACCAACTCCACCCCGAATTCCCCTCGCAATCTCCGCAAATCACCCATCAAGTCCGCCGACCGCACCATTGGCATCCCAAAAATCGTCCCCATCGAAACCCGGATGCTCTGCCGGTAAAATGGATCACAGCACCTCTCCCCCAGTATCATCGCCGTCGCCCCAAACGCGCTGCTGATGCGAATCAACGACCCCAGATTATCCGTGGCCGCGATCTCCGGCAGAATCACCAGATTCACCTCCCGCTCGCTCCGACAAACGGCCAAATCATCCAGCCTCATTTCCGCCCCGCGCCTGCCACACGCCATCACCCCCGAATGAAACTTGAACCCCACAATCCGATTCACTACCTCCGCCGCCGCGCTAAAAATCTCCACCCCCTCCGGCGCCAACGGCGCGATTTCCGCAACCCGCCGATCCGCGAGCAACACCGACTCCGTCTGATATTGACTGTCCAGCAGCCGCCGCACCACCAATTCCCCCTCCGCAATAAATCTCCCATCCATCGCGGCGATATCCCTATCCTTCAGCCGCGTATAGACGTCAATCCGCGCGTCGCTTAGGTTGTCGATCGGAATGACCACCGGCGATCCCATAGCTCACAATCCCGCGCTGCACATCGATGAAGAACTCTTCCACCGCGCCAAGAAACTCGAGCGCCCGGCCGTCGAAGCACTGGTCGAATCAGTCTACCCCGCCATCTGCCGCATCGCCTATGGCCTGTGCGGCCGCCAAGATGTCGGCCATGGCATCGTCCGCTTCGTCGCCAATCACGCCCTCCACCAGCTCAAGCACTGGCGCGACGCCGCCTCCGCCCAGCGCTGGTTCTATCACTTCACCGTTCTGGTCTCCCGCCGCGGCCGCAAACACGAGCCGTCAGCTCAACAGGACACCCTCATCGAGCACAGCGGCGAAGTCAGCGCGGCCTACGTCGCATTCGTCCGCGGCTTCCGCGCCCTCCCTTTCCAGCAGCGCGAGGCTTACCTGCTGACTTTCGGCGAACAACTTCTCTACCGCGACGTCGCCACCGCCATGGACTGCTCCATCGCCGCCGTCGAGGTCCATCTTCAGGGCGCCCAGCAAATCCTCCGCTCCTTCGCCGGCGACAGTTATGAAAAAATGAAGGAACGCCTCACCCGCGCCTACTCCAACCTCTCCCCGCGCGAAGAAGCCATCCACCCCTCGGTCCGCAATCTTATCAATCGCCTCATGTGGCCGCGCCGCCTTAAGTTTATCTTTAAAATCATCCTCACCCTCGCACTTCTTCTCGCCCTCGCCTTCCTCGCCTGGCACTTCCGTCATCTCTATCTCAAACATTGAAAGCCGTCATGCACTGGTTCGCCTATTCCCTGCTGCTCATCCTCGCTCTCGCCGGCATCTTCATCACCCTGCTCGGCCTGCCCGGCCTCTGGGTCATGGTCGCCGCCGCTCTGCTCTATGCCTGGTACACCTCATTCCAATACATCGGCCTCTGGACGCTCATCATCCTGATCGTCATCGCCACCATCGCCGAAGGCATCGAATTCCTCGCCGGCAGCAGGGGCGCCAAAAAAGCCGGCGGCAGCCGCCGCGCTGCCTGGGGCGCGCTGATCGGCGGGCTCCTGGGGGCATTTCTCCTGACCATCCCCATCCCCATCATCGGCACCACCATCGGCCTGTGCATCGGCGTCTTCGTCGGCGCTTTGCTGGGCGAGCTCACCGTCCGCGATGACACCGCCCACTCCATCCGCGTCGGCCTCGCCGCCACCAAGGCCCGCATCTACGCCATCGTCATCAAACTCCTCTTCTCAATCGCCATGCTGGCCCTCGCGGCCACGATGGCCCTTCCCCTCTCCTCTCGCCGCACTTCGCCCGCACCCGCCACAACGCCCACCACCAACCCATTCCCGCTAAAATGACCTCATGCCCGCCCCCGATCCGGCCAACATCTCCCACCTCACCATCCTCCTCCAGGACCAATCCAACCCCCACCTCACTCGCGAGTCCGCCGCCCGCGACCTCGTCCAAATCGCCAACACCCACCCCGACTATCGCTCCCAATGCATCGCCATCCTCACGGCCGCCCTCGAGCGCTATCAGCGTAATCCGATCGAACTGAACACCTCGCTGATTTCGCACCTGATCGACCTCAAAGCCAAAGAATCCGCCGCCATGATCCAGCAGGTGATCAAGGCCGGCGAATATGACCGACAATCACTCCCCGACTGGTCCACCATCTCCAAAAGACTCGGCATTGTCGCCACGCAACCAACTCCATCACGCCCGCTGCCCGCAAGCGACACCGCAGCAAAACCCGAAGAAACATTCGCCCCCAATCCCGCCCTGGCCGCTGCAACTATCGCCTCCGCCCCGCATCTAACCCCAAAGCAGAAGGACAAGCTGCGCGCCAAGCGCAAACAGGAACGCAAGGCCCGCAAGCAAAACCGCCGCCGCTGAGCCGCTTTCATTGACAACCCGGCCGCGCGGGGTTGTGATCCATCGCCTACAATTGGAGAACCTATGTTCCAGAACAAATCCGCCCGCATCGTCGCCATCTTCATGATCGTCGGAATCATCAGCGCCGGCCTGGCCTTCTCGCTCCGCGCGGCCGATGACAAAGGCAAAATCGAACAGCTCCAGAAGGAAGGCTATTGGGGCGACGCCGACAGCATGAAAAAGCACGCCCTGGTCCTGGGCAAGCCGATGCCCAAGCTCGATCTCTCCGACTGGATCAACAAGGAGATCAAGCCCGACGACATGAAAGGCAAGATCATCGTCGTGGACTATTGGGCCACCTGGTGCGGCCCGTGCATTCGCTCGATTCCCCACAACAACGAGCTCTATCAGAAATACAACGCCAAAGGCGTCGAGTTGATCGGCGCCTGCGGCGGTGGCGGCGAAGAGAAGATGAAGGACACGGCCGCCAACAACAAAATCGCCTATCCCACGGCCAAGGTGGCCGCCGCCTCCACCGAAGCCTGGCAGGTGCAATGGTGGCCGACTTACGCCGTCGTCGATCGCAACGGCATCGTCCGCGCCCTGGGCATCAAGCCCGACTATGTTGAAAAAGTCGTCGATGCCCTGATCGAAGAACAGGGCGACAAGACCAAAAAGGAATAGAAATCGCCGGCCGGCAAACCATGCCTCCCCCCAGCCCGATCCTCAAGATCCACCACGCCCAAATCACCGTCGCCGCTTCCGACCTGGAAGCGGCGCGTTCGTTTTACTGCCAGATTCTCGGCCTGACCGAAATCCCCAAGCCGACATCGCTCCAATCCCGCGGCGGCCTGTGGCTGCGGGCCGGCCAGCACGAGCTTCACATCGGCATCGAAGAGAATCCCAATCGCTCGGCCACGAAAGCTCACATCGCCTATGAGGTGACCAAGCTGCGCCAATGGCAATCGCATCTGCAAAGCGCCGGCGTCAAGGTCCTCGACTCCGTGCCTATCCCGGGGCATGAGCGATTTGAATTTCGCGATCCGTTTGGGAATCGGGTTGAGCTTATTGAACCGAAGGAATGAGCTTCGACGACTTCGCCAAATGAGTAGCGAAGACCGGCGGCGAAGTCCTAGTCCTGTCGCTCGAGCAGATGCCGACCGATACGGGTGTCGCGGCGATTTACCGATTTTGACGACCGCTACTGGGTCCAAACGTCACCGGAATCGCTGTTTAGCAGTGTATCTTGTCCGGCGTCTCCGAAAATCGTATCCGTTCCAGTGCCATCATGAGCCTCGATCTTGTCATTTCCGCCATTTCCGTGAATCAAGTCAGCACCGGTGCCGCCAATGATATAATCATTGTCATTGCCTCCGTTTATGATGTCGTTGCCGGCTCCGCCGTCGATAGTGTCGTTGCCGCCTTGACCTTCGAGGGAGTCGGCGTTGTCGTTGCCGTAAACATAGTCGTCACCACCACCTGCAAAAATCGTGTCGTTTCCTGTTCCTCCGGCTAGGAGATCGTTGCCCGGCCCGCCAGTAAGCGAATCGTTCCCTCCATCGCCGTAAAGGTTATCCATGCCCGAGCCGCCGATGAGCGTGTCGTTACCAGCACCGCCGGAAAAAGAACCACAGCAAGTGCCATTCGAATTGAGAACGTCGTCTCCATTCTCGCCATTGGCTTGGAGGTCACTAGTCCCCACATTGACCGTGATGGTGTCCGCCCCATCGCCAGCGTAAATGTAATAATAACGTCCACCACGATTCACGATTGAGAGTACGCTAACAAACGGCCCCGCGTCGCCGATGGTCAATAACACTCGGCTCTCGAGCCCCTCAAGGAGATAGCGGGCCGGCGCTTCTGATCTCTTAGACTGTCGACGACTTTTCCGGCTCCAGAATTTGCTGAGCGAAACCATTGGGACTCCTTCCCTTGATTTGAGAATTGGACGACGCGATTCGCAACGGAACCGCGCCGCAGTTTCGCCCGCTCGGTCGCTATCTGATCAAGCTGGAGGCACCATTGTAAGCAAAAAGATACGATTGTTGCAAGATTAATTGCGACTATCCCACCCGTATCTCAATCACGTCACCGTCAGCGGTCCCACCTCCACCCTTCGGCACGAAACTGCCGAATTTTGTGCTCTGGGTTGTCGCCCCGTTACGCGTCACCCACATCGTGACTTTCTTCCCCGCCGGCGGTATGAACCGCCCGACATGCTGGGAATCCAGCGAGATACCCCAGAGGCGGAAGAAATCAATCAGACGATAACTCGTATTCGGGGGCCCGGCCTCAAAATGGATACGTCCGCTGGTGTCGTGGGTGTGCAGGAACCTGAAGTCTACAGATCCAAACCGTCCGATATTTGGTTGCACAACGACGTTCTTGTAGCGAGAGCCCGATCTCACCCGTATCTTCAGGATCACGTGGGTATGGACATCACCCTGCCCACCTTCGTGGGCGCTGGGCGCTTCATCGACGGGAACATAATCCTCGCCCGCTAAATCTGTGATCGTGTCATCACTACCGCCTTTGTCGATGATATCTGCCCCAGCCCCACCGGTGAACGTGTCCTGGCCATTGCCGGTTAGGAACAAGTTGTGTGATACTGGATCAGTCTCCACTCGCGCCCCACCCAGCAGCCAGTCATTCCCATCGCCGCCATTGAGTGAGTCATTGCCGATAATGTCGAACGGCGGCTGCCCGCTGAAGACCAGCGTGTCTTCCGAATCGCCGGCCAACACATCATTTCCGACACCGCCGCTGACCGTGTCATTGCCACCGTCGCCGTACAGGTAGTCGTTTCCGGCGCCTCCGTCGATCTGATCATCGCCCTCGCCGCCGAAGACCTGATCGCTGCCGTTGCCGCCGAACACCTGATCCGCGCCTCCGCCGGCGAAGACGACTTCCCGGCCACCCGCTCCGTGAACCGTGTCATCTCCTTCGCCGCTCTTGATGGTGATTTGCTGTTTGATGCCGGAGCTGATGGTGATGGTGTCCGCGCCGTCGCCGCTGAGAATGCTGATGGTCTTTACGGCGGTCTTGGTGAAGCGCGAGTTCTTGGCGCCCATCTTGACGAGGATCTTGGCCTTGTTGGCCGGATCGAGGCCGACGGTGATGGCGTCGGCGGCGGTGGTGCCGGTGATCTTCAGGATGCCGTGTACCAGCGACGCCGAGAGCATCCGCCGGTCTTCGAGGGTTTCAATGACGGGGGAAATTGCATCGGCACGAATGCCACGCTGTGATTGTCGCATCGCCAATAACTCCAATGCTGTTATGGGACCCTCGCGAGGCCGCGCGTCATCGCAAGCTTATCGGTCCAATGGTGGAGCGGACCTTCCTGTCCGCCATCCTCTCCCCAACGCCATCCCACCGTGCCATTGCTCCATTATTTTACCCCACGCCGCCCGGCTCGGCGCGTTTGTTTTGATTTTCTTCCTCCGGCCGCCTTTTGGGGCGATTTTTGGGCCTTTTTCTCGATTCTTGCCGCTTCCTGGGCCCTGAGAATGATCGCCGCAATCATACGCCCCTCCGGCGTATGTCGTTCGCGCGCCCGATCCAGCGGCGTGAGCAGCAGCCGCCCGGGAATCAGCGGATCGCCGCCCGCCTCCAACAGCAGTCTGGCCATTTCCGGCGTTCCATCCGAGGCCGCGACGCGCAAGGCCGTATCTCCGGTCGAATTCCGCGCATTCACCTCCGCGCCCATCTCAATCAACGCCGCAGCGGCCTCGATATTCCCCTTCTGTGCGGCGCACATCAGCGGCGTCCGATCTGCTGGATCGAGTTGATTGATCAGCTTCTTCACCGAAGCCCGCGGCAACGATTGGAGCACTTCCAAATCACCCACTTCCGCGGCCAGATGAAGCGGCGATTTCTGCCCATCCGCCCCGGCCGCGCCGGCCCCCGCCGCAATCGCCGCGCGCACCCGCCTCGCATCCTTTGCCCGAATCGCATCCACCAGTCTCTTGTCCGCATCCATGCCCCCATTGTCCGCCACAAGAAATGATTGAGCAAGTTTTGCTCATCAATATGTTCCGCCGCGGCTACCCGGCCGCCGCCGTCGCCGACACTGACCAGGATCATCCCCTACCTGCCCTTGCCAATCTCGGCCTCCACCTGCCTGAGGATTTCCGTCGCAAAACCGTTCTCCGGATCGATCTCCAGAATCGCCCGCAACTGGAGCCGCGCCTGGCCGAGGTTGCCCTGAGCCAGGAACAGCTTGGCCAGGTTCATGTTCGACAGCACATCGTTGGGGTTGATCCGGACGGCGTTATAGAAATGCCGCGCGGCCGAGTCCAGCTTGCCCTGGCTGAAATAAATCAGGCCCAGGTTGTTGTGGGCACGGTAATTTTCCGCATCCAGCCGCAGGACATTCTCGTATTCCTCCATCGCCTCGGCGATCTTTCCCGCACCCGTCAGTGTCACCCCCATCATGTAATGGGTTTTGGCATTCTTCGGATCGAGCCCGATGGCCCGCCGCAATTCGGCGATTCCTTCTTCAACCCGACCGGCCCTGGCCAGCGAGGCCCCATACTTGGCCCGCATCTCCGCATCCTGCGGCGCGTATTTGAGCAATCCGGCACTGCGCAACACGGCATCAGGGATCATGTAGTTCTTCAGATAATCCTGAGCCAATTCACGCAGATCGTCCTGACTTTTGGGCACGGTCTGGAGCCAAAGCTCGGCCATCTCATCGGTCGAATTCGGGCCATAGCGCACGATTTTGGGCGGATGATTCGGATTGTGGATGTTCCCCTCCGAGTTATCGAACACATACCGCATCGACAGCTTTGTCCCCCTGGGCAGGGACATGGGTTTGGCATATCGATAGTCGCTCTGCCAGTTGAAATCCCAGTTCCTGATCAGGATGAGCGGCTTGCTCGTCCCATCGGGCAGGGCGGCCGATCCGGCCAGCTCGCGGCCGAGGTAGTGGGCGTGGGGCAAAATCCCCACAACTTCCAAATCGACTGGCAGGGTATAGGAACTCTCGACCACATAGTTTTTCTCGCCGGCCGGGATGTCGATGACCGGCGGCCGAATCACCAGGAGAAACTGCGACTGCGTGGGGGGCCTGGGCGCGAAGTAGAAGCCGACGCGGGATTGCACATCCTCGGGCTTGCCGGTGGGGCGCATGTGCATCTGGAGGACCATGTCGGTCCCCTTGCTCAGCCGCCAGGCGCGCTGGTCGCTGCCGGGCGAGGGCAATCGTCCGGGCTGCCAGCTCAGGAGTTGGCCGTCGGGCATGAGCACATCCTCGCCGGCTTCCATTCCTTCGTAGCCGAGCTCTGGATCCAGCGCATCGCGGCGGCGGGCTGCGCCGGAGCGGTCGGTGAGGATGAAGGCGTGATGGACCACGTTGTTGCCGACGCGGAACTCGACGGCCCGGACCCAGCGCATCTCGTTCACCGGCAGGGGGACGACGAAGTTGCGATAGACATCCTTGCCGGCGGCCGGGAGGGTGTAGGCGGCCGGCATCTGGGCGATCAGGTCGGGCTGACCGAGTTGCCAGCCTTCGGTCCAGGTGGGCGGCTGGGCGCTGGTGGGTTGGCCCTCGGGGCAGCCGGCCTTGATCCACTGGCCGATCAGCTCGATCTGGGCATCGCTCAACCGCCGCTCGTCGGCGAATTCGCCATGGCCGGGCTCGGGAAGCCAGGGGGGCATGAAGCGGCTTTGGGTCACTTTGGCGATCTGGGTGGCGTGCTTTTTGGCCTGGTCGTAGGTGAGCAGGGGAAATGGGCCAACTTCGCCGGGGCGATGACAGGAGGCGCAATGCTGCCAGAGGATGGGGGCGATGTTTTGGTTGTAGGTGACGGAATTGGCCGAGGTTTTGGAGCGGGAGTCTTTGCAACCGGGGATGAGGGGCGCGCCAATGGCGGCGGCCAACAGCAGCAGGCCGCCCAATGCCCATCGCGCGCTTCGCATGCCCGCCTCCATGGCCGGCGATTATCGGGGGGCGGGAGGGGGAGTGAAAGAGGGGGAAATGGGTTCGTTCGGTAGCGCGGGAACTTCCAACGTCCAACTTTGAACGTCCAACTTCCAAAGCAGAGGGGGTAAGAAAAGGTTTTGGGGGGCGATTTGAGGCAGTCTTTTGTAAAATGTGTTCAGGGAATGCCTTAGGTGCGGGGTGGGGCGGGAATCCGCAAATAAAACCGACCGAAACCGACCGAAACCGACAAAAACCGACATGAAACCGACCGGAAACCGACGGAGAAACGACGTGAAAGCGACGGGGAATCGACCGAAAGCGACGGGAGGTGAAAGGGAAGAGCGAGTGGGCGAAAGGGCAAATGGGCGAATGGGCGAAATGGCTTCGTTTGGTAGTCAGACGGTTTTGGGGTCGGGGTTGGGGGTTCGGTGAGGAGAGGGAGTGGGCACGGGTATGGCCGCGTGGGAAAGAAGAGCACATGCAAACCCCCTTTTCTGCGATTGACTCATTGAATCATCGGGTCATTGAGTCATTGGTAATGCAATAATGAATACGTCCGGGATTGGGATTTGTTCGGGGAATTCAGAAGTTTTAACCACAGATTCACACAGATGAACACGGATTTGGAGGAGAAGAGCACGGGCAAGATGCCCGTGCTACGGCGGTCGGGATTTTCAGGCCGCTTACCGTGACTATTGAACGGCGGGGAGGAGCAGGCCGATGAGGATGGCGATGATGGCGATGACGACGAGGCCTTGGGGGCGGTCGGTCAGGAAGCGGCCGGTGCTGGAGACGATGGTGCCGTCGGCGAGCTCGATGGCGTCGCGCCAGGAGAAATGGAGCTGGCCGACGGAGTCGGGGGCGACATCCCAGGTGGTGACGCCGACGAGCTGATCGCCGTTGGCGGCCGTGAAGACGACGACACCCTGGCCGAGGAGCGAGCCTTCTTCCTCGCCGGGGACGAGCTGGATTTCGCCGTAGGCGTCGAATTGGCCGAGCTGGGAGGCGGTTCCTTCGAGGGTGAAGGATGCAGCGCCGTCGGGGGAGGTGTCGATGGTTCCTTCCCAGTTGTGGAGTTTGATGGCCGGGTTGGCGTAGGCGGGGATGGCGAAGCGGCCGGTGAATGCGATGAGCAGGATGAGGGTGATCATCCGACGAGAGAGAATGAGACGTTTCATGAGATGCCTCCTTAAAGTTCTGTGAGCGGGGTGATTGTCGCGATGGGGGGAGGGAAGTGTCAATGACCTGAAGAGGGCTGTGGGGGAGGGACAGGGGATAAGGGGAGGCGAGAGGGTTCAGGGTTCGGGGTTCGGGAAGAATTCAGAATTCGGAATTCAGAAGTTCGAGGATGGGGGATGGCCTATGGGCGTGTGGGTATAGGGGCGTGTGGGCGAATGGATGGGGAAGACGAACAGTATGTCATCCGTTGTCATTCATTCGCTGAAGTTGAACTGATCCCCTCCTCTGCTTCCTAGGGGTTAAAAATGGATGTGGTCTCCAAGGCGGTAGCGTCATCGACGGTACGAGTCTTGCTTTTTTCCCGATAATTCATGTCGATCTCGACACCTAGGAGACGCTCTTTTGGCGAATGATCCGTAAGCCGGAGCACGATAGTTGGATCGGAGAAGATTCTGGCAAACTCCTGGCGCTCCTGTGGATCCGTGGGAGCCATCGAAGAAATGTCTT
>DASYUA010000176.1:0-3681 GCA_036001665.1 Tepidisphaeraceae bacterium
CTCTTGATCGCCACCGACAAATGGCTCTACGCCATCGGAGGCCCCTCCAAATGACCCTCCCTCCTTTCCTCTCCTTCGTGTCCCTTCGTGTTCTTCGTGGACGAAAACTTCGTGTTCTTGGTGGGTCTCAATTGCTGCCAATTCTGATGCCTCTACTCCTCATCTCCGCCGCCAACCCTCCACCCGCCACCGACTACCGCAACGACTTCCAAAAATCCGACCAAGGCTCCCTGCCCGAAGAGCTCCTCGTCATGAACGGCAAATTCGCCGTCGTCAAAGATGGCAACGACAAATTCCTCCAACTCCCCGGCGAGCCCCTCGACACCTTCGGCTTCATGCTCGGCGCTGACGAAAACAATTCCATTGAGGCCTCCATCCGCGCCACCGCCACCGGCAAGCGCTTCCCCGAATTCGGCATCGGCCTCTGCGGCGCGGCCGGCTACCGCCTCTGGCTCATGCCCGCCACCAACGAACTCCAAATCCTCAAAGGCGACAACGTCAAAACCTCCAAGCCCTGCCAATGGAAATCCGCCTCCTGGCTCACCCTCCGCCTCCAGCTAAAAAAAGAGAACAACAAGACCACCCTCCAAGCCAAAATCTGGCCCCGCGGCACCCCTGAACCCAAAGACTGGGCCCTCACCTTCGACGACCCCGACACCGCCAAACCCCCCAAAGGCCGCCCCAGCGTCTGGGGAATCCCATATTCCGGCACGCCGATTGATTTCGATGATATTTCGATCGCGAAGTAGGGGCGGCTTCAGCCGCCGAATTCACCGCGTCAGCCATTCAACGACGTCAACCTTCCCTTTCTCCACTCGACACTTCATCGAAGCCCCGGCCGCCGTATAGGCTGCTGTGAGAGAAGATGTGTCTGAGTCGCCCGTGCTGTAGATCAGCATCTCCCCCGGCGCCGCCAGCGCGCTGAGATTGTAAAGCCCCCCATACCTCACCGTCCCCGGCAGAAAATTCGCATCCGCCCGATCCTTCACGCTCGCAAACTCAAACCCATTCACATCAGCCACCGTCCGCTTCACCGCATCCCCCGCCAATGCACTCGCCAGCATGACCCACGGCCCGGCACCTTCCAATCCCACCAGGTTCACTTCGTTGCTCACCTTGCGCGCGGCCGCAACCTCCGTGAGAATATCATGCACCCGATTGGCAATGACCGTGCGGTTATATCCCGCGAAGAATTCCACCTTCGACGTTGTCATCGGATTCGGTCCGGCCAGCGTTCCGGTCATGAAAATATCGGGCGCGGCCACCAGATGCCCCTTGGCCAGCAGCGCCTTGGCCAACTCTCCCGGCTCACCATTGCCCCCAAAAATCCCCGCCTTCCCTGCGGGATGAATCACGATGGTGATCGCCCCACTTGCCTGCGCTGGACGCAGCACCGCCACCGGCAATCGCTCTGCCGAGCCGGCGCGCGAAACGAAAACCTTATCCCCCTCATGCTCAATCGTCACATCGTCCGCTTTCGGCAAGCTGCTCGCCACCATATGCCGCAGCGCCGGCTCCATCACTTTTTTAAACTCCGCCAGCGTCGCCCCATCCTTCGGCCTAATCCCCTCCATCTGCCTCGAAGCCATCTCTGCCAGATACTTCCTCAACCCCGGCCCATCAATCGAATTCCCCGGCCGCGGATGCTCCGCCGTAAAAACCGACAAATCCTTGGGCGCAATCGCCTCAAATGCCTTCTCCTTCACCGGCTCCTTCGCCCCCAGCTTCAAATGCGTGTTGAAAAAGTTATACATCGCCTCCCGATTCCCCAGCGCATAGTTGTGCCCCGCATTAAACCGCACCGCCTTCACATTCTCCTCCGCCCCAAACAATCGATACACCCCCAGCGTCTCCGGATACCCCTTCTCCAAATAATCCTTCGTCCAGTCCCCCGTCGCCGTCGGGTGAATAAACGGCCGCGGCGCAAACGTGGAAGAAAGCTCCACATTGTCCGTCCCAATTCTCAGCAGCGCATTGTTCTCACACACGCATCCCCCCTGATGATCCCCCGCCGAAATCATGCACACCGGCGCGGCCCCCTTCAGCCGATCATCCACCGTCATCATGATAAACGTCTGCGTCCCACCCCCCGACGCCCCCGTGCACGCGATCCGCTCCTTGTCCACATCCCCCAGCGACAGCAAAAAATCCACCGCCCGAATGCTGTCCCACGTCTGGAGCCCAAAAATGCTCTGCAAATTCAGGTCCGCCTCCGCGTCCGTCATCGTCTTGCGGTGCGGAAAACGTTTTTCATCCGCATCGGCATATCCCACCATGTCATAGTGAAACACCACGCACCCCAGCTTCGCCAGATTCGCGCACCGCGCCTGCAAAATGTATTTCGCCGCCACTCGGTCCTTCTCCACCCCCGCCTTGATCTGCGCATCAATCTCCTTCTCCGGCGTCTCATTGAATCGCCCATTCGCCCAGTGCCCATGCGGACACAACACTCCGGGAAACGGCCCCGTCTTCCCCTTCGGCCGATACAAACTCCCCGTCACATAAAATCCCGGATAACTCTCAAAAAAAACCTTCTCAACCGTGTAATCCTCCCGCTCAATCTTCCCATGAATTACCGCATTCAGCGGCGTCTTCTCCGGCATCGGCCAAAGCCCCGCCGCAATCAGCACCTGCTCCCTCAGTTCCCGCGCCCTCTTCTGCCAAACCTCCTTGTTCCCCGGCGGCACAAACCCACTCCCCTGATACAACGTGCGAAACGTCGACAGCCGCGGATCCTTCCCCGACCGATCCTCAGCCGCCCGCGCCACCGTCCCAATCACCAACGCCGCCAAAATCATCAAGCGCCACATGTCTCCTCCAATCGCAAATCGCAAATTGCAAATCGCAAATTCAGTGTGCATCCGGGACCAACGGCCCCGCCAACTCCTTCAAAAAAAACAATCTCCCCGCCATCGTCGGCATCCAACTACTCGGCACCCAGATATCCGGCCCATATTGCAGCGTCACGCACAAGCTCGCCCCCTGAAACTGCGCCCCCCGATCCGGATACGCCCCATCACACCCCCCGATGCACCAATCACTCTGCAAAAACAACCCCGGCCCAATCGTATTCGCAAACGCCGGCACCAGAGTAAACCTGCTATTGAACGAAGTGATCGCATTCTGCTCAATTGTCAGCGGATGCAGCGCCACCCCAATCCGGTGCGTCTGCCTCTTCCACTCCGCCTCAGAATATTCCCCTCCCAGTTGCGGCTCCCAAAACGCAATATGAAACACCCTCCCAATTCCATAAACCGTCACCAGTTTCGCCCCCTCCTTCTTCAACGCCGCGATCTTCTTCGCATACGTCGGCAAATTCCCCTTCAGCGCAAAATTCCTCTGCTTCGCCGGCACCGTAAACCGCCCCAGCGGCGAAAACAGCGCTGTCACCATCGCATGCTCAAACCCCCCCGGCTGATCCCCGGCCATCGTATTACCCGCCTTATCCGCCCACTCATCCATATTAAACGTCGTCACATGATCGCACCGCGTCCGGCTCGTCTTCAGCCGCTCCACCACAATCTTGTACATCCCCATCGGCCCCACCGGCAGAATGATCGCCAGCTTCCTCCCCTCCCGCCGCGTCGACTCAATCTGATCCGCAATCTCATCCCCCATCCGCCGATCCATCTCCGCCACATCCCCCACTGGCCGCGGCAAAAACTCCTCATTCCACCACTT
>DASYUA010000177.1:0-1563 GCA_036001665.1 Tepidisphaeraceae bacterium
CCTCCCACAACATTCCCTACCGGCCGATAATAACCCCCCTGCGCTTTGACTTTCCCACCCCCTTTGCATTATCCTGCCCACGCAAGCTTTCTCGCCGAGGCTCGCGGAAGGCAGGCATCATCATGTTGCATCAGATGCGGCTCCACCTCAGCATCGCGCTGATCGTCTCTCTCTTCACACTCACATCCCCCATCCACGCCTCCACCATCCGCCACGATCGCAATCAAAGCGACTACCTCTCCGTCGGCGACTTCTTCACCTCCGTCGGCCGCGTTGACGGCTTCGGCACCGACCCCAAAACCGGCTCCTCCTTCAACTACATCGCCTCCGGCACCCTCATTGCCCCCGACTGGGTCCTCACCGCCGCCCACGTCGTCGACATCGCCCAAACCCTCTCCTTCACCGTCAACGGAACCCTCTATACTGCCGACGCCTGGCACGCCAATCCCAACTGGACCGGCGACCTCACCGCCGGCTACGACCTCGGCCTCTTCCATCTCTCCTCCGCTCCCGACGGCATCACCCCCGCCAAAATCTACACCGGCGCTGCCGAGCTGAACAAAATCGGCACCTTCGTCGGCTACGGCAAAACCGGCACCGGCCTCACCGGCGCAACCACCTTCGACGGCCGAAAACGCGGCGCTCAAAACATGCTGGATGCCTACTACAACAGCACCAACCGCATCCTCCTCTCTGACTTCGACAACCCCAACCCCTACGCCTTCTTCGACAACCTCGTCGGCAGCCGCACTCCGCTTTACATCGAAGGCCTCATCGCCCCCGGCGACAGCGGCGGCCCCGTCTTCATCACCGACGGCGCCACCCGCTACATCGCCGGCGTCAATTCCTTCGTCGGCGGAAATTTCTTCGACGGCAAGGCCGACTCCGACTACGGCGACATCTCCGGCGCAACCCGCGTCTCCATCTTCGCCAACTGGATCAACGACACCATCTCCACCCCTCCCCTCCCGCCCACCTCCTCCGCCTTCCCCCTCTCCAGCGGCGCTGCCACTCTCACCCCTGCCCTCGCCACCGTCCCCGAGCCCGCTTCCCTTTCCACTTTTCTTCTGGCCATTCCCCTCTTCTTCCGTCGCCGTCACCGAATCGACTAACGCCGACCGCTTCGAAAAACGATGGGCGGCGACTTCCGCTTCGCCATCACATATCTTGGACGATGCTGACTTGTCTGGTCTGGCTGGTGCGACTGTCCCAAATCTGGGCCACGACCACCACCCCCGCAAAATCGCTCGCCATCAGCACCCGCTCCTCCATCCACTCCATCATCACACCCCCCCAGCCGCTCCGGCTCTCGCGCCCGGTATTTTCCCCTTCCGATTTCTCCGCCAAATCTTTCCACCACCGCAACATGGTTCAAGCCTTTCGGTAGACACGGAGAAATTACACCGCTTCCGCATCGCGCGGGCCATTGCCCTGAACAGGTCTGGCGAGCCAGCACCAATCCATCCACTCATGGACCGAAAAAGGCGGACATTCCCCCCTGACCAAAAAGGGGGTCATCCGTGCTTATCTACATAAAGCCACACCCGCCTCCGACCCATGGAA
>DASYUA010000178.1:0-44521 GCA_036001665.1 Tepidisphaeraceae bacterium
CAGGCCAAAGGGAGCGTCTTTGAATGGATTGAATGCTGGTATAACCGCCGGCGGCGCCACTCGTCGCTGGGCTATCTGAGCCCCGAAGCGTTCGAGGCTCGATTCAATTAGAATCGCGCCCACCAAACGTGGGGAAGGTCAATATTGGCTTTTTCCTACTTCGTGTCCTTCGTGTTCTTAGTGGATAATAATTAGTGTTCTTCGTGGATCCCCCATGAAATCCATCAATCCCACCACCGAACAAGTTTTCGCCGAATACCCCGATCACACGCCAGCGCAAGTCGAGCAACTGCTCGACCAGGCCGAGCGCGCGTTCACGCAATGGCGGACAAAATCCTTCGAAGAGCGCGGCGATCTCCTTCGTCGGGTCGGCGAATTGCTCCTTGAGCAAAAGACCGATCTCTCCACCCTCATGACCCGCGAAATGGGCAAGACCATCGCCGGCGCTGAGTCTGAAATCGAAAAATGCGCCTCCGCCTGCGATTATTTTGCCAATCACGCCCAGCGCCTCCTCGCCATCGAAGAAATCCCCACCGACGCCGGCAAAAGTTACATCCGCTATGACCCCCTCGGCCCAATCCTGGCCATCATGCCCTGGAATTTCCCCTTCTGGCAGGTCTTCCGCTTCGCCGCGCCATCCCTGATGGCCGGAAACGTCGCCGTCCTCAAACACGCCTGGAACGTCCCCGGCTGCGGCATCGCCATCGAGCGCATCTTCCGCGAGGCCGGCGCTTCTCCCGGCGTTTTTACCAACCTGCTGCTGGACAACAATGCCGCCGAGGCCCTGATCGCTCATCCGCGCATCCGCGCGGTGACGCTCACTGGCAGTGAACGCGCCGGCAAAGCCGTGGGAAGCGCTGCGGGAAGAGTGCTTAAAAAATCCGTGCTGGAACTGGGCGGCTCCGACCCCTTCATCGTCTGCCCCGACGTCGATATCCCCGCCACCGCCAGCGCGGCCGCCGCCGCACGCTGCATCAACGCCGGCCAAAGCTGCATCGCCGCCAAGCGCTTCCTCGTCCACGAATCCATCGCCGACCGCTTCGAGCGCGCCTTCGCCGATCGCATGTCCTCGCTGAAACTCGGCGATCCCCTCGACCGCAACACCGAAATCGGCCCACTCGCCCGAGCCGATCTGCGCGACAGCCTCGATGAGCAGGTCAAAAAAACTCTCGCCGCCGGCGCACGCCTGCTCTGCGGCGGGAAAAAGCCTTCGACGCGCGGCTTCTTCTATCTCCCCACAGTTCTTGCCGAGGTCCACCCCGGCATGATCGCCTTCGATGAGGAAACTTTCGGCCCCGTCGCCGCCGTCACTCGCGTGAAAAATATGGACGAAACCGTGGAATTGGCGAATCGCTCCCGCTTCGGCCTGGGCGCCAGTATTTGGACCAAAGACATCCCCCTGGCCGAGCGCCTCGCCGCCCAAATCGAATCCGGCTCCGTCTTCATCAACGGTGCTGTCAAATCCGACTCACGCCTCCCCTTCGGCGGCATCAAAAACAGCGGCTACGGTCGGGAACTGGCCCAAGTCGGCATCCGCGAATTCGTGAATATCAAAACCGTCTGGATCAAGTAAACCTCGCCTCGGCCGCGGCTCCTTAATTCTTCGCCGGCGGCGGCGCCTGCCGCTGCTGCTGCGCAAGCTCCTGGTTGAAATTGGCCATGTTCATCCATTCCACGTGCCCGTCATTGAACAAGACATTCAGACCTCCTGGACCATGGTTCGCCTTTTCATACATCAGAATTCTCTCCGCAGGCAAATTGCCATTCATGTTGGCACCCAGGTAAACGTAATTCGCATTCTGATTAATCCACGCCGCCAGTTTCTTCGGATCCCGCTGCACATCTTGCTGCGGTGGCGGCGTATTCACTTCAGGGCAGACAACGGCTTGCCAGGGAATGTCCGCCTCAACCAGATCTCCCAGCGTCTGCGGATATTTCCCCTTGTGATCGTTCGCATAGAGCAGCACACCCTGCCCCATCTGCCGCATGTTCGATGCGCACTTCACGCGATTTGCATTCTCCCGCCCTTTATGCATCGCGGGCAACATAATGCTCAGCGCCAGCGCCTGCTGCGCCATCAACAAATTCGCCTCGGTCGCGAACAACTCGCTGCCCGGAAACGAAGTGATGCTCCGCGAATGCCACCCCGCATCATCGGTCCACGCAGCGCTTGACGCCGTCCCCAAATGCTTGCGCAGCTCGTGCAGCGGCGGAATGATGATCGGCGGCGCTTCAACGCCCATCATGTCCGCAAAGCCGATCCCCATCCGCGTCATCGCCAGCGTCGTGGCATAGGAAGACGTGATCGTCTCCTGAAGATTGATGTAGCTCATGCTGCTGGCCTTGGTCCCTCCGATTCGCTTGCGGGCGGCCACGAATCCCTCGTTGTCCAGCACCGATCCACCCTTTCCCCCGGCCGCCGCCGCCGACGCCACCAGTTGCGGCTGAAGCGCTACATACAGATTTCCATCCTTGATGGTCCACGAAGGTGAGAAAACCGGGATCGCCCAGTAGCGCACATTCACATCGCCGATCGTCGTCTGCCGCATCGCGATCACCACGCCATCGCCGCGCGTCTGCCCGGAGATGATGTTGCCAGCCGCCAGGTCGAGCTTGTCCAGCGCCACCTCGAGCGTCTTCGCATCATCCAGCCGGTTCACCAGCACAAATCCCATCAGGTTGTTGCCGCCGACATTGGGATCGGCATAGACCGCCCATTCATCTCCCAACGGCTCGAATATCTGCGTCTGAATGTTCACCGCCGTCATCGCCGCGGCCGCGCCCGTGGCCTGATCCAGCATCTTTTGCGAATCCGGATCCAGGTCGCCCACGAGCGTGCGAATCCCCTGGAAAACTTTGGCCAGGTCAAATCGCCCGGCGACCACATAACTGGCCGACTTGGGAACGAGCTTGAAGATCTCATCGCTCAGCGGCTTGCCGTCGAGCAGCGCCAGCATTCCATTGCGCGGCGCGGGCGCGGCCACGAAACATTGCGTCGCCCAGTCCGCTCCTTCAAAACCCGCGGCGCAAACAATCCGCTTCAATCCCGCCAGCCCAATTCCATCACGGAGGTTGGCCCACTGCGCCTTTCCATTTGGCCCCTCACCGGCCAGCATCTGGTCTACGAGCCTGAGCGTCGCCTCCACATCGACATAAAGCGCGACCACCGGCTGCTTCTGCACCTGCCCCATCGCATCCGCAAATTCCTTGCGCGTCGTCAGGCCTGGCAATGTCTTGTCGGCCGCATCTCCCAGCAATCCCGCAAACGCCGCGGAAATATCCGCCCCCACCGACACCGTCACAAACCGCTTCCCATGCACACTCGCCACCAGCGGCACCCCGGCACGGTTCAGGCTCTCCACCAGCGGATTGAGCGAATTCACCATCCCCTGCGCATCGCCTCCGGCATCCGCAATCAGCGACAGCTTCGGCATCGGCGCGGGCGCATTCATGTCGATCCCGCCAAAATAAATCGCCGTCGGCTTCTGCCAACACAACCGCCCGATGCCATGCACCGACCGAAACACCGCCGCCGCCTGCGCATCATCCTTCCCCAGCCGCTCGATCACCCGCGGCAGAAACTCGCTGAAGAACTGCGGAATGTTCGACGAATCAATCACCCCCTTCAGGTGCGATTTCTCATACCCGGCCCCCACCGAATCACCCCCCTGCCATCCGATATAAACCACCGCATCCGAAGGCACACGATCGGCCATTGGCTGGGCCAAAACCACCGAAGCAAAAACCAACGTCAACAGAATGGGAATTCGCTGGATCATGTGTGACTCCTTGGTGTGTCAGCTTAAACATATTGGAAACCTCCGGCCACCCGATGTTCCTAACATCCTATTTTCCCTGATCGCAAAAACTCCGCCGCCATCCCCGCCTTTGCGGTATAGTGTGCCGGGTTTCAGTCCAGAGGGTCGAGAGTGGCTACGCACGGTTATTTCAGCAGAATTACAACGCTTTGCCTGCTTTTCGCGGCATCAGCGGTCTCCCCTTCGGCACGCGCCGACGATGTCTCCGCC
This sequence comes from Tepidisphaeraceae bacterium, assembly GCA_036001665.1. Taxonomy (GTDB): domain Bacteria; phylum Planctomycetota; class Phycisphaerae; order Tepidisphaerales; family Tepidisphaeraceae; genus JBGPEF01. Next base: position 4,029 of record DASYUA010000178.1, read on the forward strand.
CCCGCCATGCTCCAGTGGTTCGAGGCCACCTACAACACCATCGAAAAGCGCACTCCCGACCTTTTCCTCGCCGGCTATGGCGCGGCCTATCTCCCCCCGCCCGGCCGGGCCGATTCTGGCAACTTCTCCGTCGGCTACGACGTCTACGACCGCTTCGACCTGGGCAAACCCGGCAACCCCACCCTCTACGGCACCGAGCGCGGCCTCAAAACCACCGTCAAATCCCTCCAGCGCACTGGCGGCAGCGTCTACATCGACTACATCATCAACCACAGCGGCTTTCGCAATTCCGGAACGTCGGGATTCGTCGCCCAGGGCGACTATCCCGGCTTCGTCACGACGATTCCCGGTGGACTTGTGGATGGCGATTATCACACGGCATTTCCTCCGCAGGGGCCCGATTACGAGTATCAATTCCGTCTCGCCGGCCTGATCGACATCGACCAGCGCACCAACAACCAATACATCCGCAGTCCAGTGCCCGGGTTTGCCAACAACATCCCCGCCGGCACCGTCGCCGATATCCCCGACGAGAATAATCGCCGCTTCTATCCCGATCGCAGTCTGACTCCGATCAGCGTCTTCGATCCGAAAACCGGCGAAGGCAACATCCAGATCTATCCCTTCAACAACGCCAGCCCCATGGCCGGCGATCCGGTGGAAGAAAACGCCATGGGCTACCTGATGCGCTACGCCCAATGGATGGTGCAGAATGTCGGCGTCGATGGCTTCCGCGTCGATGCGGCCAAGCACGTCTACCCCTTCGCCCTCAACTATCTCGATCGCGCAGTCTATCGCTCTTCCTTCCGAACCAACCTCGACGGCACCCAGCGGCAGGTCTTTTCCTTCCTCGAAGCCTACACCGGCGACAAATCCGTCTTGCAGTCGCTGATCCGCAAGGACATCGATCCCGCGCAGCCCGGAGTCATCGGCGGCAATCGCGATGTGCTCGATTTTCCTCTGTTTTTCGCCCTCAACGGCAACCTCACCAACAATGGCACGGTCAACAACTGGCACAATATCGCTGATGCCGCCCTCTCCAACAACGGCAGCCAGGGCGTTGAATTTGCCATCAGCCACGACGATGGCGGCGCCTATCTCTCCAACGTCGCCCACGCCTTCCTGCTCATGCGGCCGGGAAATGTCGTCGTCTATCACAACGCCCACGAATTCGGCACCAACCGCGACTTCCCCAAAGACGGCCGCGGCGATGCACTGGGTGGATTCTACGGAAATACCATCACCAGGCTGGTCAACCTCCGCAACTCCTACGGCCGCGGAAACTATCAGGAGCGCTGGCTCGATGACGCCTTCAACCCCAACGGCTTCTCCAATATTTACGTGTACGAGAGACTGAACTCCGCCATCGTCGGTCTCAACAGCCGCCTCGATGGCGGATTCGATCAGCGCGGCCCCATCAACACCGGCTTCGACGCCGGCACTCATCTCGTCGAGCTCACCGGCAACGCCACCGACCCAACCGTCGATCCAAACAATGACATCCCCGACGTGATCACCGTCGATGCCAACAAGCAAATCACCCTCCGCATCCCCCGCAACAAAAACGCCAACGGCGTCGAGCACGATCGCGGCTACGTGATCTACGGCCCTTCCACGCCCAAAGGGACGCTTTCGCTCACCAACGTCGCCAGCACCCTCGCCGGCGAAACCCCCACCGCCGCCACCAACGGCACCGCGCGCCTCGCCAGCATCGACGTCATCACCGGCAATTCATTCCAGGTCCAGCTCAACACCAACGCCGTCACCCTCTCCGATGGTTTTCGCGACCATGACGCCGACGGCGACAACGCCGTTCTCCGAATCGACGACGGTTTCGATGCTAACAGCAATGGCCAGATCGATGTCACAAACCCCACCTCGACCGCCTACGGTTTTGAAAACTTCCTCACCCAAAAAACCACTGGCTTCTCCAACCCCAACGGCCTCGGCGCCTATCGCCAGGACATCAACGCCGCCAATCTCTCCGAAGGCACACACTACATCACCGTCCGCGCCTTCCGCCATCGCAACAACGGCCCCGCCATCTTCGCCGATTTCAAAAGGACCATTTACGTCGATCGCCTCAAACCCATCTCCGCCATCGACAGCTTCGATCCCATCGTCCCCGCCGCCCAACAGAACCGCCGCCTCCAGGTCAGCTCCACCGATCTCACGGCCAACAACATCCACGTCTTCTTCGACCTCCCCGCCTCCCTTACCGATGCTCAGGTCCTCGCCATGGTCGGCGGCGGCAGCCAGGCCAACCGCCTCGACCGCGACCTCTGGACCAAAGATGCAACCAGCCTCACCCACGGCAATCACGTCGCCACAGTCGTCACCTATGAAATGACCGGCAACTCCAACGTCCAGCGCTTCCCCGGCCTCTTCACCGCGACGACGATTGGCGCAGGCCTGGGCGATTCGAATTTCAATGGCGCATATGCCCCCGATGACGTGACGCAGTTCTCCACCATCTTCAACAGCAACAACACCCAGTTCAACCCCGCCGCCGATCTCGATGCCGACGGCCGAGTGCAGGAGAGCGATTTGCTGCTCCTCGGCCCTCGCTACACCGCCGTCGCTGCCAGCGCATCCACAAAACAATCCTACAACAACCTCCTGATCAACCCCGCCACCGGCAACACGCGCACCGTGACCGCCCTGCTCGACAATTCCGCCGGCTCGTCCCTGACCAAAACCAGCGCTGGCACACTCAACATCAACGGCCCCCAATCCCACGGCCCCGCCGCATCCCTCTCCATCTCCGCCGGCGCCATCAATTTCAACACCGACGCCGGCTCCTCCTCATCCGCCAATCTCGACATCACCATCTCCAACACCGGCGTCGCCAACTTCACGAATACTCAACACCTCTCCCGCCTCACCATCAACAGCGCCAACGCCACTGTCTCCGGCGACCTCTTCGACACCAAATCCCTCGCGATAGACCTCACCGGCAATCTCGATCTTGGCGCCGCCGACATGATCGTCCGCCCCACCGCCATCGACGCCCAATCCACCCTCGATTCCATCACTCAACTCATCCGCCGCGCCCGCGCCAACGGCTCGTGGACCGGCCGCGGCCTCAACAGCAGCGCTGCCGCCGCCAACACCCAGCACCTGACCACCCTTGGCATCATCCTCAACAACGGCGGCAACGATCAGCCGATTTTCACCACGTTCGCCGGCCAATCCGTGGATACGAATAGCATCCTCATCCGCTACACCCTCACCGGCGACCTCGATCTCGACCTGGACATCGACTCCGACGACTACGCCCTCATCGACAGTGGCTTTGCCAGTCAAACAGCCGGTTATCGCTTCGGTGACATCAACCTCGACGGCGCAATCAACGCCGACGACTTTTTCCTCATCGACCGCGCCTTCTCAAACCAAGGCGCTCTCCTATCCGCCCTCCACACGTCCCCAATCCCCGAGCCCTCCACGCTGAGCTTCCTCGCCATGACTCTTCTTCTTCTCGTGGCACGGGCGTCCCGCCCGTGACTTCCGCCCCACATCCGCTAAATTACTCACTCATGGCAAAACGATTCTCGCCCCTTCTCCTTCTCCTATTCGCAACAGCGACTATTCACGCCCAAACCACCCGCCCCGCCATCAGTGGGACCGTCAAAGTCGAACCCGGCAAACCCATCCCCGGCATGATTGTCTATCTCGAGCCCGCCGACCCTTCCGTCCAATTCCCCTCTCCCACCGAGCCCGCCCTCATCTCCCAGCAAGGCGCAAAATTCACCCCCTCTCTCCTGATCATCTCCGTCGGCCAGCGCGTCGATTTTTTCAACGATGAAAATCGCCCCATCGAGCACAACGTCTTCTCCCAGTCTCCTCCCAAGCAATTCGACCTGGGCCTGTGGCGTCCGCCCATCAAAAAGAGCGTCGTCTTCGAAAAACCCGGCCTCGTCCGCCTCTTCTGCTCCATCCACCGCTACATGGATGGCGTCATTTACGTCTGCCCCACGCCCTTCTTCACCACCGTCTCCCCCGAAGGCACTTTTTCCATCAGCGGCGCGCCGCCCGGCGATTACATCCTCAAAACCTGGCAGCGCACGCCCCGCTACAGCGAACAATCGCAGCCCATCACCGTCAACGAAGGCAAAACCACCGTCGTTCGCCTGCAAATGAGCCGCAAATGAAGAGTCTTCTACTTTTTCTCACCACTGCGATCCTCAGCGCCACACTCGGCTGCGCCTCCGGCGTCAAAATCCCCCCCGGCAAATCCGCCGTGGAAATCGCCGTGCGCGCTGAGCCGAAAAAAGGCTATCACCCCGAAAACGCTTCCGCATCCTACGTCGGCGGCCCGGGCGACCAGGTCAGCACCAGCGCCAATCCCTCCGGGCAATACACCCCCCTCGATTACGCCGGCCTCTACGGCATCGTCATCTGGCTCGAGCCCGTCACCGGCACCGCCCCCGCCGCCGCGCCGCAGAATCTGCCCCTCGCGTCACCCAATCAGAAGCAGTTCGATGAATCATCCCCGCGCGTCGGCACCATCGGCGACAAACTCATCATCCTCAATCGCTCCACCAACACCGACACCTTCTATCTTCGCTTCGACGATGGCTCCATCGCCGACATCGGCACGATCGGCGGCGGCAAATCGGGCGCTTATCTGCTCAAACGCCCCGGCGCTCAAAGCGTCGTCAGCGATTCCCTCGACCGCCCCATCGATCGCCTTTTCGTCACGCCATCTCCCCTCTACAAAATCACCCACTGCAACTCCACCATCACCTTCAACGATCTCGCCCCCGGCGATTACCGCCTCAAATCCTGGCACTATCGACTCCCCGGATCGACGGCGAACCTCACCCTGGTTCCCAACAAGGCCGCCAAGGCGACGGTGGTCATCGGCGTCAACGCCCTGCCCAAGGTTCCTTGAACCATTCAAATGCGCCTGGGCACCAAGATCCTCCTGCTGACATTGGCGGCGACGGCGGGTCTATCCGGCTCGGTCATCTGGCTCGTCAGCCGCGATGTCACCGCCCGCGAAATCGACCGCGCCCGACACACCATCAAATGGGCCGTGTCTGGATACTTCTCAAGTGTTGATGAAAGACTGGAGCGCGATTCGCGATTGGTGACTCTCTCCATGCAGGAGCCCCAATATCGCGCTCAGCTCGGTCAATTGGAGGAAGGAACTCCCGAGGAGCAGCGTTTTACTGCCGCACAGCTCGCCGACCAAATCTTTGCGAAAGATATTCAGAAGGAACTGACCCATGGCGGAATTAGCCCCTCATTTCACGTGCTGCTCAACGCAAAAGGAGACATTCGATTCGCCAACGCTCCCGAAAATCCGAAACTTGCCAAAGCACTTACCGCACAAACCTGGCCGGCGGATGATGTGTTAATTGTCAGCGTCAGGCCACCACGAAAATACTTGTGGATTGACAACTCCCTCTATCTAACCATGGGAGTTCCTCTCCGCACCGCTCTGACCGATGATCCCTCGCACGCCTATTTCGTTGGGTATCGGGTTGACGATCATTGGCTTTCAAATCTCCTTTCCCTCGTCCGCGAGGATGCATCTCGGCGGCAAGAATCGCTCGCCGTCATAAGCGCCTGGTTTCTCGTCGATGGCAACATCGTTGCCCGCGCCACTTCCTCGGGCGATTCCAACGCCGCTCTTCCCGATCGCGCGGCCGCCATCGTCACCGCCAGCGCCAAATCCCATGGCACCGAGCGAAGGGAAGAAATCCAGTTCACCTCCAACGGCGAACGTTTCGTCGGCGAATCCGTGATTTTCAACCCAAGCCAGGGGGTCCAGGGCATCCTCGCCGTCGTCAACTCCCTCGACCAGCAACTCGCCCCCCTGCGCCGCCTCCAGCGCAACATCGCCCTCTTCACCATCGCCATCATCATCATCGCCCTCATCGTCGCGCGAATTCTCGCCCGCCTCATCGCCGGCCCCATCGAGCAGGTCGTCGCCGGCACCCAGCGCATCGCCGCCGGCAACTTCGATCAGCCGCTGGCGGTCAAACGACGCGATGAAATCGGCCAGCTCGCTCACAGCTTCAATGCCATGGCCGCCGGCCTCAAACAGCGCGACCTCATCAAGGACACCTTCGGCAAATTTGTCAGCCCGCGCCTCGTCGATGACTTCCTCACCGACCCCAAACGCCTCCAGCTTTCCCGCCGCGTCCAGTCGGTTCTCATGAGCGACCTTGAAAACTTCGCCCCCATGTCCGAGCGCCTCCAGCCCGAGGATCTGGTCGCCCTGCTCAACGAATATCTCGGCCGCGCGGCCGACACCGTCAGCGAATTCGGCGGCATCGTCGACAAATTCATCGCCGACGCCGTCGTCGCCTTCTGGGGCCCTCCCTTCTCCGATGATCACGCCCCCCTCGCCTGCCGCGCCGCTCTCGAGCTGGTGCATCGCACGAAACAGATGGCCGACGCCGCCCGCCGTCTCAACGTCCCTCCCCTGCGCGTCCGCATCGGCATCGCCACCGGTGAAGTCCTCGCCGGCATCATCGGCTCCAGCACCAAGCAGGACTACACCGTCATTGGCGACATCGCCAACCTCGCCTCGCGCCTCGAAGGTGCGAACAAAATCTACAAAACCCAGATCCTCGCCACCGCCGCCACCGCCCACGCCGCGAAAGACTCAATCCTCTTCCGCAAAATTGACGTCGTCCGCGTCATCGGCCGAAACGAACCCGTCGAGCTCTTCGAAGTGCTGTCCGAATCCGCAATTGTCCCCGCCAACCTGATCGACCTTCGCCAGCGCTACGCCGAAGCTCTCACCTTCTACGAAAATCGCGATTGGCCCGCCGCCGCCTCCGCCTTCCGCGCCTTGGCCAGTGCTTTTCCTTCCGACGGCCCCGCTTCCGTCATGGCCGCGCGCTGCCAGCGGTTTCAGGCCGCCTCGCCCGATTCCAGTTGGGATGGAATTTGGCAGCTCGAATCAAAATAGGCAATCTGTAAACCGACTGCTGAGCGCGCCAAGCGAGAAATTATCGGACGCCGCCCTCCCTCCTTTGAGTCTCAAATCCCTATAACTGGCTTGTTATTCGTTAGTTATGCCCAACCAACCGTCCACATCACACGCATATCCCTCATAACCGATTTATCTTGACCGGCCGAGTGGGCTGCATCAAAATATCCAATTGGCAAGGCTGTGGTGTAATTCCACTGGCGAACCGTAGTGGAGCTGCGGAGAGAATGCGACCAGAGGGCTGTTTAAGTCCGTTCTCCACCAGCGCGCATAAACGAAGCCTGCAAGAGAGAGGGAGCATGTCACGGAGAAGCTCGATCGTATCCGCGTGCATTGCGTTCACACTCTTCGGTGCTGCGCTCGCCCACGGCGCTGTTATCATCATGACCCCCGAGGTCGTCCACGACCTCACCGCCGGCGGAACCGTTACCGTCAACTCCGCCATCTTCTCCACCACCGATCAGCAGCCCACCGGCTCCGGCGTCATTCACTCCTTCGTCCGCGTCAGCGCTGCCAACCAGAGCATTGTCGAAGGCTACAACACCGACGGCCGGCCCTTGCAGTTCGATGAGAACACCAGCGCCATCTTCACACGATCGCAAAAGCTCAGCGACATGAAGATCGTCACCGTCGGCAACGAGGACTACTACAAGTTCCTCCTCGATATCAATCAGCAGGCCAACGATCCGCTGCTCACTCTCAACGAAGTGGAGATTTATCTCGGAAATGCCCCGAATTTGCTCAGCTACAGTCCCAATCGCTCCGCCGGCGGCACCGGCTTCGGCGCCAATTCCACCTTCGTCTACGACCTTGATTTTGGAACCGACAACGCCCTCGACCTCAATTACAATCTCAATGCCGGCAGCGGCTCCGGCGATATGTATGCCTTCATCCCCAAACGCCTCTTCACCGGCCCAAACAACTACGTCTATCTCTACTCCAAATTCGGCGTCCCTCACGCCAACAACGATGGCTTCGAAGAATGGGCGGCCATCGAAGGTCCAAATAACGTCGTCCCCGAGCCCTCTGCACTTCTCGCGACCGTGCTCCTGTCCCTCCTTCTCGCCGCCAGAATTCGTCCTGCCCGCCGTTTCTGCATCGCTTAGGGGCGATATCATTAAATTGGATAAGTTCGCCCGCTTCGGCCAAAACCGGCTCATCAACATTTCATACGATTTTTTGCCTTTTTTTCACCAACCCACCAATGAGGCACATGGATGCTACTCCTTTGCAAACCGTAGTTTAACTAAAATTAAGTCACCGATTTCCATCCCCCAATCACGTCAAAATAATTTTTCTTGACCTGTAATTATTTCCTGTCACAATACGGATGAGTTCAGGGCTACCGGCGTTCGTAATTCGCCTTTGGGTGTAGACAAGGCCATCCAAACGGTGTTGCTGGTAGGTAAATCGCCGCTGCGAGTGCAGTGGAGTTCCCGGAGAAAATGCGTGCGGTGGGTTTCATTTTGTTCTCACTGCGCGCAGGCAAAAAATGCCTGTTTAACAGAGAGGCTACCATGATCGGGAAGAGACAAATCCGCAAGACACTGTGCGCGCTCGCGCTCGCCACAGGAGCTGTCGTGTTCAGCGCATCGCAGGCCAAGGCTGAGACCACTTTGGATCTGGCGACTTCCAGTCCCCAGGCCGATGGCACGACGGCTCTGTTCTATCGAACAGACATCCAGCCCACCGGCACAGGGGTCCTCCAGCCGTTCGTTCGCATCCAGGCCAAGCCCACCGAATCGGGCTACAACACCGACGGCGCCATCGAGTTCGACACCAAGGACCACGCAGGCCAGAACTGGACCCACTCGATCACGCTCGCGGATGTCCCCATCGTCACCATTGATGGCGTGCAATACCGCGAGTTCATCCTGGACATCAACGAGAGCACCGCGCAGAGCAACCGGTTCCTCTCGATGAACGAGTTGGAGATCTACACCTCCAACACCAACGTGCTGACGAGCTTCAACACTGCCACTCATACCTTCGGCAGCCCGGTTGGGAACATTACCGGCCTGGTGTATGACATGGATGCCAGCGGCGACAAGTTGGTCCGCATGGACTACTCGCTCGCAAACGGCAGCGGTTCGGGCGACATGTTCGTTTATGTCAAGAGCAGCCTGTTCACCGGCACGAACCCCTATGTCTATCTCTACTCCAAGTTCGGCAATCCCGATGGGAGCGATGCCGGCTTTGAGGAGTGGGCAACACGCACCGTTCCGACACCAGCCGTCCCCCTCCCCGCTTCCGTGTGGGGCGGTTTGACCCTGCTGGGCCTCCTGGGCGCGGCCAAGATCCGCTCCCGTCGTCAGTCCGCTTAATTTTGTCATTCAACCCAAAGCCCTCGGCATCCGCCGGGGGCTTTTCTTTTTTTCACCTGTGTATCGGACGCTGCGTCCACGATGTAATTACTTTGACTTTCACAATTTGCGGCGCATATTAAGGGCGTAAAGGGCACCTGGCGATTAAAACGCATCTGGATGTTACAAGGCCATCCGGACCAGCGCCGTCAGGAACGAATCACTGCACGAGGCAGTTAAAAGAATCCCTAAAAACAAGTGCGCTTATGGCTAGGGACATTTGTCCCTCCGGTCTCTAGCGCCTTCGATGTTGTCATGCCTGAATGAGAAATGAGGCAGTATGAGATTCCCACGAGTAGCTCGCAGCACCGTGCTGGCCGCCGCAGTCGCGGCGGGCGCCATCTTCCATGTTTCGCGCGCAAATGCCGAAGTCACGTTCGATCTGGCAATCAGCAGTCCACAGAACGCCGGCAATGGCGGCCTGTTCTACCGCACCGACCTCCAGCCCACCGGCACCGGCGTCCTCCAGCCGTTCGTCCGCATTCAGGGCAAGCCGGTTGAAGAGGGCTATAACACCGACGGCGCCATCGAGTTCGATACCAAGGATCATGCCGGCCAGAACTGGACCCACTCGATCACGCTCGCGGATGTCCCCATCGTCACCATTGATGGCGTGCAATACCGCGAGTTCATCCTGGACATCAACGAGAGCACCGCTCAAGCCAATCGGTTCCTCTCGATGAACGAGATGGAAGTCTATCTCTCCGACACCAACGTGCTCAGCTCCTTCGACCGCACCACTCACACGTTCGCCAGCCCCGCCGCCAACGTGACCACCCTGGTTTATGATCTCGACACCGGCGGCGACAAGCTCGTCCGCATGGACTATTCACTGGCCTCTGGCAGCGGCTCCGGCGACATGTTCGCCTACATCCGCGCCGACCTCTTCGTCGGTTCCGGACCCTATGTCTATCTCTATTCCAAGTTCGGCAATCCCGATGTCAGCGATGCCGGCTTCGAGGAATGGGCCACCCGCCCCGGCGCCACCCCGACGGTTCCCCTCCCCGCTTCCGTCTGGGGCGGCCTGACCCTGCTGGGCCTCCTCGGCGCGGCCAAAATCCGCTCCCGCCGTCAGTCCGCTTGATTGTTTTTTGTTATGAACCTCCAGCCCCCGGCCAGCGCCGGGGGCTTTCTTTTTTCTTATCCATCGCCACAATTCATTCGTGTCACGGCTCACTTTTGCCGAACTGATAACTCAACAATCCGTAATACGCAGGCATGCGGACGCCGCGTCCGTTGTTGTAATTTGTTTTAACGGCGCAGGAGTGCAAAGTGCCAACGCAGCTATACGCTTCACCCCGACCGGTGGCCGAGTCGCCATTCAACGCTCTCTTGCGAGAGCCGGTCCTTCAAGCTCATCGTATTCAGGTTCCCGCCAAAGCCATCGTCTACCAGGCAGGCGATCCGGCCCGAAACCTCTATTTCATCCATCACGGCCAGGTGCGAACCTATCAAGTCGCCCCCACCGGCTCGCGACGGCTGGTTGAGATCCTCGGCGCCAACGGATGGTGCGGCGCTGCCGCCCTGGCGCGCCTTGAGGAATACGGCGAGGCAGCCGAGGCGGTCACTCCCACCACCCTCTCCATCATTTCCAGCGAGCGCCTCTTCGCCCATCTCGCCCAGGAGCCCGCCATGGGCCTGGAGCTCATCAAGCAGCTCGCCACCAAGCTCACCGCCTTCCGCGAAGATGCCTCCGGCCTGGTTTTTGACGATTGCAATCACCGCCTGATCCGCACGCTCGTTCATCTCAGCGAATCCCCCGCGGCCTCTCCCTCGGGTGATGGCGTGGTGGTCCACATCACCCACCAGCAGCTCGCCCAGAAAGTCGGCGTCGCCCGCGAAACCATCTCCCTCGCCCTCGCCCAGCTCCGCCGCCGCAACCTCCTCCGCACCGGCCGCAATCAACTGACTTTCCATCCCCAGGCGCTGCGCGATTCGAATAACAAGACCGAATGAGGAATTGATTCATTGCTGCAATGATTCAATGACTCAATGATCTCATCCGTTGATAATCTGCGCTGAAACGCTCGTGCAATCCCGCCCCGCCTCTTTCGCCTTATAGAGCGCCGCATCCGCCATCGCCACCAGTTGATCCGCGTGCGGCGGCTTCTGTGAGCAGCGCGAAGCCACTCCCGCCGACATCGTCACCCCCTTGTCCCGCTTCAGCAGCGCTGCCGATGAAACTCGAAACTCTTCCCGAATACGCTGCGCCACCCCCGTCGCCTCCGCATCGCCCGCGTGCGGCAGCAGCAGCACGAACTCATCGCCCCCATATCGCGCCGCCACGTCCATCCGCCGCATGTTCGCCAGCACAACCTTCCCCGCCAGCATCAAAAGCTGATCCCCCACCTGGTGTCCGTAGGTGTCGTTCAGTTGCTTATACCCATCCAGGTCGATCATCACGCACGACAGGTCATTGTCATACCGCTGCGTCTCGGCGAAGAGTTGTTCGAGAAGCTGGCTGAAGTGCCGCCGGTTATACAGCCCCGTGAGCGGATCAGTCGCCGCCAGCTCCTCAACCCGCCGCAGCGACTGCTGCAACTGCGCATTCTTGTCGCGCACTTCCGCCAGCGCCCGCTCCAACTCCCTTCGCAGTGATTCGTTTTCTCTTTTGATCTTCGCCAGCGTCAGGTTCTTTTCCACCACCAGCGGAATCGTGAACAGATATTCCCCCAGCTTCACCACATAGTCGCTCGCCCCCCTTCTCACTGCTTCCGCCGCGATCGGCCCCACATTCTCCCCCGTCACCATCAGCACCGGCGTCGAAGAATTCGCGACGTACTCCTCCAGCACATCCATCCCGCTCCCATCCGGCAGGTTGTAGTCGCAAAGAATCAAATCATATGACCCCGCGTCCAGCGCCATGGCCTCTTTAAACGTCCCCACCGACGTAACGCACCCCTTGCCAAAGTGGTCCTCCAGCGTCTCGCGCATGAGATCACACTGGTCCGGGTCATCCTCGATAATCAGCAGCTTCAGCATCGCCACCGTCTTCACTCCATTGGCACTCGTCAATCCAAATGCCATCTACAATGCCGCTAAGCCCGGCCCGCCGTTCCGGCCTCTCTTCGGCACTGATTGGGCGGCAAATGATGGTCCGGATACTGATGAATCTTCATCCAGTAGTTCGTGCTGTCCAAAACCGTCCTCAAAAACTGCTCCGCGTTGGCCGGCTTCAGCGTGTAACTGTTCGCGCCGTTTTGCGCCGCCCGCTCCATCTGCGCCTCGTCCGCAACACCCGTCATCATCACCACCGGAATGTCCCGCAGATCCGGCGTGCTCTTGATGATCCGCAGCACTTCCTGCCCGTTCATCCCCGGCATCTCGATGTCCAGATAAATCAATCCCGGCCGCGGCGCATTGGCGTACTCCCCGCGCCGAAATACAAAATCCAGGGCGCTCTTCCCATCCGAGACCTCGCAGACGTTGTTGAGGATCTTGCACTCCGAAATCGCCTCCCGGATCAACATGCGGCAGTCCTCATCATCGTCCACCAGCAAAATGTTGATGGCATCGACCTTGCTCGACATAACTGTTCCTTTCCCCACGCCTTACATCGTCATGATGCAACAGCCTCTTTCGCCAGCTCCTCCGCTTCGCTTTCCGTCGACGCTTTCCCGTTGCCTCCCAGCGCTGGCACGAACCGCTTGGCAATCGTGAATCGAAACGAGCTCCCCTGCCCGACTTCGCTCTGCACCCAGATCCGCCCGTCGTACGTCTCAATAATGCTCTTGACGCTCGCCAGGCCCACGCCCTTGCCCGGCACCTTCATCTCCGCCGAGTTCTTCCCGCGGCGGAAAATGTAAAACACCTTGGGCAGGTCCTCCGGATCGATCCCAATCCCCGTGTCCCGCACCTGGAACTCGATCCCCTCCTCGAAAACCCGATGGCTGATCCCGATCTCCCGCACCGGTCCCTCGCCCATGTATTTGATCGCGTTGTCGATCAGGTTCTGAAACACCTGCCGCATCCGCGCCTTCTCGCACATCAGCACCGGCAGACCGCTCTCCACCACCAGCGCAATCTGCCTTTGTTTCAGATCGTTCTCAAACACATCCCGCAAATCGTTGACCAGCGACCCGGTGTCCACCGGCTCCATCTTCTGCCGCCGCGTCTTGATGCGCGAAAGCTCCAGCAGTTCCGCGATCAAATCCGTCTCCATCTCCACGTTCTTCCGGATGCGCTCCAGCCGGTGAATGATGTCCTCATCAAACCGCTCGCGGTATTTGATCAGCAGCATCGCCGCCATTCCGCTGATGTTCCGCAGCGGCGCATTCAGGTCGTGCGACACCGCCCGCAGGAAATCCTCCTTCTCCGCTATCTCCGACGAGAGCCGCACGTTCGAATGTTCCAGTTCGCGCGTCCGCTGCCTGACCTTCTCCTCCAGCCCCCGGTTCGCCTCGGCCAGGCTCTCGTTGGCCACCCGAAGCTGCCGCTGGTGCTCCCGAATCCGCAGCACCATCTCATTGAACGAGCGCGCCAGCATTCCAATCTCATCCGGCCGGTTCGTGTCCACCTGCGCGCCGTAATCCCCGTTGGCGATCCGGTTCGTCGCCGTCACCAGTTGCCGAATCGGCAGAAAAATCCGGTGTACCAGCCCCGACGCCAGCGGCAGACTCAGCACAAAAATCACGCACCCCACCCCCACACCCAGCAAACTCACCCGCTGGAGCTGCGCCTCTTCCGTGTTCTGCGAAATCCCGATCGTCAAATACCCCAGCAGCCGCGGCCCATCCCCCCCCTTGCGCTGCATGTCAAACACCGGCGCATTGATCTGCAAAAATGTTCCCAGGGTCGGATAAGATCGCTGCCGCACCTGCATCAAATCACGCGTGGCCGCCCCACCTCCCTCCGATCCCACCATCCGCTGCATCGCAAAGTCGGGGTCGCGGCACTCCACCGCCAGCGGACGCCCATTCGCATCAAAAAATCCCACCAGCACCATGTTCCGCCCCTTGAGCAATTCTTTCCCCAGCCGCTTGAGCTCATCAATGTCATTGCCCGCATACGGAGAAGCGGCCGCCATCGCCAGCGTCTGCGAAATCTGCCGCGCCTGCTCCCCCAGAATGTCCTCCAGCGTCTCGCGGCTCTTCTTCACGAACATCCACGAGCTGCACGACAGCCCGATCATCAACAGCAGGCTGAACGCGAGAATCAGCTTCCCCTGCAACCCGATCTCGGCCAAAAACTGACGCCACGGCGATGGACGCAGTGTGTGCAGACCTGAAGATGAAGCGTTGACAGACGACATGCGCATCAGCGGCGACCGCCGCTCATCTCATCGACGCCCAAAGTGGCCTGCTTAACCCCCAACGCCCCTACATTCGCCCCATGTTGACACAGATGGTGCCACTGGCAGCTTGCCTGCCAGTGCTCTGGGTGGCATGGGTCGGCGTAGGTCCCGTGCCACTGGCATCTTGCCTGCCAGTGCTCTGGGTGGCATGGGCAGTCGTACTCGCATGCCCGTGCTGTCCCGCCGATATCCGATTACTTGGCCGCTTCTGGAGCATTCACCGGTTCCGACCGCGACGTCATCGCTCCGTGAATCATCCGCATTCGCGATTCCCGCTCCGCGGCAATGACTCTCACGACAACCCATGCTCCCCAAACGCCCACCATCATGGCTACATATTCCATAAGGAAGGGTCATCGGCCAACAATCACCGCCTCTCCAGTACTGCCCAGTATCCTCCATCATGATATTTCAACGGATCCGCCTCCAGACTCGGCAAAATGAGCTTCTCCTCCATCATCCGATAATCCGAATGACGCCCCAGGAACGCTTTGACCCGCTCCGAATTCTCCTCCGCCCAAATGCTGCACGTGCTGTAAACCATCCGTCCCCCACCCACCAGCGCCCGCGCACTGTCATCTAATATCCGATCCTGCAACCGCGCCAGCGATGCCAGCGTCTCATCATCCTGCGCAAACCGCGCCTCCGCCCGCCGCGCCAACACGCCGCTGTTGCTGCACGGCGCATCCACCAGAATTTTGGAGAACCTCATCCCCTCCTCCAGCATCCCCGCCCGCACCACTTTCACATTCTTCATCCCCCGCTCCTTCACCACTCTCTCCAACACCTCACATCGCTCCTCCGACGGATCCATCGCCACCACACTCCCCTCCTCCCCCACCGCCTCCCTCATCTGCATCGTCTTGGTCCCCAACCCACAACACCGATCCAACACCGCCTCGCCTTTTTCAATTCCGAGCTCCGCGACAACTTCCGCCGCCGTGGGATCCTGCACCTGCGCAACTCCCCGCCGCGCCCACTCCGCCAACACACTCACGCTCGCTCCCTCCACCACATACATCCCCTCCCTCTCATGCGGCCGAATCTCCACTCCCTCCGCGCGCAACTCCCCGCCAATCAATCTCACAATCACCGGCGGCTCCCGGTTGTCATGCTCGCAAATCAACAGCGCCCGCTCCGCTCCCACCATCTCCGCCAGCCTCCGATACACGTCTCCGGGATGCGACAACATTACCCGCGCATATTCCTCCGGCTCCGCGTGGCGACCCGGTCCCTCCGGCATCGGTCCCCGCGCTGTCTTTCGCAAAACCGCATTCACAAACCCCCCCGCCTTCTTTTGACCAAACCGTTTCGTCTGCTCCACCGCCTCGTGCACCGCCGCCGACGCCGGCACCCGATCCAGAAATCGAATCTGATAAATCCCCACCGCCAGAATCTTCTGCACCAGCGGCTCCACGCTCTTGCGCGACCTTCCCGAAAACTCCTCCATCAGCCACTGCAAATGCAGCAGATTCTTGATCACCCCAATCGTTATCTGCATCGCCAACCCCCGATCCCTCCCCTCCAACTCCTCCGGCTTTCCCCTCGATTTCAAAGTATGAACCGGCCACCCCGGCAACCGCCGCCCATCCAACTCGCGCAATGCAAAATCCCGCGCAATACTCACAACGATTCCACCCTCATCCCGACCTCCCAGGGATGTCCATTCCGATACGCCGCCAACGTCATCGGCCGCTTCCCCTCCGGCTGAGCTTCCACGATTTCCACCGATCCTCTCCCCGCCCCCACCAACCCATTTTCTCCAATTACCCCCGCCTTGCCCGGCTGATCGTTCGCCCGCGCCCGCACTAGCGTCAATTCCCTCCCGATCTTCACCCGACACCCCGGCCACGGATAAAGCCCCCTGATCTTCCGCGCAATCGCCTCCGCATCCGCCTTCCAATCAATCCGCGCCGCCTCCCGATTCAATTTTGGCGCATGCGTCGCCAACCCCTCATCCTGCTCACTCTCAACCGCGACCCCCTTCCCCAGTTCCCCCACCGCCTTCACCAACAACTCCGCGCCATCGATGGCCAGCCGATCATGCAACTCTCCCGCCGTCTCCAACTCCCCAATCTCCACCTCGCTCTGTCCCAATATCGCCCCCGCATCCATCTTCTGCGCCAACCGAATCACCGAATTGCCCGTCCTCCGCTCGCCGCAAACGATCGCCCAATTAATCGGCGCAGCCCCCCGATACTTCGGCAACCGCGAAGCATGCAAATTGATCGACCCCAGCCGCGGCTGATTCACAACCTGCGGCGCAATCTTCTGCCCAAACGCTATCACCACCAGCAGATCCGCCGCTTCCAGTTTTTCTTCATTGATGTTCCCCGTCTTCAACACCTTTAATCCGCGCTCCCCCGCCAGCCGCGCGATCGGCGTCCCCATCATCTCCTGCCCCCTTCCCGCCGGCCGATCCGGCTGCGAAACCACCTCCACAATCTCATGCCCCGCGCTCATCAAGGCAATCAACGACGGCGCTCCAAACTCTCCGCTTCCCGCAAACAGAATCCGCAGCGCCATGCGCGCTGAATTTAACGAGCAATGAAACCACAAGCCATCGACCGGGTGGCATGGGCAGCGATGCTCCGATGCCAACGCACCAACCACCCGCCCAAATGTTCACGCAAAAACCCCAATTTTCCAGCATTTTTTTCAAATTTATGGTCGCGTCCGCCTGCCAAAAATTTTTGCTCATTCTGTTTTTTCAGCCTTGACCACTGCTGCACATGCCCTTATTTAGGTCGCACTCAAGTCGCTACTGGCGAATTGATAGTCCCTAATTCGGATCGAGTCGCACAACGTCCTTCCTGAGGCGTACGCGACAATAGGAGCTGAGAAGGTGTCACATTTCTCCAAGCTCCGGGCGACGGCCAACAATTGGCAAAGCTCGCCCGCTTCAAGCAAAGGGTTGGAGGCTTCGGCTGCTCTTTGGCTATGAGCTGATTCGAAGAATGCTGCGGAGTTCCTTCCGCGCGGGACAACTAACACTGCGTGTGATGCCCGGACGCTTCCCCGAGTAGCTGTCTCGCATCCACCGACAACTGATGCACTTTCCGCCCGCGTTTTGGGTGCAACGGTCTTGCTGTCATCGCTGACAGCGACCCCGTCCGAGGCAGGCGCGCGTTTTCGGCCTTCAAATCGATCGCCGATCACACCCGTGCCGCATCCCGCGTTCGGATCATTTGTGTGCGGCCCGCATTGGGGCAGGCCGCTTTGAGGGCAACTTCAACATCTTCACCGGGTCCCCAGTCCGCCTCCGCGGAGCAAGGACATACTGCACGGTTCGGATTTGATTTATCGAATGGAGAATCAGCTACAATGACAAAGAAGAATTCGCACGGGGCTTCTTGCTCCCTGGAAATATTGGAATCACGTCAACTTCTCTCCTGGGGCAACACCGCTCTGCTCATGGACCAGGACTACGCCGCCAGCAAATATCCTTCCATCAACGGCAACGGCCAGGTCATCGTCGATATCGACAGCGGCATCAACTTCAATCACCCCAAGCTCGCCGGCCGCATCTGGACCAACCCCGGCGAAATCGCCGGCAACCACATCGACGATGACCACGACGGCAAAATCGACAACATCCACGGCTGGGACTATGTCAGCAACGACAACAATCCCGCCGACGATCAGGGCCACGGCACCATGACCGCCGGCTACATGGTCGCCAATCGCTTCGTCAACACCGGCAACACCCGCGGCTACAGCGGCGATGGCAGGGAATACCAGGGCGTCGCCGCCGCCGCCAAAGTCATCCCGCTCAAAGTGGTTGATGCCGGCCTGCACTGGAGCATCGGCAACGTAGAAAAAGCCCTCCAGTGGGTCATCGCCAATTACAAACGCTACGGCATCGACGCCGTCAACATGTCCCTCGACGTCGGCTCCTCCGGCTATTCGCAGATCCAGGATGAGCTTGCCACCCTCTGGAACAACCGCGTCTTCATCGCCGCCTCCAGCGGCAACGGCTACAACTACAACAACGTCTTCTCCCTCCCCGCCGGCAGCCCCTACGCCATGTCCGTCGCCGCCGAAAACCAGAATCAAACCATCGCCTCCATCTCCAGCCGCGGCTCCAGCCTCGACCTCGCCGCCCCCGGCAGCCAGGTCCCCTTACTCGATCGCGGCACCACCTACTGGCCCGGCGGCACCGCCACCAGCTACGCCGCTCCCTTCGGCACCGCCGCGGGCGTTTTGATCAAGCAGGTCAACCCCAACTTCTCCATGAACCAGATCGTCTCCATCCTCCACGACAGCGGCCACCCCGTCTATGACCCCATCAGCAGACAAACCTACAAAGGCCTCGACCTCGACTCCGCCATCGCCCTCGCCTATTCCCGCTCCGGATTGGCCGTCCCGATCTCTACCACTCCAATTTCCTCAACCACTACAACCACCACTACCCGCTCCGCCTTTAATACCATTCAGGCCGAAATCTACAACATGCAGAGCGGTGGCGTCGTCAAATCCTCCGCCAACATTGGCTCCCTCGATAGCAACGACTGGGTTGGCTACAAGGGCGTCAACTTCGGCTCCACCGGCGCAACCAAGTTCATGGCCAGCATCGGCGTCAGCTATGCCTACGTCGGCCGCACCATCTCCGTCACCATCGATGGCCCCCTCGGCAAAGGCAAACTCCTGGGCACCCTCAAGCTCTATGGAACGGGTGGCTTTGGAATTTACAAGCTTCAAAGCACCACCATCGCCCGCACCACCGGCGTCCATGATGTCTACCTCACCATCGGCGGCGGCAATGCGGCCGGCAACCTCGATTGGTTCAAATTTGCCTGATCCTCTTCGTCCATTCGATTGACCCCCAACAGGGGCGGACACCCGTGTCCGCCCCTGTTTCTCTTCGCTACACGCAAATCGCGAAACTTTGCACCTTCAGCAAATCCTCCAAACCAGTTAAATGTTGTGACTGGCCGCCCGCATGTCCCTTGGAGATTTGCTCATGAATTTCACCGACGCCGCGCAACGCCTGGTTCCCACCGCCGTCAAAGGCAAGGTGAAACAGCTCATCCGCCGCGCTGCCCCCCTCACCGCCAACGGCATCCTCAACTCCATGTACTGGCCCCTCGCTTTCCAAAGCGTCAGCGATCACAAACTCGTCTGGACCCGCTCCACCGCCGCCACCACAAGTCCCAACGATCCCCTCCCCATCCCTCCGCCCGATCTGCGCATGGCCTACTACGCCGACGATGACAGCGATTTCCTCGGCAGCGGCCAATACACCAGCACCTGGCTGCGCCGCATCGCCCAGCAACACTCCATCAATCTCACCCACGGCCCGGCCCTCGAGTGGGGCTGCGCCTCCGGCCGCGTTCTCCGCCACTTCGAACCCGAAGCCCGCCGCGCCGAATTCTGGGGCATCGACCAGGCCGGCCCCCACATCGCCTGGTGCAAGGAACACCTTTCACCGCCCTTCAAATTCCTCACCTGCACCGCCTACCCCCACCTCCCCTTCCCCGACAACTTCTTCTCCTTCATCTACGGCATATCCATCTTCACTCACCTCTATCACCTCATCGATGTCTGGCTCATGGAATTTCGCCGCATCCTCGCCCCCGGCGGCCACGCCATCTTCACCATCCACGACGAACACACCCTCCAATATTTCCGCGAAGTTCCCGAAGACCGCCCCAACTGGCTCGATCCCCAGGATCTCTCCCCCAACCCCACCGGTGATCTCACCATCTTCGGCAACGGCGACTGGGATCGCGTCTTCACCGTTTTCAATACCGATTGGGTCCGCAAAGAATGGGGCCAATACTTCCAAATCATCTCCATCGAACCCCGCGCTGAGGCCTACCAAACCGCCGTTATCCTCCAAAAGCGATAAGCCCGGTGCTCAGACATTCCACTTCGCCTCCTGGTTGGGCGGACATTCTTCTCCGCCATCTTTCGTAGGGGCGGCTTCAGCCGCCGTGTGCCGTCGACATCCCGATACATGCCCAATTTCCTTTCGGCCGACACGCATTCCTTCCCTTTGACATCGCGTATTGCGACCGCTCCACGCTAACGCTGTTTCGAAAATTATTTTTTTGATCCATTCCGTCGCTCCAACGTATAATTCCCCGTCCTCATTGTTCCCACAGAGGCGTTTGTGGGAGGAAGAGCCCGGCGGCGGGCAGTAGAGGCTACAACTAAGGCCGATCGTAGCCGGACGTCCCAGTCGCGGTGGGGCGGACACTCTTGTCCGCCATCCTTCGGCCGACAGTCACCTCGAATCATCCCGCGACGGCTTGGCAGGTCCCATGGCGCTCGTGTACAGCGCCAACGAAATGGAGGTGATCCGTGAATCTTTTAGACTGTATGTGTGGGCTGCTGTAAGCAGCTTTCGCGGGTGCGACTCCCGCGATACACGCGGCTGCTTCGGCAGCTCCTGTCGTGATGAATTCTCTTCAAGAGATCTTCATCCGCAGCAGTTAACACACTGGAAGGCCCGGGTTTTTTCAAACCCGGGCCTTTTTTGCGCCGTCAACCCCCACCTCACCTGGCCCTTTGCCCCCTTTCTTGTCCGCTTCTGGATTGTGACTTCTGAATTCTGACTTCTTCCGTTAAGATGTGCCCGGCGGCCCGCGATGTTTCGGCACGGCAACTGCATCACCGGCCCGGCCGACCGATGTGTTTCACACCACTTCGCTTCACCTTTGAGTTTCGCACCTGAGGAAATCGATGCGCCCAGATCGCCCACACACTCGCCCCCCACTCTTTGAACCCCTCGAATCCCGCCTGCTGTGCAGCACCTCCGCTCCCACCCCCATGATCGATCCGGAATCTTCCGCCGCCCCCACAGCCTCCGCCCAGGCCAATCTCCCCGACCTCCTTCCCTGGGCCAACCGCAGCCGCGGCTATGTCTATGGCTGGAACTTCGACCGCTCCGAAAAACCCGGCCATCTCCTTCTCCGCCTCACCACCGCCATCGCCAATGCCGGCGCTGGCCCCCTCGAACTCCGCGGCGGCAACCACTCCGCCTCCGGCCAGGAAGTTTTCCAGCGCATCTTCAACGATGATGGCACCTTCAAAGACCGCCTCGCCGGCACCTTCACCTATCACCCCGCCCATCACCACACTCATTTCGATGACTTCGCCGCCTATCGCCTCCGTCAGGTGACTACCGGCGGTGGCGTAGGCAAAATCGTCAAGGGCGGCCAGAAGCTCAGCTTCTGCCTCACCGACTCCGATGAATACAACCTCAAGCTCCCCAACGCCTCCCCCGATGGCGAATATTTCTCCTGCGGCGCAAAGAAACAGGGCATCTCCGTCGGCTGGTCGGACGTCTACAGCTCCACACTTCCCGATCAGTGGATCGACATCACCAACGTCAAGCCCAACCAGTATTGGCTCGAAGTCGTCGCCGATCCTCGCAATCGCATCCTCGAATCCAACGAAAAGAACAACACCACCCGCATCCTGATCAACCTGCGCCAAATCAAGCCGCCGCGCAACGATGACTTCGCCAACCGCATCACCCTCCTGGGCTCGTCCGTCAGCACCACCGGCCACAACACCCTTGCCACGCTCGAGAGCGGCGAAGACCACGGCAGTGGCAACGGCGGCGCGTCCGTCTGGTGGTCCTGGACCGCCCCCACCAGCGGCCGGACGACCATCAACACGCTTGGCAGCGCCTTCGACACCGTCCTGGCCGTCTATACCGGCAGCGCTCTGGACAGCCTTACCCGCATCGCCCGCAACGATGACGACCCAGGCAGCGACACCCGCACCAGCCGCGTCGTCTTCCAGGCGACCAAGGGAACCACCTACGCCATCGCCGTTGACGGTTACAACGGCACGAGCGGCCGCATCCATCTCAACATCGCCACCGGCGGCTGACCCCCCGCTCACCGGACATTCCTTCTCCGCCATTCCGTCAATCCCCTCATCATTCTGTCACCACATCTCCACGCAAAAAACTACAACGGGCAGACGCAAGTGCTGCCGAGAATCCTCGCACGCCATCCGAAAATCCCCCATATTCAATCCGCTCCACAAGACCGGCCGGCCGGGCACTCATGGTGCAAACTTTGCTCTTCTTCTCCCTCGGCAAGAGGAAAGACAGGACCGGACCCCTAAATCGAGATGTCACCAGCCGGGGTAAAGGCCTAATCAGCCAGGCTGCTCGACGCAGGGTCGCAACCCGAGCCTATGAAAAACAATCAACGATACTGCTTCATCCCCGAGTACCGCACTTCTCCCGCCGCACCCATTCGCAAGTTCCCAGGTTAATAGACACACCTCACCCCTGATTCTGGGCGTGCTGGCGCTACGAGTCCAACGCCAGCACGCCCAGGGGGCCAGTGGATCCACGGAGTCATCCCGCATCATGACCCAGCGGCGCTCAAAACTCAGACCCCACCTTGCCGAGCCGGCGGTTGAAGCGTTTTCAACCGCCGGCCTTTGATCAATTTTCGCGCGGCCGCGCATGCCCATGCCCCGCGCTAAGCATATTTCCGAGAGGACAGAACGCATTTTGTCAACCATCGACTTTTGGCCTGCTGATCCCACAGCGCACTGCTTTGGAGTTCTTTCGGCGGGCCTCACACGGGGGATGAGGCCCGCCTCGCTTTTCAAATGTTCATCAAACCGTCGAGCACGCACCCGCCGCACGCGTTGAGCCCGCCCGGCTCCGAACCAGGCGGCCATTCGTGAGATTTCGCGCGCAGCCTTCACCGCCGCCCGTCTGTACTTTCTGTGAGGTTCACAACGAAAGGTCGGTATGAACTTTCATCAATCACACCAGCGCACGCACAGACGACCCATTTCATTCGCAATCGAACACTTGGAAGATAGACGGCTGCTCAGCGCCTATCTCGGCACTCCCTTTCTCGTCGGCCAGAAAATCGAAGCCGAGCAATTCGATCTCGGCGGCGAAGGCGTCGGCTACCACGACACCACCACCGCCAATCTCGGCGGCGCGCTTCGCACCACCGAAGCCGTCGATATCGAAGCCACCGCCGATGCCGGCGCTGGCTTTGCCGTCGCCTCCACCGCCCCCGGCGAATGGCTCGCCTACACCGTCACCGTCCCCACCGCCGGCAACTACTTCATCGAAACCCGCGTCGCCTCTCCCAAATCCGGCGGAAGCCTGCACTACGAGTGGGAAGGCCGCAACGTCAGCGGTGGAATCCCCATTCCCAACACCGGCAGCTTCCAAACTTACTGGACGCTGAAAACCGGCCCCATCGCTCTCACCGCCGGAACCCACACCCTCCGCCTCGTCCTCAATTCCGTCGGCGCCGCCTCCCTCGGCAGCTTCAACTGGCTCCGCCTCACCCCATACTCCACCACCACCGGCGGCGGAGGTTCAACCGGCGGCGGCGGCGCCACCGTCACCAACGGCCTGAAGGCTACCTATTTCGACAACATGGATCTTACCGGCAAAACCGTCTCCCGCACCGACTCCAACATCAATTTCAACTGGGATAATCACTCCCCCGTCCCCCTCATCGCCCCCGACACCTTCTCCGTCCGCTGGACCGGAAAAGTCAAAGCCCAGAAAACCGAACGCTACACCTTCTACGCCCGCTCTGACGACGGCGTGCGCGTCTGGGTCAATAATCAGCTCCTCATCAGTTGCTGGACGCCTCACCCCGCCGCCGAATTCGCCGGCTCCATCAACCTCGTCGCCGGCCAGAAATACGACATCAAAGTCGAATACTTCCAGCGCTACGGCGGCGCCCAGATCAGCCTCAGTTGGAGTTCCCCTGCCACCGCCAAACAAATCATCCCCTCCAGCCAGCTCTTCACCTCGTGATCCGCACCCATTTTTTCCAAGACATGATCCGCGGGCCTCATCCAACCAATGAGGCCCGCCTTGCTTTCCCCCCAAGCTCATGTATATTTTCTTGGTGGGTCGGGCACTCCTGCCCGACATTCGTTTTTCCTCGAAAGGAGGCGTGTAATGAAAGCCATCTCTTCAAAATCTCCATCACGCCCCCGGATCGCCCCCGCCTGCTGATCTTTTTTTGAATCCAAGCACGCCAAAGGCCACCTTCGGGTGGCCTTCTTCGTTTAGCTCTCTTCACCAAATGTTGGGTGGGGCTCGCCCCACCGCTTCACGGAGTCCCCAATGCTACAGGACAACCTCCTGTCCGAATCTCTCCAGGATTTCATCGACCGCAATCTCATCACCGAAGTCATTCAGGTCCTCAAGAGTGGCAAAGAAGCCACCGTCTGCTGTTGCCGCGCCCATCCCAATCTCGGCGGAGGCCTCCTCGCCGCCAAAATCTACAAACCCCTCGAGCACCGCAGCTTCAAAAATGACCAGCGCTATCGCGACGGCAAAGGCTATCACGTTGGCAAACAAATGCGCGGCGGCCGCTTCAGCCGCGCCCTGGCCAACAAATCCGACTTTGGCCGCGACGTGCAACTGGGCACCTGGACCCATTATGAATGGGACACCCTCAACCACCTCTACGACATCGGCGCCGACGTCCCCCGCCCCATCGCCCAAAGCCACAGCGGCGCCGCCATCCTCATGGAGTACATCGGCGACGACCAATCCCCGGCTCCGCAACTGCGCACTCTCCGCCTCACACCTCCTCAGTCCAATCACGTGTACACCAAAATTCTCCACAACATCCAGCTCCTCCTCTCCCACAACCGCATCCACGGCGACCTCTCTCCCTTCAACATTCTCTATTGGAAAAACCAACCGATCATGATCGACTTCCCCCAATCCGTCGACCCGCGCGAAAACCCCCGCTCCTACGAGCTCCTCTCCCGCGACCTCGAAAACGTCTGGCGCTACTGCCACAAATTCTCCCCCCAACCCGACCCCTGGAAACTCGCCGGCCACCTCTGGTCCCAGTTTTTACGCGCGGAGCTCTAGCCTTTACTTCGTCATTCGGAATTCGGAATTCTTTCGTCATTCGTCATTGGTCATTGGTCATTCTTTGGTCATTGGACATTGGGCATTGGGCATTCCGCTTGTGTCCTCTCTGGCACCCCTCTGCTAATATTCACCCGCCCATGCCGGTTAAATTCGAAATCTACCGCGACGGCCAGCGCCTCTCCAACTACCAGCCCACCGCCGCCTACGCCGTCGGACCCGAATCCGTCCCCATCGCCGCCGACATCATCCCCCGCGATGGCTCCCTCGTCGTCTCCCGTCCCGACGATGTCCCCGTCGGCCTCTCCCTCCTCTGGGAAGCCGGCCCGGCCGGCGAATATCACCTCGAAACCACCCGCCTCCAGCCCCGCGAGCGCCCCTACATTCTCAATGTCGAACTCGCCCGCCTCCGCCTCATGAAAATCGTCCAGAAACAGGAAGACTGGAACCTCTTCGATTTCCCCCGTGCCGAAAAATTCCTCGCCAAATTCCGCGAAGCCCAGGACCTCTTCTCCGAAGCCCTCTCCAAGCTCGACACCCCCGCCACCGCCGCGGCATTGGCCGACGAATCCCTCTCCCGCTCCATCCTCCTCTCCGAAGAGCTCGCCATGTTCCACATGGAGCTCCTCGTCAATCGCCGCCGCCAGTCCAACAGTTTCGTCCGCCACATTTTCGGCTGCCGCGTCGACAGCTCCGTCCAAAACGCCCGCTACCGCGACATGCTCTCCGGCAACTTCGACTACGCCGTCCTCCCCCTCCCCTGGAAAGTCCTCCAGCCCCAGGAAGGTGTCTTCGACACCCAGCTCATCGACAACTGGGCCGAATCCCTCACCAAAAAACGCATCCCCATCATCGCCGGCCCACTCGTCAACTTTGATGAAGCAGATTTGCCCGACTGGATGTTCATCTGGGAAAACGATTTCGACACCATCCGCGAGCTCGCCTACGAGCACGTCCAGCGCCTCGTCCAGCGCTACCGCAAGGCCGTCAGCCTCTGGAACGTCGTCGCAGGCCTCGCCACCAACCGCGCCTTCACCCTCACCTTCGAACAAATGATCGAAATGACCCGGCTCCTCGTCGCCCAGGTCAAAAACGTCCTCCCCACCGCGCGAACTTTGGTCTCCATCACCCAACCCTTCGGCGAATATCACGCCAAAACCGCCACCAGCGTCGCCCCCATCCTCTATGCCGAAATGGTCGCCCAGGCCGGCATCAACTTCGACGGCTTCGCTCTCGAAATCGAGCTGGGCGTCCCTCAACCCGGCAACTTTATGCGCGACCTCTTCCAGGTCAGCTCGCTTTTGGATCGCTTCTCCACCCTCGGCCGCCCCGTCTTCATCACCGCCGTCAGCGCCCCTGGCCGTCCCACCCCTGACCCCGCCGACCGCTCCGAAGGCCGCCTTGACCCCTCCCTCGCCGGCCGCTGGCGTCGCCCCTGGGACCCCCAGCTCCAGGCCGACTGGATGGAAGCCGTCTATCACGTCTCCCTCAGCAAACCCTTCGTCGAATCCGTCGCCTGGGGCAACCTCGCCGACCTAAACCCCACCGTCCCCGGCGGCGGCCTCCTCGACGACATGTTCCAACCCAAACCCGCCTTCGACCGCCTCCAATCCATGCGCGAAAAATTCCAAACCTGGCACTCCAAAAAAGAAAAATAATCCCAACTCCCGAGGTCCCGGAACCCCGGATGTAGATCCGGGGCTTCGGCGGGGACTCGAAACGGTGCCGAGTGCCACGCACTCGTACTCGTGGGCATGTCTCATCCATCTGATGTTTCCTGCGCTTCCTCTCTCTCAATAAGCACCCCACTACCTGTCCGCCTGCGAGTGGCTGTGTCGACCGGGCACCGGAGCGGCCAGCGAAACCCTTTTCGCGCCAGCCCTCTCCCCTCCTGAACCCCTTTCCTCCCTTCCTCCCTGCATTAAATGAACTGCCTTCAGTCAGTCACCGCAGGTGACGTTACCTTCACGGATTTTCGGGGGTGCGGGGGGTAATCCCCCCGCGTCTGCGACCTGAAGTAAAACACCAAACGAGTCCCGACTCCAAAGGCATTTCCAACAACAATCACGCACTCCCACTTCCCTCCAAAAAACCCCTCCCCCACCACATCTGCAACCCTCATAAACAATCTCGCCTCGCGAGAGTGCACCCGTCCTAAACATATCTCCCCATTTCTGAGACACTTCCCTATGACATGTTCTGGACTCCCCGCCAGCGCCTCGCCCTCTCCCTGATCCTCCTCTTCACCCTCCTCTACCTCCTCCTCCGCCACCGCCTCAATCCCTCTCACATCCCCAACCCCCAACCCTCCTCCTCCCCTCGCTCCACTCAACTCCAGGACAAAATCGACCCCAACACCGCCACCGCCACCGACCTCGCCGCCCTCCCCTCCATCGGCCCCGCCATGGCCCGCCGCATCCTCGAAGACCGCGACCAATTCCAAAAAGATCACCCCCACCAACCCCCCTACCGCCAACTCAAAGACCTCCAGCGAATCAAAGGCATCGGCCCCGCCACCCTCGAAAACCTCAAGCCGTATCTGCGGTTCCCACTTCCCTCCCGCATTCCGGACACTGTTCCTTCGACTCCCTCAAGTCATACCCGCAGTTCTCACAAAACTTTCCTTCTCGCTTGGGTTTTCACCTCATCCACATAACCAAGCGAATGCCCGGCAGCAACCCGAACAGCAAAACGAGGCCCTAGAAAGGCGCAGCCGCCCCCACCAACGTCGTTGAAAAGATGGTCCTCCCCGACCTCGGCTGACTCAAATTCGCGAATCCAAACCCAAAGCGATCTACATGAAACGCGGAACCCGTCGCGATTGAAGTCGGCGTCGGTGGCGACACATGCCGAAAAAATAATTCCGGCCAATCCCTCTCGACGACCACTTTCGCTCCGATTACGGAATTGGAAGTGGAATGCTTGGAGTTCACCCGAACCCTGCCAAGACACGATTCTACAATCGTTTGCCGGTAGTGCAGCGCGACCTGGTCTGGCCCAGTCTGTCCCCACCACTTCTCTCCCAACTCCGCCACGTCCGCAACCCCAGTAACTTCGAGCCCAAAAAACCACCGAGCACACGCACAGCAGCAGCGACAAATCAGCAACAATGACAAAAAGCCACCACGCGGCTTTGCGGATCCTTCGCACTTCGGGATTTTACCGCTCGGTTACTCACGGTTCTAACTCATCCTATAATCCAGACGACCATGCGTAACCAATTCCAGGTCATCTCCCCCTTCAAACCCGAAGGCGACCAGCCTCAGGCCATCGACAAGCTCACCTCCGCCCTCAACTCCGGCCAACCCTTCCAAACTCTCCTGGGCGCAACCGGCACCGGCAAAACCTTCACCATGGCCCACACCATCGCCCGCATCAACCGCCCCACCCTCGTCATCTCCCATAACAAAACCCTCGCCGCCCAGCTCTACGAAGAATTCAAAGACCTCTTCCCCAACAACGCCGTCGGCTACTTCGTCTCCTACTACGACTACTACCAGCCCGAAGCCTACATCCCCCAGCGCGACATCTACATCGAAAAAGATGCCTCCCGCAACGACGACCTCGACCGCCTCCGCCTCTCCGCCACCTCCAACCTCGTCTCCCGCCGCGACGTCCTCCTCGTCGCCTCCGTCTCCTGCATTTTCGGCCTCGGCTCCCCCGAATCCTACCGCTCCTCCGTCCTCCCCATTCGCAAAGGCGTCGAAACCGACCGCGATGAAATGCTCCGCAAGCTCATCGACCTCCAATACGCCCGCAACGACATCGACTTCAAACGCTCCACCTTCCGCGTCCGCGGCGACGTCGTCGAGGTCCACCCCAGCTACGAAGAATTCGCCTACCGCATCGAATTCTTCGGCGATGAAATCACCAGCATTCACGCCATCAATCCCCTGACAGGTGAGCTTCTCAAAGACGAAGACGCCATCTTCATCTATCCCGCCGTCCACTACGTCATGCCCGAAGACAAGCTCCACGGCGCGGTTGAGAACATCAAGGCCGAGCTGGAAACCCAGGTCATGCACCTCCGCGGCCAGGGCAAGCTCCTCGAAGCCCAGCGCCTCCTCGCCCGCACCAAATACGACCTCGAAATGCTCGTCGAAGTCGGCGTCTGCCCAGGCATCGAAAACTATTCGCGGCACTTGGATGGCCGAAAACCCGGCGAAAAACCCTACACCCTCATCGACTATTTCCCAAAAGATTACCTCCTCATCATCGATGAATCCCACGTCACCATGCCGCAGATCAAGGCCATGTACAACGGCGACCGCCACCGCAAGGAAACCCTCGTCGAGCACGGCTTCCGCCTCCCCTCGGCCCTCGACAACCGCCCCCTCAAGATCGAAGAGTTCGAAAAAATGTGGAACCAGGTCGTCTTCGTCTCCGCCACCCCCAGCAAATACGAATTCGAAAAAACCGGCGGCGAAATCGTCGAGCAAATCATCCGCCCCACCGGCCTCGTCGACCCCATCATCGAAATCAAACCCGCCCAAGGCCAGGTCCCCCACCTCCTTCAGGAAATCAAAATCCGCGCCGCCAAAGGCGAACGCGTCCTCGTAACGACTCTCACCAAACGCCTCGCCGAAGACCTCAGCGCCTATATCCAGGAAGCCGGCATCCGCGGCCGCTATCTCCACTCCGAAATCCAAACCCTCGAACGCGTCGAAATCCTCAAAGACCTCCGCCAGGGCGATTTCGATGTCCTCGTCGGCGTAAATCTATTGCGCGAAGGCCTCGACCTCCCCGAAGTCTCCATGGTCGCCATCCTCGATGCCGACAAAGCCGGCTTCCTCCGCAGCGAAACCAGCATCATCCAAATGGTCGGCCGCGCCGCCCGCAACGTCAACGCCATGGTCTACCTCTACGCCGACACCATCACCCCCGCCATGCAAAAAGCCATGGAAGAAACCAATCGCCGCCGCACCACCCAGCTCAAATTCAACGCCGACCACGGCATCACCCCGACAACAATCGTCAAAGCCATCCGCAACTCCCTCGAATCCGAAGTCAAAGCCCGCAAAACCGTCCAGCAAGCCATCCACGCCACCGGCGACGAAGTCGACCGCACCGAGCTCATAAAACTGCTGGAAGAAGAAATGCTCGAATCCGCCAGAAACCTCGAATTCGAACGCGCCGCCCAACTCCGCGACAAACTCGCCGAAATCAAAGGCTCCCCCATGATCCAATCCTCCGGCGGCCCCCTGCGCGACGACCCCAACCAAAAAATCTGGCAACCCAAATCCAAAGGCCGACCCAAACGCAACCTGGCGAAGTAAGACAAACGCCGACTCCGGAGGACACCGGTAATTTCATCCAGTTTCCTCTGATCACGAGATAGGCAGGATGGCCCTTTTCCTCTTAGGTCTTTGTCGTTCTGCAGTCTATTGGGATTTTTTGTCCCACTGATCGTACTGTTCAACCATCTTGGAAACGAGTTCGCCAAATGGGCAGGCAGCAATAATACGGTCGCTCTTCAACCAACCACTTTGGATGCCGATGAGCGATAGCTTGGGTTTTCTGGCAGCGTCTACCTGCCGTCGAAATCCCCATTCGCGCCGCCACCTCTCGGCCTGCTCTGTCGTCCATGAGCAGTTGGTCCGCCTTAAGTTCGCTGGCGAGGCAAATAGCAGCCCGCTGCCCCTCATCCACAGCGAGGGTCATATCCAGCGCGACGGGCGCCTTCACCTCAAGCCATTCTTGAGGGTTGCTCGCCCACGCGCGCACCGGACCCGGCCCCGCCTGACTTTGCAGTTCCGCCAAGACCTGCGGGGGGATCAGAACCCTTCCATACAGCTTGGGTAAGACTTCAACTTCTTCAATGAGAATCAGGTAGCTGATGGGCGACGTATCAGCGACGACAAGCATCTTTGTCTCTGAGTTGGCGAATCTCTTCACTTTCGCGGACCACGTCCGCGGCGGTTATCTCGTGAAACACCTCGTGCCGCTTCAGCACTCCCTCCGATTCATACCACGAAATTCCCAGCGCCTTGGCCAGCTCGTCCTGTGTGAGTCTTTCCTGACGATACAACTCCACAAGCAGCGCCTCTTTGGCAGCTTGACCGAGGTCGCCAACCTCCTCCCGGAGGCTCTTCTCAATGTCGCGAGGCAGTTCAAAACTAACGGCCATATTCGTCTCCGTTACCAAAGCATAGCATATGCAGCAGATCGCGGCACTGATTTTTGGCCGCGTTAAGAGACCTTCGCCTCAATCAAAGTCACATCAGCGGCGTTCTCACTCCACACTCTTCAACATCTCCCCCCCCGCCACGTGCCTCCTCTCCACCGGCACCCCATCCTCCTCCACCAGCCTCCCCACCACTCTCCTCACCTCCGCCACGTTCATGTGCCTCCCCGGGCACTCCGTCGCCTTCGTCTCGCTGTGCCCCACCACCGCCACCGCCGGAATCCGATATGTCTTCATCAAATACCCCACCAGCCGCGCCACGCTCTCCATCTGCGCCCGCGTCGGCCGTTCAATATCAAAATTCCCCACCAGGCAGATCCCGATCCCATAATTGTTGTATCTCTGGTCCGCCGTCTTCGCGTGCGCCCCCCACTTCTGCTTCGCCCATCTCGGCCCCACCTCGATCTGCCCATCCCCGCTCCCCGTCCCATTGCCGATCACAAAGTGATACCCCAACTCATCCCACCCCTTCGCCCGATGCATCCGATCAAACGACGCCGCATTCCCGGCCGGCGTCGCGCTGTGATGAATCACAATATATTGCCACCGATTCGCCGGCACACTGATCAGCCATTCCTGCGGCACCCCCCCCACCCCCGCCTTCGGCCGCTGCGCCGCCATCACCGGCGCTCCCGCCACCGGCCTCGTCGCCGGCGCCCTGGCCACCGCCGCGCGAACACTCACCACCGGCCCATCCAGATTCGGCGCTGGCAACCTCTCAATCACGCTCGATTTGCTCTGTTGACATCCCCCCACCAGAATCAGCGCAACCATCCCCACCCACACCGCCATAAGTGCCTTGGCCATCCCTGGCTCCTTGTTCTCAATCCCTTGGGCCGCCGCGAATTCCATTTCGCCCGCCCACTCCGCATGTTGTATCCCATGATTTCCCCCATTTCCAGTGCCCCACCCCCGCAATCCTCCCACCAACCCCCCTCCGTAGGGTGCGGCCCGCCGCACCTCCCCCAACCAAATCCCCCGCAAACGCCCAAACCCCATCCGCACGATCCGCCCTTCAACGCATCGCAAAAAACCCGATTCCTTCCCAAACAAATCCCAATCTCAAACGTATACACCCTGCGAGGAACAATCGTAGGGTTCGCTCCGCGAACCTCTGCTCAGAAAGGGAGTCCAAATGTTCTCGTCTGATCCACGCAGCCTTCCCAGCGCTGATTCCCCATCTTCACTGAATGCCCAACCCCAGACCCTCAACTCCAAAACTACCAAACGAACCCAATCGTCATCTTCGCGTCATCCACACCACTTTCCAATGAATCTCTCCTCTCCATCCCTCTGCGTCTCCGCGTCTCTGCGTCTCCGCGGTTGTATTGCCGCCGCAAAACGAACCCATTTGCCCTCGCCATCCCCCTCAAAGAACCGTTCCGGAACCGAAAAGTACCGCTTCGGTACCGGAAAGTACCGCTTTCCCCCGGTTTTCTGGCATTTTCTGCTCCATCCCCTCCACAACCCACAGCCACAGCCCAACTTCCCCTCATTCACTCCAAAATCACCTCCGCGAACTCTTTTTCTCCCTTTCAACCCCAAAACTTCCCGCGCATCAACAACCCAAGTCTCTCCGGTGTCACTGTGCCTCTGTGGTTGCATCAAAGCCAACGCGGGGATCGGCTGCGCTCAAATCCTTTTGCGGTATCGGGTTTGCATCAGTGAGGAGGGGTTAAATTGTTTGTTTAAAAGGAGGCCATCATGGCCGAACAAGTGCGGAAAGATGACGTGAATTACACAACCTCGCCGGGCGAGGACAACCGTGTGAATAAGGATGATAACCGGGATCCGATCACCGATGCACCGGGAGCGCACCCTGTTGGAGTGGGGGTGGGCGCGGCCGGGGCGGGGGCGGCCGGGGCATTGATCGGTTCGGTCGCCGGGCCGGCGGGGTCGGCAGTGGGTGCTGTTGTTGGCGCGGTGGCCGGGGGATTGGCCGGGAAGGGCGTGGCGGAGGCGGTAAATCCCACGGCCGAGGATGCTTATTGGCGCGAGGAGTATCAAAATCGACCCTATTACGATGAGGGAGTCGCTTACGATGAATACGCGCCCGCCTATCGATACGGATGGGAAAGCCGCGGCCGATATGCGGGGAAGAATTATCAGGAAGTCGAGAGCGATCTGGGGCGGGATTGGGATTGGTTCAAGGGGAAATCGCGGCTGAACTGGGAGCGGGCGAAGATGGCGACGCGCGATGCGTGGCATCGGCTGGAGAAGAAGATGCCGGGGGATGCGGATCGGGATGGGAGGTAGGTTTTGTTGATTCGGATTTTTTGAGCTGGGGCCATCGGAGGTGGTGGCCTCAGCTTTTTGGTTGGGGAATAAAAGGCGAGCTCAGGGTTCCCAGTCGATGCCGCTAACGTCGATGGCGGCGCCGCGATGGGAGCTTTTGCGGGCGGCGTCGAGGAGGGCCATGGTGCCGAGGACGGATTTGATGGGGACGGCGGGAGGGGATTGGCCGCGGATGGCGGCGGCGAATTGGTTCCAGATGTCGCTTTCGGAGAGGCCGGGTTGGGCGGATTCGAGTAGTTTTGGGGGGGAGTTGTCGGCGGGGGTGAAGTGGAGCTGGGCCCACTCTTTGGTGTCAAAGGTGAGGCTGAAGGGGGAGTCGGCGGAGCCTTTCTCACCGTCGATGTGCCAGCGGGGGAGGGGTTTGGTGGTGGTGGTGTTGATTTCACAGAGGCCGACGGAGCCGGTGTCGAAATCGATGAGGATGCGGGCGAAGTCGTCGCAATCTTTGGTCCAGACGTTGCCGCGGAGTTGGGCGAAGACGCGAGTGGGTTTGGCGGGCCACATTAAGCGCCAGAGTTGATCGATGAAATGGCTGCCCCAGTCATAGAGGCCGCCGCCGCCGAAGGCGGCTTCGTTGCGCCAGCCGGGGCGGTATTCGCGGGCGGCGGGGCCGACGCAGCTGCACCATTGGTGGAGGCGGGATTCGATGTTGATGATTTTCCCGAAGGTGTTGTTCTTGATGTGTTGCGCGACGGTGAGGTAGTCGAGGTCCCAGCGGCGGTTGTGGAAGACGGAGAGGATTTTGTTTTTGCGCTGGGCCAAGTCCGTGAGCTGGCGGGATTGGTCGAGGTCGAGGGCCATGGGTTTTTCGACGAGGACGTGTTTGTTGGCGTTGAGGGCGAGTTGGACGTGGTCGAAGTGCATGGAAGTGGGAGTGGAGATGAGGACGGCGTCGATGGTGGGGTCGGAGAGGAGTTGTGGAATTTCAGGATAAGCGCGAATGCCTTTAGCCTCGGCCAGTTTTCGACGCGCATCGGTGGCATCGGCGATGGCGGTGGCGCGGATGGATTGGGATAGAGAGAGCCAGTTGGCGTGTTCCGCGCCGATCCGGCCGAAGCCGATGATGCCGACGGAAATAGAGGACATAGCTTGAATGGGAGGAGTTCTTACGCCCCTGCGGGGCTAGTGTTTGGCACTGTTCACCCACGGCTCGCGCCGTGGGCTACCATCTTACGCCGCTCTGCCGCTAGGAGAACACAAGCAGGTTACTTGAGCCCGGTGCGGAGGGTGAGGACGGGGACTTTGGTGCGGTGGCGGAGCTCGGAGGCGGTGGAGCCGTGGAAGAGGTCGCCCCAGAGGCGGTGGCCGTGGGAGCCGGTGACGATGAGGTCGAGTAGTTCCTCTTTGGCGATTTTGGCGATTTCGTCTTCGGGTTCGCCAGCGCCGATGCGGACTTTGCAGGTAAGGCCGGCTTCGTGGACGGCGGTGGCGACGCGCTGCATGTAATCGACGTCGCCGCGGGCCTCTTCATCGGCGGTGTCGGTGCCGATGAAGCGGGCGGTGGCGCTTTCGACGATGTGGATCAGGACCACTTCAGCGCCGCTGGCGCGGACGAGGGGGAGGATGCCGGAGAGGATTTCCTCATCCTGCTTTGTGGCTTCGAGGGCGATGCCGATGCGGCGGTATTTCTGGTCGAGGGTGCTCTCGGTGGCCGGAATGGAGGGAGTGGGAGGAAGCGATGCGCCTTCGCGGAATTCGCGGCGACGGTTGCGGAGGCGAGTCCAGAGCGGCTCGGCGATCATCCAAACGAGGAGGGGGATGATGAGGAGGGCGGCGGGGAGGAGGGTGAACATGATGAGGCGGTTGCGCTCTTCGATGCCGGCGAGGACGGTTTCGAAGACGAGCTTGAGGTTGAGGGAGATGATGATGAGGGCGGCGAGCCAGGCGAGGATTTTGCCCCAGGTGGGGGTGGCGAAGTCGCCCATTTTACGGCGGTCGCTGGTGAATTGGATCAGGGGAACGACTGCGAATGAAAGCTGGAGAGAGAGGATGACCTGGGAGAGGACCAGCAGGCCATCGACGGCGGCGTCTCCTTTCCACACGATGACGATAACGGCGGGGATGATGGCAATCGAGCGGGTGATGAGCCGGCGGAGCCAGGGGCGGAGGCGCATGGAGATGAAGCCTTCCATGACGATCTGGCCGGCGAGGGTGCCGGTGATGGTGGAGGATTGGCCGGCGGCCAGGAGGGCGACGGCGAAGGCGATGGGTGCGATGGAATAGCCGAGGAGCGGGGCGAGGAGCTTGTGGGCCTCTTCGAGCTGGGCGACGTGAAGGAGGCCGCGGTTGTGGAAGGCGGCGGCGGCGAGGATGAGGATGGCGGCGTTGACGAAGAAGGCGGCATTGAGGGCGACGACGGAGTCGATGAGGTTGTATTTGGTGGCTTCCTTCAGGCCTTTTTTGGTGCGCTCGACAGCGCGGGATTGGACGAGGGCGCTGTGGAGGTAGAGATTGTGGGGCATGACAGTGGCGCCGATGATGCCGATGGCGATGAAGAGCGAGGAGGCGTCGGGGGTGGGGCCATCTTTGGTGGAGAGCATGGTGGGGAGGAAGCCGCCGAAGATCTGGCCGAGGTCCGGGCGGGAGAGGATCATTTCGATGGCGAAGCAGCCGCCGATGGTGAAGACAAGAGTGAGGATGATGGCTTCCATCTTGCGGATGCCGAAGGATTGGAGCAGCAGGAGGAGCATGACATCGCCGGCGGTGATGATGACGCCGGCGAGGATGGGGATGCGGAAGAGGAGATGGAGGGCGATGGCGGAGCCGAGGACTTCGGCCAGATCACAGGCGGCGATGGCGATTTCGCAGAGGATCCAGAGGGCCCAGACGATGGGGCGGGGATAGTGGTCGCGGCAGGCCTGGGCGAGGTCGCGGCCGGTGACGATGCCGAGGCGGGCGGAGAGGGTCTGGAGGAGGATGGCCATCAGGTTGGAGATGAGGATGACCCAGATGAGGCGATAGCCGAAGCGAGCGCCGGCGGCGAGGTCGGTGGCCCAATTGCCGGGGTCCATGTAGCCGACTGAGACCATGAAGGCGGGGCCGGAGAAAGAGAGGAGGCGACGCCACCACTGGCCGCGGGAGATGGCGACGGAGCCGTGGACATCTTCTAGGGAGCGGTGGCCGGGGTCTGGGCCGGGGATGAGGGGGAGGTCGGTGGGTTTAAGGGAGGCTGAGGGGTCCATGGGTGCTCCGATACTTCCTGCCGAGTGTTTCATCGGGTGGAAGGGGGATTTTGATTAGTCAAAATCATTAAATCATGTCGCCGAACATTTGTCAAATGATTGGCCAAAGTATAGGATGCAAAAACGACGATAAAGGCAGGCATGGCCAGTATTACCGTTGAGAACTATCTGAAGCAGCTTTACCTGGAGCAGCAGAACGCTGCGGAGGAGCTGGTGGCGATGGGGAAATTGGCGTCGGCGATGGGGGTGGTGCCGGGGACGGCGACGTCGATGGTAAAGGCGCTGGCGGATTCGGGGCTGGTTTCATATGAGCCAAGATTTGGGGCGAGATTGACCAAGGGAGGAGAGCAGTTGGCGCTGCACGTTTTGCGGCGGCATCGGCTGGTGGAATTGTTTCTGGTGAAGGTGCTGGGGCTGGACTGGTCGGAAGTGCATGATGAGGCGGAGGAGCTGGAGCACGCGATTTCGGAGAAGGTTTTGGAGAGAATTGACAAGCTGCTGGGGCATCCGAGCGTCGATCCGCATGGGGATCCGATTCCGACGGCGAAGGGGAAGGTGAGTGAGGAGAGACTGGTTGCGCTGCCGGAGGCGGAGACGGGGGCCAGGACGAAGATTGCGCGGGTGGTGGATCAGGATGCGCGGTTTTTGCAGTTTCTGGATCGGGCGGGATTGCGGCCGGGGGTGATGGTTACGGTAAGCGCGCGGGATGAGAACGCGGATTCCATTTCGGTGAAGGTGGAGGGGCGGGCAGCGCTGACGCTGGGCACCGCGGCCGCGATGAAGATTCTGGTTGAGGCAATCTGATTTCAATAACGAATGGAGAGGCCGAGGAAGGGGTTCCAGTCGTCGGGCTCGCGGGTGAGGGCGATGTTGATACCGGTGTCGAGCTGGAGATTGTCGTCGATGGCGAAGGTGAGGCCGAGGTCGAGGGTGAGCTCGAGGGCGGAGGTGCGATCGGGGTCGAGGGCGGTGAAGAACTCGATGTAAGCGCCGAGGTTTTTGGTGAGGTCGCGGCCGAGCGTGATGGAGTTGATCCATTGGAAATTCAGGTCATCGTCTTCGTCGTGGACAACGTCGAATTCGGTCATGAGGCCGAGGGAGAAGTCCCTGGGGAGCTGGAGGGCAAGTGGGACGATGAGGCCGAATTCGGTGTCATCGACGCCGAGTCC
This sequence comes from Tepidisphaeraceae bacterium, assembly GCA_036001665.1. GTDB lineage: Bacteria > Planctomycetota > Phycisphaerae > Tepidisphaerales > Tepidisphaeraceae > JBGPEF01. Next base: position 42,307 of record DASYUA010000178.1, read on the forward strand.
GGCGGAGGCGGTGGGGAAGGTGATGAAGGGCATGAGGGCGAAGGCGGATGCGCCGCCGTCGTTGCCCCAGAGATTCAGCTTTAGACGGAGTGTGGTGTCGCCTGCGCCGGTGGTTTCATTGGCCTGATTGGTGTCGAGATTTTCTTCGCGGAGCCAGAGGAAGTTTTCGGAGACGAGCTGGATGTCGAGGTTGTTAAAGAGGCCTAGTTTGAGGTTGGTGGGGAGGATGTTGAGGGATTGGGTGCGGGTGGCTGAGTGGGCGGGGTTGCGGCGGTCGTAGGAGTAGGTGGCGAGGTCCATTTCGATCTGCATGTGGCCGGCATCGACGGTGTAGGGGCTTTCGGTTTTGTCTGGGCGGTCGGTGGACATTTCGCGCATCAGGTCGGGGGGAGTGGGATTGAAGAGATTGAATTCGGATTTGTTGGCGGCCCCGGCAGCACCGCAACAGGCAGCGCTGAGAAATCCCAGCGTGAGAAAGCGGAGTCCTATTTTTGGCATTCGTTGTCCTGATTTTGAGTAATCAAAGACAATAGCGGGTTTGCAGGCGACGTCAATCGGTCGGGAAGTGCGTCGGCTAGACGACCTGCATCACCACAACGGTTTGATCGTCGTTGGGGCGAATGTTGACCTGGTGTTCCTTGAGGGCTTCGGTGATGTGGCTAATTGCGCACTCGGGGGCGCCGGAGCAGTGGATGAGGGAGCGTTCGATGCCTTCGACGCCGAACATTTCGCCGCCGGGGCGCTTGGCTTCGGTGATGCCGTCGGTGTAGAGGATGAGGGTTTGGCCAGGGTGGAGGATGACGGAGGATTCGCTGTATTGGACGTCGTCCATGATGCCCAGGGGGATTTCGCCGACGGCGTCGAGCTGGCGGGCCTGGCCGCGATGGGGAAATTCCTTGAGGAGGGGCGGATTGTGGCCGGCGCGGGCGTAGATCAGCTCGCGGGTGCGCGGCTCGTAAAAAGCGAGAAAGGCGGTGACGAAGGAGTTGTCGATGCTCTTGGCGAAGAGATGGCGGTTGACGTGGCGGAGGACTTCGCCGGGGCCTTTAGGGTTGTCGGGGTAGGTGTGGATGATGGCGTGGAACATGGCCATGACGACGGCGGCGGCGGGGCCGTGCCCGGAGACATCGCCGATCAGAAAGGCCCAGCGATCGTCGTTGATCTGGCCATCCTTGCGGAATGCGGCGAAGTCGTAGAGATCGCCGCCGACGACGTCGAAGGTGTGGTAGCTGGTGGCAATCTCCAGGCCGGGTATTTTGGGGAGATGGTCGGGAAGGAGGGCGCGCTGGATACGGGCGATCTGCTCCATTTCGGCCTGGATGTGGGCGTTGGCGAGGCGGAGCTGGTTGCTGGTGATGAGGTTGGTGGCCATCATGCTGAGCAGGTTGGCGCGCATGATCAGATCTTCGAGGTCCTGTTCGGTGAATGCGCAGGGCTGGGTTTGAAGCAGAGCAACCCAGTCGATGGCGAAGTCGTTTTTGAGGACAGGGACGGCGATCAGGGAGCGGTATGGGGCGAGCCTGCCATCGAGCGGGGGCTCGTGGCGAAGATCGACGTTGTGCAGGAGCTGGGGCTGAGAAGTGGCGGTGATTTGGCCAAGAACGCCGCCGTGGCTGAGGGGTGCGGCCAGGAGATTGAGGCCGTGGTCGATGAGATCGACGCCGTCTTCGCTGAGGATGCGCTGGATTTGATATTCGCCGGGTTTGAGGCCGCGGGTGGAGATTTGAACGTAAGCGCGGTCGGAATAGGCGCGGTTGAGCCCGTTGACGAAGGCGCGGACGAGCTCATTGGGATCGCGGAAATCGCGGACGGACTCCATGAGATGAATGAGCTGGGGGATGCGCGTATTGGCGGAGATGTCGATGGCCGGCATAGAGCCCTTTCTGCGGGTCAACCATTCTAGCCCCGGGTGAGGGTGAAAGTCGTTACTTCAGGGGGACAGCGAAAACGAACCGGGACTCGGCAGCCGACGCCGCGGGAGACGTAGAGTTTGGCGCCGCGGACGTCAAAGAGGCCCTGGTCGTACTGTTTAAAGCGTACGGGGAGGACAAGGGAGCCGAGGATGGGGATGCGGATTTGGCCGCCGTGGGTGTGGCCAGCGAGGACGAAGTGAGCGCCATGGCGGGCGAGGGAGAAGATGGAGTCGGGGTTGTGGGAGAGGGTCACATTGGGTTCATCGCGATGGACGCCCTGGAACGCCTTTTGGGGCGAGTAT
>DASYUA010000179.1:0-18274 GCA_036001665.1 Tepidisphaeraceae bacterium
CGAGAGCGTGCCACCGTTGACAAACGTGCCGCCGTCGTAGGTGTTGGCGGCATTGCCGAGGACCAGCGTGCCCGCGCCGACTTTTGTGAGGGTGAAGACGCCTGCGCCGTCGGAGAGTGCGCCGCCAAGCGTTAACGTGCTGCCGGTGTCGACGCCGATTGTGAGGTGGTTCTCCAGGGTCAATGGGCCGGAGAAAGTGTTCGCGCCTGCGAGGCTGCGCAGTGCACCTGTGCTCTGGATGCTCGAGCCGGAGACGATCAGCGGCCTTGGAACATCGATGTCATTCTGGATTTCGACCGCCGCGCCGGCCAGAACGTGCAGGTTGGGCGTGGAGCCCAGGGCGCTGCTGTTTTGCAGCCGCAGCACTCCCTCTTCGAGGGTGGTGACGCCCGTGTAGGTGTTGGCGCCGGTGAGGGTCAGCATGCCAGCGCCGGATTTGGTCAGCGCGCCGCTGCCGGAAATAGCGCCGGAGAGGACCAGGGCGGTGGCGGTGTCCACACGCACACTGGCCGCGGACGGAAGCGCCAGGTTTCCGGACCAGGTGTTGCTGCCGGCGACGTTGTGCAGCGCGCCGCCGTCGGAAATACCGTCGCCCTTGAGGCTCAGGGGGCGGTTGATCGTCGCATTACCTGATAGCTCGATGGCCGCTCCGGTGGCGGTGACGGCGACTGTGGACGCGGGCGGGATGCCGTTGGGGGTCGAAACAGCAAGAATGCCGGCGTTGATGTTGAGATTGCCGAAACTGTTGGCGGCGTTGTTGAGCACCAATGTGCCGGGACCAACCTTGGAGAGCGTGAACGCTCCGGAAACTGCGCCGGAGATCGTAAATGTGCCATCGGCCTCTGCGCCAACCGAGGAGTTGGATTGGAGGACGATGCCGCCGTTCCACGTGTTGTTGCCGACGCTGGAAAGCGCGCCTTTGCTCGAGAAGCCGCCGCCGTTGAGCTGCACGAGCCGGGTGACGGTGAGGCCGCCGGGAAGTTCGACGGATGCGCCACTTTCAACGGTCGTGGTCGTGCCGCTGGCGATGGCCGTGAGCAACGCGAGCTGAAGCGTTCCTTCCGAGACGATCATGCCTCCGGTGAAGCTGTTGGTGTGGTTGAGGATCAGGGTGCCGCCGCCGAGCTTGGTGAGAGTGCGAGCGTTGCCGTTGTCGCTGATGAGTCCAGTGAGGGTCAGGGTGGTGGTGGCGGCGGTGGAGATGGCCGAGTTGCCCACCAGTGTGATCGAGCCGGTGATGGTGTTGTTGCCTTCGAGGTTCTGGAGGCTCGCCGTCCCACCCAAATTGGCGCCGCTGAGGGAAATCGGGCGCGGGACGGAGATGTCGCCTTTGAGCCCGAGGATGCCATTGATGCCAACGCTGGTTGTGCCAGCGCTACCCAGGGCGCCTCCGTTGGAGATGATTAACCGACCGCCGTTGACGGTCGTGCCGCCACCGTGTGTGCTGGCCACGGGGAGGATCAGGTCACCACCGCCGAATTTGATCAACTCGAAGGTGCCAGCGCCATCACCGATCCCGCCGTTAAGAGTCAAACTGTCGGCTTCGACGTTGATGCTGGAGTCGGACAAGAGCGTGATGGGGCCATCCCAGGCGCTGTCGCCAGAGATGTTCTTCAGTGCGCCGTCGTGGCTGCCGACCGGAAAAAGGAGATCGACGCCAAAGCCGGTCAGGCGCAGCGGGGAGTCCGGACCGTTCGGATGCGACTGCATTTCGAGTGTCGCTCCGTCGGCGACGGTCACCGTGCCCTCGCCGATTCCACCGTTGTTGACAAGACGGATGCGTCCCTGATTGAGGCTGGTTGTGCCATCGTAGTGGCCAGAGAGGGCAAACTGAGAGGTGGCGCGAAGCACCAGTGTCCCTGTGCCGGTCTTGGTCAGGCTCGGCGTGGTGTTGATAAACTCATTGATGTAGCCGCGGACCGTCAGGGAATTGGAGCCGGCGATGTTCCAGACGCCGTTAGCGCCGAGGATGACGTCGATGTCGAGGAATTGTTCGGCTTCGGCGCCGGATACGTTCTGTCGGGTGAGGTTGCCGGTGTCCAGCGCAAGATAGATATTCTGATTGATCACGGTGCGCCCGATGCTGAAGGCGGTGGCGGTATTGATGGTCAGCGACTTGATGGTCGAAGGACCGTTGAGGACGAGATCCGTTCCCGAGGCAAATCCGGAGCCTATGAAGGCGTCGTTGAAGGGAGCCGGAGGCCCACCGGACCAGTTTCCGAGGTCGGTCCAGAGCGGGCTGGCGCCTCCGCCATCCCAGGTGATGTCCACCGCGCGGGCGCTGGGCAGCGCGGCCAATGACAGAGCGCAGGCCAAAGCCAGCGTGGCCGCGTGTTTTCGATGACGATTGCCCGGGAACTTGAGAGAGGAAACGATTCGGCTCATTGCCCGACCTTCCGGCCAAATACGGCCGTGTTTGAAAAGGGTGCTACACGAGGGGAGAACGCCGCACTTCCAAGACGCGGCCGTTGAAATGCAACCGAATCAGATCCTGCCCTCTGTTGACGTCAACCATTGTCACAGCAGAGATTTGTAAGTCCAGAAGAAAACGGGCGACATCGTGCGTTGCAGGAAGGTTTGGAGAGAACGACTAATTGTTGGTTCTGTGAAGCCGATCGGGGCGGAGGTCAGGGTGAATGCGGCGCGCTGCCGGGACCACGGCCGCGGCCGCGACGGCGGGAGCGGCCTAGAGCGCCCATGCCGGGAGGACGGTTTTGGGGCGGGGGTTGTGAGGGGGGTTGCGCGCGAGGTGGATTGGGAGAGGAGGAGGGAGGAATATCATCATCGTCCGCGGGCAGTCGCGCAGGATCGAACTCATGATCAAGCTCGGCATCAATTGGCGGCCTGGGCTCCGACGGTCTGGCGGAGGGCGGCGGCGCAGGACGGTGTGGCTCGAATGAGGCGGGCAGGGAATCGCGCGCATCGCGCGGATCCTCGCGGCGTTGATCGCGGGGGAGTTGGGGCAGGTCGCGTTCGAGCAATTCCTCATTGGCTACGGCCAGCATGCGCTCGGAATTGTCGAGGCGGACTTTGACGAGCTGGGTGAGGATCATGGTCTCCTCGACAGAACCAACGCCTTCTGATGTCCGCACGCGCGAGCCGATGCGCGGGAGTTTGCGCTTGAGGTCTTCGTAGGTGGTCTCTTCGTAGCGCAGGCAGCATTTGAGGCGGCCGCAGCGGCCGGAGATTTTGTTGGGGTCGAGCGTGGCCTTCTGCATCTTGGCCGCGCCCATGGAAATGGGTTTGAGGACCTTGAGGAACTGTTTGCAGCAGCAATGCTGGCCGCAGGTTTCATAGTCGGCCACCAGACGGGCCTCATCGCGGGCGCCGACCTGGTGCATCTGAATCCGCGTGCGGAATCGGCCGGCCAGGTGCTTGACGAGCGAGCGGAAATCGACGCGCTGCTCGGACATGAAGAAGAAGGTGGCCATTTCGCCGCCCATGAGCAACTCGACCTCAACCAGCTTCATGGGCAGTTCCAGCTCGCGGATGAGCGTTTTGCAGGCGGCAATATATTCCGGCCTTTGGGCTTCAAGTGCGGATTGGCGCTGATGATCTTCGGGAGTGGCGATGCGGACGACCCGGCCTTCGGTGGAGAAGGGATAGTCATTTCCTCCGGAGTTTTCGATGTACTCCATGAGCTTGTCGCGGGTAACCGATTTGGCGCAGCCGCCGTTGGTGCAGGTGGTGGTGACGACTTCCGCCAGTTCGGTCCCGCGCTTGGTGCGGATGACCACCTTGGCGCCGCAGCCGGGGCGAGTGTCGCCGTCGTAAGGGAACTCGCCCATCATCCGCATGTGGCCGTAGCGCACGACCAGGGAGCTGGGGGGCTTCAACACCGGGGGGGCCTGGAGGACGGGCAAGTCAATAAAGCTCATACGATCCTTATCGTCGCGCCGACGATCGCAGAGGGAATCCGCCAGCCTGGACAGACATCCCATTGGCCAATTCGTTAGCTAACGGAAGGGAGCCTGCCGAAAGATCGGGAATGCGAGCGGGTCGATGCCCAGGGTTCCCAACCGCCTTTCATCGCGGTTGGGAGCCGTGCCGTGCGGAGTGCAGCGCCCGGACGAACAGCCGGTCTAATGTCACAGCAAGCTGCTGGAAAATCAAGGGAATATTGACATTAGACTCCAGGAACTGCTCGGAGCGGGCCAGGGCGTCGATGGCGGCGCAGGCGTGTTCCAACTGGTCGGGATCATCGGTTTCTGCCAGGTGACTGCGGAATCGCTGGGCGGCGAGGCGGAAATAGATCATGAGAGCATCGCGGGTCGCCTGGGTCTTGCTCGTGGCTTTGTCGCGCTTGATCTGGCGCTCGACATAATCGTCGGCGGCGGCTTTTAGCCATTCGGGCAGATCCTGGGCCCCTTTGCCGGCGATGAGGGCATCAATGCGTTTGCGCAGCTCCCGGGCGTGAGGGAGGATTCCCTCCTCGTGCCAGCGGAGGGCGACGCCGAGGGATCCATCGGTGAACGCGGCGGTATCGGCGGCATCGGTTTTGTTCAAGCCGCGCTTTTCGAGCTCTTTGTGGACCAAAGGTTCGGGAAGGCAGCCGAAATTGACGGTTTGGCAGCGACTGCGGATGGTGGGGAGGAGAGAATTCACCTGGTCGGTCAGAAGAATGATCAGTTTGCGGCCTTCGGGCTCTTCGAGGGTTTTGAGGCAGGCGTTTTGGGCCTGGGGGTTCATCAAATCCGCCTGCTCGATGATGAAGACCTTCCCGCGCCCCATGTTTGGCTTGCGGGCGGCGGGGATGAGGAGGTAATCGCGCATCACATCAACGGCCAGGTCCCTGGCGACTGAATCGGGCTTGGTTAGACGGATCAATTCCTTGTAGATGACGTGTAAGTCGGGGTGATTGTCGGTGGCAAAGATGGTGCAGGATGGGCATTTGCCGCAGGGGGTTGGGGGATTGGCGGATTTTGGTTTTTCACAGAGAAAAACGGCCGCGAGGGCCCGCGCGGCGGTAGCTTTGCCCACGCCGGTCGGCCCGGCGAAGATCAGGCCATGGGGGAGCCGATTTTCCGCATAGGCCTGGGTCAGCCAGTTAACGGCGGCGTCCTGGCCGAAGATGTCGGCGAGAGTGATCATCAGAGATTGCTGATTTCCTTCCAGATGTCCGCATGAACTGCTTCCGGGGGCCGGTCGGCGGCGATGACACGATAGTGTTTTGGATCGGCGGCGGCCTGATCGAGATAGTTCCGGCGGACTTGTTCGTGATACTCACGGGAACGCTGCTCGATGCGATCCTTTTGACGATTGATCCGCGACATCGCTTGCTCAACCGGGAGATCCAGGATGATGGTCAGGTCGGGCCAGCGGTCGCGAATGGCGATGGCGGCGGTTTTGCGGATGTCGTCGGATGTCAGACCATCGCCGCCCAGCTGATAGGCCAAAGTGGAGGAGACGAAGCGGTCGCAAATGACGGTTTGGCCGGAATGAAGCGATGGCAGAATGATTTGAGCCATCATTTGTGCCCGGGCGGCCATGTAGAGGAGCATTTCACAGCGCATGTTGATGTCGCCACTGGCCGGATTGAGGAGGAGGGCGCGAATCTGCTCACCGGTGGGGGTGCTGCCGGGATCGCGGACGAGGATTGCTTCCTGGCCGAGACTTTGGAGTCGCTGGCGCAGAAGTTGCCCTTGCGTGGATTTGCCAGAGCCTTCGGGGCCGTCGAGAACGAGGAATTTGCCGGTGTGGGACGTCACGCGCTGGGGCATGTCTGGAAAGCAATGGTAGCGAGATCGTGACGACATGACCAATCTGACAGCAAGGCGTGCTTGGGCACGCCGATATGGCTGGGTTCGGCCACCGGGGGTTGAACTCCTGCGATAGGCGGACGCGGCACGATTCTTGCGATGCAAATCGTGCGCGCAGTCGTTCCGATGCGCCAACAATGGGTTTGAGCAGACCATGGAGTCGTTATGAGCAAGGCAATGCAGGCGATGTTGATGTTGTCACTGGGTTTGGGCGGGATGGCGGTGGTGGGTTGCGACGATCGCAGCGACACCGAGAAGGCCATCGATAAGGCCGCGGATTCAGCGAAGGATGCCAGTCGTGATGCGGAGAAAGGCGCCAAGAAGGCGGCCGAGAAGGTTGACAAGGCGGCCGAGAAGACCGGTGATGCGGTGAAGGACGCGACGAAGTAGGGCGAGCTTTGCGTCAATGGCGCGGCGGCGTGAGTCGCGCAGGCAATGATTGTGAAGCTTGACCGCTGCTGTGGCCCCTCTTAAAGTCGCCGTTCGATGGATTCTCCGTACGCCGCGATCAAGCGCGATTTTGAGGCCATTTTCGGGGCGGGCGGGAAGCTGCATGTGGTGCGTGCGCCTGGGCGGGTGAACCTGATCGGGGAGCACACCGACTACAATGAGGGATTCGTTTTTCCGATGGCCATCGAGCCGGAAGTGCGAATGGTGTGCCGTGGGAGCGATGAGCCGAAGGTGCGACTGGCATCGAGCGCCTTTGCGGGGCAGATCGCGGAGTTCTCGCTGGCGCAAAAGATCGAGCCGGTGAAAGGGGCGGAGCGCTGGACCAATTATTCGCGGGGGGTGGCGGCGGAGTTGCTGGCGGCGGGAATTCCGCTGACGGGAATGGATGCGCTGATTTCCAACACATTGCCTGTCGGCGGGGGACTTTCGAGCAGCGCGGCCGTGGAAGTGGCGACCGCACTCTGCTTCCTGGCACTGGGGGGCCTGGATATCGACATGTCGCGGCTGGCGCTGCTGTGCCAGAAGGCCGAGCATGAATACGCCGGGGCGCCGGTGGGCATCATGGACATGACCATCGTCATCAGCGGCCGCGCGGGGCAGGTGATGCTGCTGGATTGCCGCGATCTTTCCAAACAATTCGTGCCGCTGGATCCAAACGAGCTGCGGGTGGTGATCGTCAACAGCATGGTCAAGCACGAGCTGTCAACCGGCGAATATGCGACGCGGCGAAAGCAGTGCGAGGAAGGCGTGGCTTATTTTCGAAAGCAGAATGCCGCGATACGCGCCTTGCGTGATGTAACCATGTCGATGGTCGAAGATGCGAAAGGGCATTTGTCCGACGTGGTGTGGCGGCGGTGCCGGCACGTCGTCAGCGAGAATGCGCGGACGCAGGAGGCAGCGCGGATGCTGGGACGAAAGGAGTATGAGAAGGTCGGGGAGCTGATGGCGGCCAGCCATCAGTCACTGCGCGATGATTATGAGGTCAGCTCGCCGGAGTTGGATTTTCTGTCGGGCGAGGCGATGAAAGTCAAAGGTGTTTATGGCGCGCGAATGACGGGCGGCGGTTTCGGCGGGTGCATCGTCGCCCTGGCGCAGCCAAAGGCGGTGGAGGGAGTGTTGGAGCACGTGACCCGGGCCTATCGCGACAAGTTCGGCAAATCGCCGGCTGCTTTCGTGAGCACGGCCACGGCCGGCGCGAAAATCGTCGAGTGATGGATCGCACATACAATAGTGGGATATGTCGGTACCGCTGCACGAAATACTCCTGAAGCTCTGTCGGCGTGAGGATCTGACCCGCGCTGAGGCCCGCGAGGCGTTTTTGCACATCATGTCGGGGCTGGCCAGCGATGCGCAGATTGGTGGGCTGCTGGTGGGACTGGCTGCGAAGGGGAGCACCGTTGAAGAGCTGGTTGGCGCGGCGACAGTGATGCGCGAGAAGGCGGTCAACATTCCGTGCGCGGGGGAAGATGTCATCATCGATACGTGCGGGACGGGCGGCGATCAGCGCGGCACGTTTAACATTTCGACCGCGGCCGCGCTCATCGTGGCGGCCGCGGGAGTGAAAGTGGTCAAGCATGGCAATCGCTCGGCCACAAGCAAATCGGGCTCGGCCGACGTGCTGGAGAAACTGGGGGTGAAGCTGGAGCTTTCGCCGCAGCAGCTTTGTGAATGTGTGAAACGGGCCAACATCTGCTTTGCCTTCGCCCGTTATCATCATCCGGCGATGAAGCACGTGGCGGGGGCGCGAACTTCGCTGGGAGTGCCGACGGTCTTTAATCTGCTTGGACCGCTGACCAATCCCGCGCGGGCGCGGCATCAACTGCTTGGCGTGTTCGCGGCCGAATTGACCGATCGGCTTGCCGGGGTGCTTAAGGAGTTGGGCAGTGTGCGGGCGTGGGTGGTTCATGCCGAGGATGGACTGGATGAGCTTTCCACACTGGGGCCGACGCGAATCAGCGAGTTGAAGAATGGGGAGGTGCAGACCTGGTCGCTGGACCCGGCGGATGTCGGAATTCCTTACGCGCGAATCTCCGACTTACGCGTGGACAACGTCGATGACGCGGCCAAGGCGCTGCGGGGCGTGCTCGAGGGGGAAGAGGGCCCGATGCGGGAGATTTCACTTCTGAATGCGGCGGCCGGATTGGTAATCGCTGGAAATCAGCCGGATCTGGTGCGGGGAATTGCCGCGGCGGCCGCGGCGATTGACAGTGGCAAGGCGCGTAAGACGCTTGAATCGCTCGTGGCGGCGTCAAAAGGGTGACGCTCAAGTAAAATGCGGGCGAGGAAATGCCTCGTGAGCCCATCGCACAACAACTCGCCTGCTCCGGTTCGCATCGATCTCCACTGCCACAGTCTGGCCAGCAATCGGCCCACGGATACGGTGCTGCGGGCGCTGAAGTGTCCAGAGTCATACAGCGAGCCAGCGGCTGTCTATGCGCAGGCGAAAGCGCGGGGGATGAACTTCGTCACGATCACCGATCATGACAGCATCGAGGGTGTGCAGACGATAGCCGGGCGGCCGGATGTGATCGTGGGCGAGGAACTGAGCTGCAAATTTCCAGAAGACGGCTGCGCGATGCACATCGTGGTGTGGGGGTTGACGGGGAAGGATCACGATGAGCTTCAGAGACGGGCGGGCGATATTTATCGCGTGGCCGAATATCTGGAGGAGCGGCAACTGGCGCACGCGGTGGCGCATCCACTTTATCGGCAGAACGAGAAGCTCCAACGATGGCATCTCGAGCGGCTGATGCTGCTGTTCAAGGGTTTTGAATGTCTCAACGGCGCCCACAGCCCGCTGCATCGCGAGGCGTTTGAGCCGCTGCTGGATCAACTGGATGAGCGGCAGATTGCGCGGCTGGCCGAGAAGCATCGGCTGCGGCCGCGCTGGGCGGAGCCGTGGACCAAATCGCGCACCGGGGGGAGCGACGATCATGGGCTGTTGAATGTGGGGAGGACGTGGACGGAACTTGCGGCGGAGGCCGACTCTGTCGAAGAAATTCTTCGATGTCTGAGGAACGGCCGATGCCGGCCGGGCGGCGAGGCCGGATCGGCTCTCAAGCTGGCGCACACTTTTTACAGCGTGGCGGTGCGCTATTACGGGCGAGAGGTGGTGAAGCCGGGCACCAAATTGAACGGCCCAGCGCTGATGGTGCAGGCGATGGTGGGGGAGAAAATAACGGCCGGTTTGACGGCGAAAATGACCAGGGCGATTGGGGCGCTATGGCCATTTAAGCGGCGAAGGAGCGTACGCAATGCTCCGGCCATCGGCGAGCTCTTTGCCGCCGCCGCCCGGCGGCATTTCCCGAATCATCCATCGCTCCTGGAGGCGCTGAAGCACGGCTTGCCGCCGCTTGGCGAGCACGAGGAAATATTTTCGCTGGTGTCGGAAATGAACCGGGAGATCAGCGCGCAGATCGCCGAGGGCATTTCCAGCGCCATCGATCGAGCCAGTTTTCATGGGCTTTTCGATTTGATTTCCGCGGCACTGGCGCAGCAATTTGTGCTGCTCCCCTACTACTTCGCGATGTTTCATCAGAACAAGGAGCGGCGCCTGCTGCGCGAATTGACCGGTGAGCCGCGCGCGCCGGCGGCCGAGTCGTTGAAGGTGGGTTTGTTCACCGACACCTTGGATGAGGTCAACGGCGTCTGCCGATTTCTCCGCGACATGTCCGCGCAGGCGCGGCGGCATGGACGGAACCTGACCATCATGACTTGTTCTGCGCAGCCGACACAGATCGAAAGCCGAATCAACTTCATGCCGCTGGCGTCATATGCCCTGCCCTGCTATTCACAAATCCGCCTTCACCTCCCGCCGCTGCTGGATGTGCTGAAGCGCGCCGAGCAGGAGCAATTCGATGTCATTCACATCAGCACGCCGGGCCCGATGGGCCTGTGCGGGTGGCTGGCCGCGCGGATGCTGCGGGCGCCGCTGGTGGCGACGTATCACACGGATTTTCCGGCGTATTCGGAACAATTGAGCGGCGATGCCCGGGTGGCGCGGGGGGTTTTGCAATACATGCAGTGGTTTTATGGCCGGATGGATCGCGTGCTGGCGCGAAGCAAGACTTATCGAGCATCACTTTCTGAACTGGGAATCGGATCGGGCAAATTGGGCTTGATTTATCCCGCGGTGGATGCCGGTAAATTCAGTCCGGGCCCGAAGGATGAATCGCTGTGGAAATCGCATGGAATAAGCCAGCCTTTGCGGCTGCTGTATGTGGGCCGGGTGAGCGTGGAGAAGAATCTGCCGATGCTCGTTGAAGCGTTCGCTGGTCTATGTGCACGGCGGGACGATGTCGCGCTGATGATCGTTGGGGATGGTCCATATCGAGCCCAGATGCAGCGAGAACTATCACGACTACCCGCATATTTCCCGGGGATCCATGGCGATGAGCAGCTTGTGCAGCTTTATCGCAACGCCGACCTGCTCCTTTTCCCTTCGCGCACCGACACGCTGGGCCAGGTGGTGATGGAGGCCCAGGCGTGCGGGCTGCCGGTGCTGGTGAGCGACGAGGGCGGGCCGCAGGAAATGATGGATGATGGCGTCACCGGGCGCGTGTTGCCCGGGAATGACGCGAAAGCGTGGGTGGATGCAATTGAGCAGTTGCTCAACGACGAGCCGGCGCGTTTGCGAATGTCGCGCACCGCCGCGCAGCGGGCATCGCGTTTTTCGATGGAGCGGAGCTTCGATCAATTCTGGGCGGATCATCTTGCGGCCGCCACGCAGGTCACGTCAGAAGCCGACCCGGCTCACCTCATCCCTCATGCCCACCATTGAATTGCGGCACATCACCAAGGATTTCGTCGGCGTCACTGCCGTCAATGATGTCTCGCTGACCATCGCGCCTGGCTCCGTCCACGGGCTGCTCGGCGAGAATGGCGCTGGTAAATCCACGCTGATGAACATTCTTTACGGAATGGTTCAGCCCAGTCGTGGGGAAATCCGCGTCGACGACCGGCCTGTTGAGATCCGCTCGCCCCGCGATGCCATCGCCAATGGGATCGGCATGGTGCACCAGCATTTCAATCTCGCCGGCGCGATGAGCGTGCTGGACAATGTGCTGCTGGGGGATCAGCGCGAGGGAATGTTGCTCGATCGGGCGTCGGCGGCGGGGCGGCTGGAAAAACTCGCGAAGGATTTGAATCTCGAAGTTGATCCATTGGCGCGCGTCGAGGAATTGTCGGTCGGCCGGCAGCAACGCGTGGAAATCCTCAAGGCTCTTTGGCGGGACGTGAATCTGCTGATCCTTGATGAGCCGACGGCCGTGCTGACGCCGCAGGAAGCCGAACAGCTTTTTGTCGCCATCCGCCGTCTGCGCGAGCAGGGAAAGAGCGTCGTGTTCATCAGCCATAAGCTGCGCGAGGTGTTGAGCATTTGCGGCGCGTTGACAGTGCTGCGGGGAGGTCGGGTGGTTTGGGAGGGATCGGCCGCCAAGGCGACCGAATCAGAGTTGGCATCGATCATGGTTGGAGCGGAGTTCCGCGAGGAACCAGTCCAAAAACGCGAAGGGCCCGCTTCAGCGAACGGTCCTGTGTTGGGTTTGGTTAACATCTCTGCCCCCGGCCTGAGCTCGATCTCGCTCGAAATTCACAACGAAATCGTCGGCATCGCTGGCGTCGATGGGAATGGCCAGCAGGAACTCGCGGAAATAATGATTGGCCTTCGCCCATTGGATCAAGGCCAAATCTTCCTGCTCGATCGCGATATTTCCGACCTCGATCCCATCGCTCGCTTCCAACTCGGCCTGGCACACATTCCCAATGATCGGAAGCGCGAGGGCCTGGTCGGTTCGATGGGGATTGCCGAGAATCTCGTCCTCAAACACCACCGCGCATCGCCGTTCTCTCAGGGCGGAATCATGCGCTGGCGTCGCGTCCGCGAATCGGCCGCCGCGCTCGTTGGACAATTTGATATCCGCACCAGCGCGATTCAAACTCCCATTTCCACGCTCAGCGGCGGGAATCAGCAAAAAGTGGTGCTGGCCCGCGAGCTGGGGCTTGCGAACCCCAGGCTCGTCATCGCCATGAATCCCACCCGTGGCCTGGATATCGCCGCCACTCGCTTTGTCCACGACCAATTGCTGGCCCACCGCGCCGGCGGCGCTGGGATTCTGCTCATCAGCAGCGAGCTGGATGAGGTTTTCAAACTCAGCGACCGCGTCGCGGTGCTCTACGGCGAGAGACTCAGCATGACCGATTTCCCCGGCGATGGAATCGACAAAATCGGCCGCCTCATGGCCGGCCTCGCCAGTTGATCACTTCTTCTGTTCCGTCAGCTCCACATCATCAAGAACGATCTCGCCCTTCCATATCTCAACCAGCTCGATCGTCTTTCGCGCTATGCCCGCATCGCTCCGCAAAATGACCACAACTTTCCCCGGCGGAATCTCGCCGATGTTGGATGGATGCAGGAAGGAGGTCATCGTCGTTTTCGTGTCGACGGCGATATCGCCCAGACGAAATTCCTTGCCCGCGGCCCGAGCGAATACTGAAAACGCCGCATCGATCGGCGGTTTTTCGATGTGAATGCTCATTTCGTAGCTGCCGTCGGGTTGTCGGGTAAATCTCTCGATTTTGATGCTCCGCCTGATTTGCTCCGCAAGCTGCGGCCGGTCCGCCAGGCTCACCATGTCGTCCGGGCTCTGCGACACCACTTTCAACGTTGTTTTCAGCGTGAGTTCCCTCGACCACAGCGGCGCGGCCGTTCCGGTGTTCGGGGCGTGAAAAATCTCCACCAGAGCCTGTGCCTCGACCGGATACTGTCCAGCCGGCTGTCCATTCTCATAGGTTGTGAACGAGCCGGCGCCGCCGATTCCGCTGCCGCCCATCGAGCTGCCCATCTGGATGGTCCGCTCACCTATTTTCAGTTTTTTGAGAGTCAGCCGGTAGGACCAGCCTGCGCTGGGCCCGCGCCCCCTGGTGCGAACCTGCACCGGAACGACATCTCCGGCAGATACCATCGATCGGGTGTGCACGGATAGATTGACTGAGTCGAGAAAGAATCGATCGGCCTGCTGCTCGGTGAGTTTTTTATCCAGGAACCGCTGTCCCACGAATTCCAGCATCGCATCGAGCATCGGCCCGGGTGAGGCACTGGCCTGTTCCTTGAGCGCGATTTCTGTGAGCTTTGTCTCGACACTATCGGGCAGCGGCGCAATCGCCCGCCGACGCGCCAGCTCATTCCAGGCTTGCCTGGCCACGGTGGGGTCAGAAGAACCCGCGTCACCAACGATCAGACTCACCGGCAAATAGTGATACCAGTTGATGTCCGTCAGCCAGACTCCGCCGCCAATCGACAAGCCCAGCAGCGCCACCGCCACTCCGGCGAATCCGATCCCGTTGCTGCGATGCCTCTCGCCGCGCACAGTGGTTGCCTCCGTCCACGGCCTGCCGCACTCCGGACAAGTCCCGCTTTGATTCCCCACCAGCGCATACCCGCACTCCGGGCAATGCGGCATTTTGCCCTTGCGCCTCGGCCAGAATCCGATCTTTATCAGCGCGAACCCCAAAACCAGCAGACCAATCGGCAGGATGATAGCGATGAGGCTGATTCCGCCGCTGAATTCCATCATTGACCGATTTTCACCCAATGAGTCGCTGCACGACAGTCACTTCAATCCCCCGATCCTCAGCCTGGCGGCAGGCATCGGCCCAGCTTTGGGCCTCGATGATCGCCGAGATCTCCTGGCCATCGCCGCCTGATCCGGCGATGCGATAGCGGCCGGGGCCGTCGTCTTGCGGCTGGGCGGCGGACGTCTCGGATTTGGAGGAACGGAAAATCACGGCCGCCACCAGGGCGATGATCAAGACCAAGCCAGGCAGGATCAGCAGCGCCAAAACCAGGCCAATTCCCGAAGGCATTTGCTGAGGTTACCAGCGCCCCGGCGGGTTTGAGAATGGCGGCCATGGGATTGCTGGTCGGCCTGGTTGCCGGACGGGCCGGGGAATTGATGATCTGCATGCAGAGCCGCAGAGCCTCGGCCGCCATGGGCGTCGCCACGAGCGGATCATCCTCGCGTCCATCGGTGAACGAATTTACCCATGATCCATCGGGCCGCTGGCGTTTGAGGAGCGCCTCGATTATCGCCGATGCCCCGTCGATGGACTGTTTATCCTTCTGCCACTGCCGCCAACCCAGCCGCTGCATGACCCGCGCCAGGCCACGGCAGTAATAAAAATAGGTCGCATCGCGCAAATCTTCATTGGCGGGGACGAAAGTGCCGGGATTGTGCTCAACATCGAATCGCTTCGCGAACCATACACGCGCAGCCTCAATACGTGGATGATCCGCCGGCAATCCGCAATCCATTAGAAGCAAAATCCCATCGACGGTCGCGCTGCCATACGAGTTAAACCTGGGCCCGTAGCGATCCGCACCGGCTGATCCAGCCTTGTTGCGAATTGGCTCGGCGGGTGAAAAAAAGAACCCCCCATCATCAAACTTTTCATCCCCCTGATACCCCTCCGGCGGCAGATTCTGGCACCGTTCGACAAAAAGCAGCGCGGGAGAAATGGCCGGATCGGCGTCGCTCATGCCCGCCTCACGCAGGGCCGCCATCGCCGCGGCCGTGGCCGACAGATTCGACCAATCCCACGGCCCGCGGTTTTTGATATCCGCCGGCCGCCGCGGGGGATTGATCGCGTAGCTCCACCCGCCGTATTCCGCGTCACTTAAACGCCAATCGAGCGATTCGGTGAGTTGATGTTGTTCCAAAAGACCCAGCCAAAGCGACCGAATCCCCGGCTCATGCGAAAAAAGCTTGTTGAGGTCAGCAGCGGTATAGACCGGGTAAATCAGGTTCTCCCGTCCCACCGTGCGAAGGAACTTCCTTGCATTTTCGACCGCGGCGTTCGTGTGAAATTTCGCCTCCGGAAGCTGGCTCAAAATCACCGCCACGTGCGGCGTCAGAGATGCCCCATCCTTCAAAAACCCATAAGTCTCGGAACGCCAGGCGCCGTCAGGCGATTGATGCTGCACCAAAAAACGCGAGGCCGACTGAAGCGACGAATTGATTTTCTTCGTGAGCTCCGTCGGCGCAGGATAGGGCTGGGGAGTCGTTGGCAGCGACCGATTGGGATGGCATCCGCAGAGCAGAAGCCACACCAGCAGCATCGCATTGAATCGCTTCAAAATCATCGTCAACGCAAAATCATCCGCGTCTCCCTCCGGCTGCCAATCAGCCAGAGTGGAGACGCTGGATGTGGCGCAGACAGATTACTTCTTCAGGTCAACCTTGGCCACCGCCGGAATTGGCGAGCGATCGATGGTGAGCACATTCAGCGCGGCCGCCGTGCAGAAAGTCCGCCCCGTGATGCAATGATGGCCGCTCCAGCTTCCATCGGCGTTCTGGATGTTGTTCAGGTTGCTGCTCATTGACTTGTCCCACTTCTCCCAGTCTGCGCCCCCCTTGTGGAACAGGCTCTCGCCGATGTTGAGATGACTCAGGAATTCTTCGCCACCGTTGGATCCAAATCCCGCCACAAATTGCTTGTCATCCAGCCGGGCCACAATGGCATCCTGCGCCTTGCCGAGGATGGCTTCGTTTTCCTTGAATCGATCGAGCTGCGCTATCGCCGCCTTGCGGGCTTCCGGCTGAGTCGTCGAAGCATCGGCGATCTTCTGATAATAGTCGCGCTTGGCTTCATTGGATTTGGCCGACGCCTGGATCGTTGCCAACTGTGCGCTGGACGAATAGAGCGCAACCCCCGCATCGCCGCGTGGCTCGCCCGCCAGCGCACCTGCCCTTCCGCTTAGCACCGCACCGCCAACTCCCGCGCCACTCGAATCGACCCCACTCGTGGCCACTGCCCCGGCTCCCGCCTTCTGGCTCACCGCGAAATCCGCCTGGGCATATCTCTCTGCCCGCTCCAGCACCTGCTCGTTCACCTTGGCCCCATTCACCGACGCCGTATTAAGCGCCTTGGCACAGGCCGCCTGCGCCAGTGTCGGCGCCCAGCCATCGTTCACCCAGCGGCCATCCTCTTTCTGGTTGGCCTCGATCTTCTTGATCACCTTCCCCAGCGCATCATTCACGCGCTTGTTGCCCGACTCATCGGGCATCTGGTTTTTGACCTCCGCCAGTACCTGAGCGGCCAGGAATGTGTCGATGTACTGCCCCAGTTTGCCCTGCGTCCGCGTGCCGCGCAGCGTGGTGATGAACAGTGACTTGTTATCCGACTCTTCCACCTGCGCGCACAGGAACCCCACGGCCCGGTTCACGTTCAGCTTGTATTCCCCATCGGCCGGCGTATTCCCCGAACGCACAAACGCCATGACCGCCATGCAGGTATCAGCGACGTTCGGCAGGACTTTGAGCTTTGAATCCCCGGTCCCCATTTGAGCGGATTCCTCCCCTTGTCCCCACGCGCCATTCTCAAGCTGCGTTTGCACCAGCCATTTCAGGCCCTTTTTTACTTGATCGCTCAACGGCTTGGCCGCAGGACGAGTTGACGGAGCGGCCGCCGTGGCCGCCGCGGGTGGAGGCTGCACTTCACATCGGCTGCCATCGTTCCCCCCGCACGCTCGCGCCGTGCCGGCCGCAAACCCAAGGCCCAGAACCACCGCCGCCGCCGCATTGATCACCATCTTGTTCATGTGAAGCACCTCGTAAAAATCCGCCCAGGTCCGCCATCGACGCCACTCTGATCCAGGGCTGTCAATGCGTCCTTCGACGACGCGGATTTGTGGAAGTTTCAATCTGTCCCGTTTGTTGCGCCTGCGTTACAAAGGTGGGGCACTGGTCAGGTCTGATATTCCCTCGCACGGGCATTCGCACGGAACGATCTCATTCCCTGGGCATTATTGGGCACAAATACCCATTGGCCGCATGCGCGCTTGAATCGTAAGTCACATATCGAGCCTGGGAAAAATGGAGAACTTGCAATGCGCATGCAGTTGAGAAAAGCACGTAAGACCTACGGGTTTATGATGGAGTCGCTGGAGCGGCGCGAACTGCTCACCAGCGCGGTGGAGGATGTTGTCCTCACCGATCCGCAGGCGCCGTCCGACATCGTCATCGCAGCCGACATCACTCCAGCGCCGGTTGCCGCTCCCACCGGACTGAATATTACCAACACCTTTAGCACGTCCCTGATCGTCGCCTGGACCGATGAATCCGCCTCTGAATCGGGCCATCGCATTGAGCGCTCCATCGATTCCGCCGTCTGGACCACGGCCGGCACCGTCGGCCCCAACATCACCTCTTTTCACGATACGGGCCTGAGTCCCAACACTGCCTATTACTATCGCGTCGTGGCCTTCGATTTCCTGTCGGAGATGCCTTCTGACGCCATCACCGGCAGCACCAGTTCGCAGTCGCTCCAGGTTGGCTACAACACTGCCGGCCTGAGCAACATCACCTACAACGGCACAGCGCTGCTGGATTTGGCGGCATCCCCCAAGGATGGCTTCTTTATCTACGACTACAAGATCATCAAACCGGATGGGACCGCTGTGGTCGGTCGTGGCGATCTCGGATTCACCACTTCCTGGGACATGGAGACCCACACGCTGACTTACAACTACACCTGGGGCCGGATCGTCACTCAATATGTTCAGGATGTCGATCGCCTCAATCTGATCATCACCGTCACCAATAAATCGCTCAAAAATACGCTGGCCGGCGTCAACATCATCCCCTTCATCGCCCATTTTCCGGATTTCCCAATCGGCTTTGACGCCAGCGATCCCAAGGTTGGCTATAACATTGACGGCCCGACGGTTATCGCCGCCGACTGGCAAACCGGCATGCTCGCGGCAACCAACGACGACGTGGTCAAACCTCTTTACGTCGGTTTCCTGACATCCCCCGATACCGCCACCCAACACAAATATCTCTACTGGGTAGGCTCCAGCCCATTCTGGTGCCAGCCCGGCAACTGGACCAAATTTGATCGCACCATCGTTCCCGGCGGCAGTGATCAATACACCGTTTCATTGCGATTTGCCCCAACCGGTACAACGACTCAGCAAATCGCCCCCGACGTCTACCTTTCGGCACAGGCCCAATACCCCTTCGAGATCAATTGGACCGACCGCCGGTCCATTGGCTCCATTCATCTGG
>DASYUA010000180.1:0-41741 GCA_036001665.1 Tepidisphaeraceae bacterium
AGTGAGATTTATGGCATTCTGCTGTGGCATCAGCACGGCGATCCGCGGATTTACCGCGATGTGGTGGTGCAGGTGGCCGATGATGCGGATTTCATCAATGGGGTGAAGACGATCTTCAACAACGATCAGGATAATTCGGCCGGGTTGGGCGTGGGGAAGGATCGGGAGTTTTTTGAGACCTATGAGGGGAAACTGATTGATCTGACCAAGGCGCCGGTGAAGGCGAAATATTTGAGGTTCTATAGCAAGGGAAATACGTCGGATGATCAGAACCATTACACGGAGATCGAGGTGTATGGGATGGAGGGGAAGTAGAGAGGGAAGAGGATAGAGGATAGAAGATAGGAATGATGCAGCCTCGACTTTTGCGCCTCGGCTTGCTGTTGATTGCGGCCGGGGCGCTTTTGATTTGGGCCAGAGGCTTGAATGAGCGGCCGATGCATCAGGATGAGGCGATTGGTGCGGATAAGTTTCATTCGCTGTGGGAGACGAAGAAATACGTTTATGACCCGGTGGAGTATCACGGGCCGACGCTGAATTATTTCACGCTGCCGGTGGTGTGGATGAGCGGGGCGAAAAGTTATGCCCAGACCAGCGAGGGGACGTATCGAATTGTGACGGTGCTGTTTGGGGTGGGGTTAATCCTACTGCTGAGACTGGTGGCGGATGGAGGACGGGAATCGCCGCCCCAATTGGCGGACAAGAATGTCCGCCCCACCGAAATAGCTGTCTTGGATTACGGCAGGAGGAAGCACGGGCAAGATGCCCGTGGTACGGACCGGCGGCCGGGCCTGGGGTGGGCGGAGAGTTTGTGCGCGGGGGCGCTGATGGCAATTTCGCCGGCGATGAGTTTTTATGCCCGGTACTACATCCATGAGATGCTGCTGGTGTTTTTTATTTTCCTGGCGATCGGCAGTGGATGGAGATATTCGCAGAGTGGGAAGAAAAGGTGGGCATTATTGTGCGCGATTGGGCTGGGGATGGCGTATGCGACCAAGGAGACCTGGGTTTTGAGTCTGGTGGCGATGGGGGTGGGGATTGGCCTGGCGTTGCTGTGGACGAAGATGGTGGATCGGTCGGTGCCGGAGGCGAGGCCGATTTTGCGGTGGAAGGTGTTGGTGGGAGCGGGGATTGTTGGACTTGTCGTGGCGGCGATTTTTTTCTCGGGGTTGTTTACGAACTGGCGGGGGCCGATTGACGCGGTGAAAACTTATTTGACCTATGTGCAGCGCGGGACGGGGGCGGGGGAGCACGATAAGCCGTTTGATTATTATTTGAGGCTGCTGCTGTATTGGAAATATGGGAAGGGGCCGATTCACAGCGAGGCATTCATCGTTTTTCTGGCGATCGTGGGAGTGGCGCGGGCGCTTTGGCCGAGCCTGGAGGAGAGGCTGGGGCGGGCGGTTTTTTTGCGGTTCCTGGCGTTCCATACCATCGGATTGATGCTGATTTACTCGGCGATTCCATATAAAACGCCGTGGTGCCTGCTGGGATTTTTGCACGGGATGATTTTGCTGGCCGGGGTGGGGGCGGTGACGATCGTTCGCGTGATGCCGCATTTGGCGCTGCGATATATCGTGGCGGGGATCCTGTTTGTGCCGGCGGGGCAGTTGGCGTATCAGGCGTGGAGGATCAATTTCAAAAACTACCAGGATCAGCGGCTGAATCCTTATCTCTATTCGACTCCGACGCGCAATTTCATGGACCTGGTAACGCGGCTGGAGGATTTGGCCAAGGTCTCGCCCTATCGGAGGAGCATGTTGATCCGGGTGGTGACTTCGGATTGCTGGCCGCTGCCGTGGTATTTACGGGGGTTTGAGAATGTGGAATATTGGAACACATCGTCGGCCAGGGATTCGATTGCCTCGGTGGTGATTGGCGCGCGACTGATGGAGCCGGAACTGGAGGAGCGGCTGGGGGACAAGTTCATTGTTGAGCACTATGGCCTGCGGCCGCAGGTGGTATTGTCGGTGTATGTGGAGAAGAAGTTGTGGGAGGAGTTTTTGAAGAAGAGGTGAACCGTGCGCGTGATCCTGCTCGCTTTGCTCATGATCTCGACAACGCAGGCTCAGGAAAAGAAGCTGGAGTGGAGGGAGCTTTTCAATGGTAAGGACCTTTCGGGGTGGAGATTGAATCCGACGAATTACTGGGTCGTTAAAGATGGGGAGATTGCCTGGAAGGAGTCGGCCGTTGATCTGTGGACGGAGGAGGAATTTGGGGATTTTATTCTGGAGCTGGAGTTCAAATGTTCGCCGGGGTGCAATTCCGGAGTGTTCGTTCGGACGGCGGATATCAAGGATAATGTACAGAGCGGGATCGAGGTGCAGATCTGGGATTCGTATGGGAAGACGAAGATGGAGAAGCATTACTGCGCGGCCATCTACGATGCGCTGGAGCCGTCGAAGAACGCGGAGAGGAAGATTGGCGAGTGGAACGCGATGCGAATCACCGCCAAAGGACCGGCGATTGTGGTGGAGCTCAACGGGGAACGAGTGATCGATATGGATTTGGATAAATGGAGCGAGGCCGGGAAAAATCCGGATGGAACGGCCAACAAATACAAAAAGCCGCTGAAGGATTTTCCGAGAAAGGGATTTATTGGATTGCAGGATCATCACAAGGCGGTGTGGTTTAGGAATGTGAGGATTAAAACCCTGCCGTAGGTCCGGCTCGGCCGGACGAATGAGGATGTCCGGCCCAGCCGGACCTACCCAGATGACGCGAAGAAAAGCTCTGCAATCGGCGGCCGGATTGGCGATGTTCAGCATCGTCCCGCGGCACGTGCTGGGGGGAATTGGCTTTGTTGCGCCCAGTGAAGTGATTACACGCGGCACGATTGGCGTAGGGGCACAGGGGTTTCGGTCGATGCTGGAAAACAAGGAGGGAGAGGCGATCCGGCAGGTCGCGGTGTGTGATGTGGACAAGAACCACCTGGCGAAGGCTGTGGAAAAGGCCGGGAAGGGGTGCCGCGGGTATTCCGATTTTCGCAAGCTGCTGGAGCAGAAGGATGTGGACACGGTCCACATCGCCACGCCGGATCACTGGCATTCGCTGATTGCCATGGCGGCGATGGAGGCGGGGAAAGACGTTTTGGGCGAGAAGCCGATGCACCGATTCATCCGCGAGGGACCGCGGATGATCGCGGCAGCGGTGAAATTTGGGAGAATTTTGCAGATCAATACGCAGGGGAGGAGGCTCTGGACGCGGCATGGGAAATTGGTCGAGAGCGGGGCGCTGGGATGGCCGCTGAAGATTTATCTGGGCAAATCTACGGGGTTTGAATTCAAGGTGAAGGACTGGTCGGGGAAGACAAGACTTGAGCCGCAGCCAGTTCCGCGGGAGCTGGACTATGACACGTGGCTGGGGCCCGCGCCGTGGAAGCCTTATCACCCGCATCGGGTGCATCAGAGTTTTCGGGGCTACTGGGATTATGCCGGCGGCGGATTGACCGATATGGGGCAGCATTGGATCGATCCGATGCAGTACGTGCTGGGAAAAGATGACGCGGGGCCAGTGGAGGTGGAGGCGAATGCGCCCTGGCCGCAGCATCCGGAGGCGGCGGGCATGTGGGGCTGGCTGCGGATCAAGTATCAGGATGGGTGTGAGATTATTTTGGAGAGCGGGGAATGGGGGGAGGCGCTGGCGGGGGAGCGGGCAATGATTGAGGGGCCGAAGGGGAAGGTGTTTGGAGGAAAAAAGGGAAATCAGACGGAGCCGGCGGGGTTGTTTAAGCAGGCCGGGGAGCCGGAGAAGTTGAAAACGTTTGACGAGGCGGTCAAGAGCCGCGTGAATGACGGGACGGATCATCCCAATGGCAGAGCGGCGCACCGGTCGGCCACTTTGCTGCACCTTTGCAACATCGCCATTCGGACGGGAACGAAAATTTCCTGGGATCCCGTGAAGGAGGAGATCATCGGTGACATGCAGGCGAAACAATTCCTCGAGATTCCATTGAGGCCCCCATGGCACTTCTAAATGATCAGGTTGTGGCCGCTTTGCTGGAGGTGGTTCCCGCGAAGTCGGCCAAAGACGCTGAGGGGGCCTGCGCGAATCTGCTGAAGGCCGGCGTCGCGGCCATTGGGCAGTTGGCCGGCCTGCTGCTGGATGATGGCCACGGCGATGATTCGAAGGTTCGCTTTGCGTTTCATGGCCTGGCCATTTATGCGGGAAGATCGGAGGCGGATCGGCGGATTTTTGCGGAGGCGGTTTCGCTGGAACTGGAAAAGGCGGCCCCCGCGTCGGTGAAGATGTTTTTGATGCAACAGGTGTACATTGCCGGGGCAGTCGAGGCCCGGCCGGCCTTGAAAAAACTGGAGGCGGACGAGGAAGTGGGGGTGGAGGCGAAAAGGATATTGAGCGGATTGGGCGAGGGAGACGTCAAGTCGCCCAGATGAGCATTGATCGAGTAAAAATGTCCGGCAGAGCCGGACCTACAAGAGTGATTGTCCGGCCGCTATAGTAATGCCCCCCATGGAAAGGCGCTTTCCCATCTGGGTTGCCATTCTTCTGATGACCGGCGGTGCGTTCGCGCAGGAGGGGGAGCAGAATCGGCACACCGACAGCCGCTCGCGCTTCGTCCATCGAATCAATCTCTGGGATGAGGATGGACTGAACATTTCGATGAAGGGAGCGGAACAGCGGCCGTATTCGCCGACGCAAACTTGCGCTCGTTGTCATCCGACAGTTTTCATCTCGCACGGGTGGCACTTTAATGCGACGGACCGGTCGGTTGCGCCGGGGAGAGCTGGCGAGCCGTGGATGTATCAGGATGCGACGACGCGGACGCTGCTGCCGATTTCGTATCGGGAATGGCCGGGGACGTGGTCGCCCAGGGATGTGGGGATGAGCGACTGGCAGTTCGTGCTGATGTTCGGACGGCATCATCCTGGCGGCGGGCCAGGGCTGCATCCGACCACGCAGCCGGCGGATCCCAAAGCGCGCTGGGATTTTTCGGGGAGACTGGAAGTGGACTGCATGATCTGCCACAGCGCTGACAACAGCCACGATCCGGCCGAGCGGGCGCGGCAGATTGAATTGCAGCAAAACTTCAAATGGGCGCCGACGGTGGCGCTGGGACTGGCGCACGTGCCGGGGTCGGCAAGAACGCTCAAGATCGAGCCGCCGGAGGAGGGATCGAATGAGCCGCCGAAGCGGCCGACGCTGAAGATGACCTATGACAAGACCAAGTTTGATGTGGAGGACAAGGTCCTGTTCAACGTGGCGCGAAAGGCGCCGAACAATCGGTGTTATTACTGCCATACCGCGCTCGAAGTGGGAAAGGATGTGACGCCGCGGTGGCAGCATGATGGGGATGTGCATCTGGTGAAGGGGATGACTTGCACCGATTGCCATCGCGAGGCGATCGATCATATGACGACGCGGGGGTATGAGTGGGAGCACAAGGATCGTGCGGATGCGGGGCTGGCGACATTGACTTGTCGCGGGTGCCATCTGGGGGCGCATGGAAGTGAGGGCGCGGTGACGGCGACCATGGGAGGAAAGCTGGGCTCGCCCCGGCCGGAACATCGGGGATTGCCGGCGATTCATTTTGAGAAATTGTCATGCACGGCGTGTCATTCCGGGCCCTGGCCCCAGATGAAGCCGGGATTGGTGCATACGTCGATGGCGCATGCGCTGGGGCTGGAGAAACCGACGCGAAATGCGGAGACGGTACCGAGAATTTTGCAGCCGATCTTCATTCGCGGCGCGGATGGGAAGATCGCGCCGCACCGGGCGGTTTGGCCGAATTATTTTGGGAGGATGGGCAAGGAATCGATCGCGGTGATTCCGCCCAGTGTCGTGAAAGAGGCGGCGGGGGATGAGGTGTTGCCGGCGGTGCGGGAATTGACGGCGGATGCCAGCAAGCCGCTGACGGATGAGCAGATCATCAAGACGCTGGAAGCACTTTCAACCGCTGCGGCGGCCACGCAACCGGCGGGAAACTCCGGGCAGGCGGTGTATGTGAGCGGGGGCGTGGTTTTTGGATTGGACAAGGGGAAAGTGGTGAAGATTTCCAGCGAGCGGGCCGAGGCGCAGCCTTATGAGTGGCCGTTTGCGCACGATGTTCGGCCGGCATCACAATCACTGGGAATTCGGGGCTGCACGGATTGTCATTCATCGAGCGGAGCGATTTATTTTGGCGAGGTGACGCCGGTCGGCGCTTTCGCCGCGGGCACCGGCGTCGCCCGCAACATGACACAGATGCGTGGGGAGAGCACCGCGCTGGCCAATGCGTGGGTGGGATCTTTTATGGGGAGATCGTTGTTCAAGGTGTTGATTTTTATCTGCGGCGGCGTGGTTGCGGCGGTTCTGGTGGCGGCGGGAGTTCGAGCATTGAGCGCGTGGCTGGTCCGGGAAACGTGATCGCATGTTTAGACTGATTTCTATTATCGCAATAGTCGCTGTGGCAATCCTGGTGGCGCAGCAACTGAGGCTGCGTAGCGCGGATGGGGTGGGGCCGTCGCCGATGCGGGAGCGGGGGAGGCGGTGGCAGGAAATTATTTATATGGCGATGCTGGTGGGGACATTGATCGGGGCGTTGACGGGAATTGGATCGGTGATTGTGTCGGGTGGGCCGATTGGGGGATGGATGCTGATACTGCACTGCCTGGCCGCGCCGCTGTTTGCGATTGGGATCGCGGCCATCGCTCTTCTGTGGGCGGGAGCGTACATGAGGGGGAGTTGTGCGGCCGGATGCGCGTTCTGGCTGATGCTGATCAGCGGGATGGTGGCGATTTTTTCGATTGCGTTCACCATGACCCCGCTGTTTGGGACAGCCAATCAGCATTTTCTGCTGGCGGTGCATCGCTGGAGCTCCCTGGCGCTGGTGATTTTTATGGCGCTGCATGCGGCGCGGGTGATGGGGGCACGCACGGCCGGACGGGCTGGCGCGTAGAATGGGCGTGGACCTTTCCATTGTCATTCCGGCGTATAACGAAGCTCACAAAATCGCGCGGGACATCCGGGCATCCCATGAATTTCTCGTCAGCAACGGTTTGTCGGGCGAAATCATTGTCGCGGATGATGGCAGCCCGGATGGGACGGCCGCGACGGCCAGAGAATTTGCCGCGTCGGAGAGAATGGAAGTGAAGGTTTTGGCGCTCGATCATCGGGGGAAAGGCTGGGCGGTGCGGGAAGGGATGAAGGCGAGTTGCGGGGATTTTGCGATGTTCGCTGACAGTGGATTGTGCATTCCGTTTGCGGATGCCCTGCCGATGATCGACGGAATTCGAGCCGGCAGGTGCGAGATTGCCCACGGCTCGCGGAAGATGAAGGGAAGCGTCATCGATCGCTCGCAGAGCCTGTACAGGCGGGTTTTGTCGTGGGGTTTCCGACGGGCCGTGTTGGTTTATATGAACCTGCCGGGCCATCTGACGGACACACAATGCGGATTTAAGGCCTATCGGGGCGACGTGGCGAGGGAATTGTATGGCCAATGCCGGACCGATGGGTTTATGTTTGACTTGGAGATTTTGATGCGGGCGCGGAAGAAAGGGTATCGAGTGGCCGAGTTTCCGGTGCACTGGGCTTGCGATCCCGATTCGAGACTGCGGCCGGCGAAGATTTTGGGGTCAACTATCTCCGAACTCCGGCGGGTTAAGCAATTGATGAGCGAGTAAACTAAGGCGTATGAGATTCTGGATCCTCCTATTGACGCTCGTGGCAGGGTGTGCGGCGGACAAACCAGCGTTCGACCTGGTGATTCGAGGCGGGGAAATATTGGATGGATCGGGCAGGGAGGGATTTCGCGCTGATGTCGGGATTGCGGGAGGAAAGATCGTGAAGGTGGGAGCCATCGAACGCGGGGCGGGGATTCAGGAGATCGATGCGACCGGGCTGGTGGTTGCGCCTGGGTTTATCGACGTACACACCCATGCGGACGAGGATGTACACACGCAGCCGCTGGCCGAGAATTTCATCCGCGATGGAGTCACCACCATCGTGACGGGCAATTGCGGGGGAAGCATGCGCGATGTGCGGGGTTATTTTGATCGGATTGAGAAGAAGGGGGCGGCGATCAATGTGGCCACTCTCATTGGGCACAATACGGTGCTGAAGGTGGTGAAGGGTGATCGGGCGGGTGAGCTGACTGCCGAGCAGATGGCACGGGCCAGGGAGCTTATTGCCCAGGCCATGCGCGATGGAGCGGTGGGGATGTCCACCGGGCTGATTTATCCGCCGGGCCAGTTCAGCTCGACCGAGGAGATCATCGAATTGCAGAAGGTGGCGGCCAGTTTCGGCGGAATTTACGCCTCGCACATGCGATCCGAGGGGACCAATATTCTGCCCGCCATCGATGAGGCGCTGCGGATTGGGCGAGAGGCGAAATGCCGCGTGGAAATCTCACATTTCAAATTGCCCGCGGATGCAGCGCGAAAATTGGGAGGCAGTGATGTAACGCTGGGAAAAGTGCGGGCCGCGCGTGAAGCGGGGCAGGAGGTTTGGCTCGATCAATATCCCTACACGGCCTCGAGCACTGGGATTACCACTTTGATTCCGGATGAGGCGATTGCGGAGGGCGTGGCGACGGCGCAGAAGAAGCTGAAGGATGATCCGAAGGAAGTGGAAAAGCTGGTGGCGAAGATGATCGAGAGTGCGGAGAAATCGGGGCGAAAGCACTACGGGTACGTGGTGATCGCCGGGTGTGCTGCCCATCCGGATTATGCCGGGCAGAATATTCTGGATTTGGCGCGGGCGGCCAAGCTGAGGAAAGAGCGGCCGGGCGTGGAATTGATCGGCCTGAAAGAGGACCAGATTCCACCCGCGACGATCGAGGATCAGATTCGCATGATCGTGGATATCTTTGCCAGCGGCGGGGCCCAGTGCGTGTTCCACACCATGAACGAGAAGGAAGTCGAGAACATCATGGCCGATCCGACGGTGTCGGTGGCCTCGGATTCGGGGATTCGCAAATATGGAACCGGTGCGCCGCATCCCCGCGGATATGGAACCAATGCACGGGTCCTGGCCCGGTATGTGCGGGAAAAGAAAATTATTTCGCTGCCCGAAGCGATCCGGAAGATGACCTCGATGCCGGCACGGGCCTTTCGATTCGCCGATCGAGGCACGATCAAGGAAGAATATGCCGCGGATGTGGTGATTTTCGATGCGAAGACGGTTGCCGATACAGCAACCTTTGAGAAGCCGCACCAGTATCCCGTGGGGATCGAGTGGGTGATTGTGAATGGGCAGGTGGCTTGTGATCACGGAGTGATGACCGGAAAGTTGCCCGGAAAGGTGATCAGGGGCCCCGGGTATCAGCATGGTCATTAGAAAACCCCGCTAAAATTCAAGCCACTTGAAGCGCGGCGGGGGATCAGGATACTTGCGCCCTCTTTGCCGCCAATGACTTTCCAGAACGTACACATCATCGAGCACCCGGTCATTCAGACCAAGCTGACCGAGCTGCGCGACTACACGGCCGATCATCGCAAGTTTCGCACCCTGCTGGATGAGATCGCGGGCTTGATGGTCTATGAGGTGACGCGGGACTGGCCGACGATGCCGCGGCCGGTGCAGACGCCGCTGGAGAAGACGATTGGCCTGGTGCTGGCCCGGCCGGTGACATTGGTGCCGATCCTGCGCGCCGGGCTGGGGATGGCGGATGGCGTATTGAAATTATTACCTGATGCGCGGCTGGGGCACCTGGGGGTTTATCGGGATGAGAAGACGCTGGAGCCTGTTCCCTATTATCAGAAACTGCCGCCGGACATCGCCGAGACCGAGGTGCTGCTGATCGATCCCATGCTGGCGACGGGAGGATCGGGCACGGCGGCGATTTCGTTCCTGAAAAAGGCGGGAGTGAAGCACATGCGCTTTGTCTGTCTGGTGGCCGCGCCGGAGGGAATTCAGTTGCTGCATTCGCATCATCCGGAGGTGCCGATTTATTGCGCGGCGGTGGACCGGCAGCTCAACGAAAAAGGATACATCCTGCCCGGACTGGGCGACGCGGGGGACCGGTTGTTTGGAACTTGATTGACCTCATGCTTTTTCCCACCATCGCCACTCCCCTCGTTGCCGTCGTCGAATTTTTCGGTCAAAAAGCCGAGCTGCACGACCTGGTCATCGTCGGACTTCTCGTCGTCCTTGAAGGCGTTTTGTCTATCGACAATGCACTCGTCCTCGGCTTGCTGGCCAAGCGACTGCCCAAGCGACTCCAAGGGCGGGCACTGACCTACGGCCTGGTGGGTGCACTGGTCTTCCGAACAGCCGCCATCGCAACGGCTTCATGGCTGCTGAGTTGGACCTTCGCCAAGCTTCTGGGCGGTGCCTATCTCATCTACGTCGCTGTCAGTCACTTCATCTTCGATTCAAAAGAAGATAACGATGCCAAGATCGAAATCGATGATGAGGGAAAAGCGGCTGTCGTTTCTACGGGCGGTGCGCCGTCACCACCCGATGCTTCGACTACACCCTCCGGGAAGCCCATCTCTGGACACACCTGGTTCTTCTGGCGAACCGTAATTGTGATTGAGCTTACGGACATCGCCTTCGCCATCGAT
Source organism: Tepidisphaeraceae bacterium (assembly GCA_036001665.1). Taxonomy (GTDB): domain Bacteria; phylum Planctomycetota; class Phycisphaerae; order Tepidisphaerales; family Tepidisphaeraceae; genus JBGPEF01. The sequence continues at coordinate 10,503 of DASYUA010000180.1, forward strand.
TCTATCCTGGCCGCCATCGCGCTCGTCGGCCCACAGCGGGCGCACGATACTGGCCGTCACGACAAACTCTGGGTGGTTGTTGTCGGTGGGTTCATCGGCGTGATCGTCATGCGTTTCGCCGCCGTGTTATTCATCAAGCTGCTGGAAAGGTTCCCCCGCTTCGAATTGTCGGCCTATCTGCTGGTGCTGGTGATCGGCGGCAAGTTGCTGGCGGATTGGGGGCTGAATACCAAGGAGCACCCGCACCGCGTGGATTTCCACGACTACAAGCATCCGGCCTTCTGGATTTTCTGGGCGTTGATGGTGGTCTGCTTTTCGATCGGATTTTTGCCCAAGCGGGAGAAGAAGTCCGGACCACAAAGCGGCGGCTAAAGCCGCCCCTACGGGGGCGCCGGTCATTGTTGCCTGCCCGGCCGATTGCCTGCGATTAAAAGGTGAGTTACGATTGTTCTCTTTAGGTATTGGTGGGCAGCTATGCGTTTGTCGGAACTTCTCAAGCCGCAAAATATCAAGGTCGGACTGGCCGCGCGAAACAAGAGCGAGGCCATCGCCGAGTTGGTGGGCCTTTTGGCCGAGAATCATGAAGTGACGGATGCGAAAAAAGTGCTGGATGCGGTGCTGGAGCGCGAGGGGACGCGCACCACGGGAATCGGCAACGGCCTGGCCATCCCACACGGCAAGTGTACTGGGACGGACCACCTGGTGATGGCGGTGGGCAAGGCGACCACGCCCATTGATTTTCAGGCCATTGACGGGCGGCCGGTGACGTGGATCTGGCTGCTGACTTCGCCGCCCGACAAGACCGGGCCGCACATTCATGCGCTGGCGCGCATATCCCGGTTGATGACGATCGACAGCTTCAGACAGACCCTGGCGACGGCGAAAAGCTCTCAGGATGTCTTTGACATCATCCAGAAGCAGGAGAATTCGCTGTAGGTCAGAAGAAGCCCATTTCCCCACTCTGCCAGGCAGACATCACTCCAGTTTCAGGTTGGCCATCTCTTCTTTGAGCCGTGCCCGCAGGATTTCCTGCCGCTGAAGGTGCGCCACGATGGCCGAGAGCTTGGACTGGGTCTGCCGGCCTTCCACATCGTTTTCGAGCTTCTTGAATTCAGCCCCCACGCGCTGGGTCTTGTCTGGGAGCTGGCGGACGTGGCGAATGCGGCCGTCAAGCAGTACTTCGATATCCTGGAACTGAAGGAGCACGCGCAGCCGCTGATCGGCCGCGAGGATCGGTTCTCCGCTGGTATCCATGCTCAGCCCCAGGCCGCCGACGCTCAGATCCACGAGCTTCGCGCCCACTTCCAGCGCGGCCGAGGGGCGGTCGCGGAGGATGGCGTGGTCGGGAATGCGCCAGGCGCGCACCTCAACCTCGGCATCATCGCCCACCGAGACCCGATACGACGATCGGCGCTGGATGACATGGACCTCGCGCGGATATTTAACGGGCAGCGCCTCGGGCGGCAAATCGGCCAGGCGGGGGCTGAGCAGGGAGGTGAATATCACCTTGTTGGCGCCGCTGCGAAAGGCGATGCCGACGTGGGCGCTGTCGGCGATGAGCTTCTCGAGAAACGTGGGTTCGGCCGGGACGGACTGCATCAGAAACGCCCCATCGCCGTCTGCGAGGAATCGGGATTTGAAATGACGAAACGCTCCCTCCGAAGGAAGGGAGATGACTGCGCTGGCGCGCAAGGAAATGGCCTCGCGCAGCAGATCGAGAGAGGAGTCGGGCATGTCGATACCTCCGGGCGCACGGCCGCCCTTTTGAGCTATCGGCTACTTTTTTGCCTCAACGTGAATTGGATGCCGTGGGAGCAGCGCCAACGCTGGCGGAAAGGGAGGAGAGGCGGTCGCTGGGGAGATGGATGACCAGCGTATCCCCGCCCCGGACAAGATCGGACCCCGCGGGGGAATGATCGGGCGGCCCAGCCGAGGGAGTGCGGGCGAGGATGCGAAGATTTTCATCAGCTTCGACTTTATCGATGCGCTGGCCGGCCAGGCGGGTGTCCTGGGAGAGTTTCAGCTCGCAGGTGACATGGGGCACGCCGGCGATCATCGAGGAGCCCAGAACTTTGGCATTCATGGCCATGGCCGCGACCATGGGTGCCGCCAGGGCTGAAGAAGAGAACGCGGCATCGACCATTATTGCCGAAGAAATCTTCGAGGCGATCTGCTGGTCATACAGGCGCATGATGACGCGGATTTTTGGATTGAGCCGGCGGGAATCGAGGGCCACCTCGAGATTGGCCATGTCGTTGTTGGTGGCGATGATCACCACCCGCGCCTCGCGGACGCCGGCGTCGATCAGGGCCTGATCCTCGGTCATGTCGCGCAGGAGCACTGGGACGGAAAGCTCGCGGGCAAGGGTGAGGAAGCGCTTCTCCTTATCCTTTTCAATGACCACGACGGGGATGCCGGCCGAGGTAAGCTCCTGAAGCACCCGCGCTCCCAGATGCCCCAGGCCGCAAAGGACGATGTGATCGCGATAGGTGGAGGCCATGACTTTCATCCACTCCTTCTCGCCGTGTTTGCGCGAGATCATGAGCAGGGCGAAGCGGACAACGCCTTCGCCGATGAGCAGGACGCCGATGATGGGATAAATTCCGGTGAGCAATTTCAAATACCACGCCTCCGGCGGGGCGTAGATGGGCTGGGCAAGGAGCGCCATCCAGCCGCCGTAGAGACAGGTCGAGAGGGAAGGCGTCTTCCCGCCGAGTTGTTCCTGCGGCGTGATGGAATAAAGCACGGCGGCGAGAATGACCGCCAGCAGCAGGGACAAAAGTGTCCAGCGAAATTCGTGGAGGATGGCCAGGAAATAGAGACAGGCCACCTTGAGCCGGCCAGCGCGGCGCGGGATGTTTTTGTTCACCGTGGCGACGTGGAGACGCGGAGAATGCGGAGTTGCGGCGGTCACGGCTTTGGCGCGCTCTTGGAGAGGAGATACGCGAGCAGATCGTTGAATTCCTCGGGTTTGATCAGCTCGTGGAAGTTGTCGGGCATGAGGGAACGCTGGGAGAGGAGCCGCTTGGCGATTTGATTCTTCGGCACCTTCACTTCTTTCCCAAGGGTGTCGGCGAAAACGATCAGCTCGCCTTCCTCGCGGCGCTGAAGGCCAGTCACATCCGTGCCATCTTTTAATGTGACAATGGAATAGAAAAACGCCGGATCGACGTTGCGGTTGGGGTCGAGGATGTCTTCAACGATGCGGTCCAGGCCGCGGGCGGCGATGCCATCGAGCTGCGGGCCGACGTTGGCGCCTTTGCCCTCGATGGTGTGACAGACAGCACAATTGGTGGTGAAAATCAGCGCGCCTCTTTCGTGCGAGGCCGACGCAGGTTTGTATGCGGCCCGGCGCTGATCGATGGTTTTTTGCAGCTCCTCGCTGAGCGGGAACCAGCCTTTGGTGAGCTTGGCGATGCGCTCGTTGAGCTGCGGGATCTTGGCCGCGGCAAGACGTTCCTTGACCGATGCCTCCAGCAGCAGGCGCGGCGAAGCTTTGCCAGTGGTGATGCGCTCCAGCAGAAGATTTGCGCCTTCGGGAGTGGAAGCCAGTGTGACGGCCAGTTTTGTTTGCAGCGATTGAGGCGCCGATTGGAGAACATCGGCGATCGCATTGCGGCCGGCGTCGGTCTTCATCTCGCCAAGCGCCTGCGCGAGCTGCTCGCGGAAAGCGCTCGCTTGCCTGGGGTCGGCCAGCAGGCGGGTGAGCAGATCGGTGCCGGTTTTCATGGCCGAAAGTGCCTTGGCGGCCGCCGATCTCGCGTTGACATTCGCGGCATTGTCCTGGAGAAGATTTCGCAGCGGATTTTCCAGCTTCGCGGATTTGAGAGCAGCGGCGATTTCGGCGGCGGCCAGTTGAAGCCGGGCCACGCGCCCCACATCTTTCCCGCGATACGCCAGCATCTCGGCCGCCACATCTTCGCCCCAGGCCGTGCCCGCTGCGCCCAGCGGTTTGCCGCGCTGGCCCATGCCCTCCATCAACGCTTTGAAGAAGTTGAGCTGCTCATCGATGCTTTTTGCGCTGAGGGAACGACCCAGGGTGATTGTCGAATCCAGCTCCGCCTCGGGAATGTAGCGGACGATGTGCTTGAAATAAGCGCTGCCGCCGCCCTGGCCTTTGGCCTTGAGGTGATCGAGCAGAAAAGCCGCCGATTGGGGATTCGGCACGGCCAGGCAAATGCTGGCGAGAGTGTTCTGGTCCTGATCACTCAGTTGCCCGGGCAGGTTTTCGAAGATGCCGGGAGCGCGCAGCTGATTGCGCAGGGAGGCGCGAATCGTGTAATTCAGGTGAGTATCCTGCCCGTTGGCGGCCGGGAGCGCATCCAGCAGCGGGCGAATATTGCCAGAGCCAGGATGCCAGGCGAGGGCGTCGGCAGCGCAGCGCTGCACCAGCGGATCGCCATCCTTCAGGGCGCTTGCGGCCAGTTCGTTCTGCTCCGCAATCCAGTTGGGCCGCTCCGCGAGAATTCTCATCGCGTGAGCGCGGACCAGGGCATCCTGATCGCGCGCCGCGGCGGCGAGGAGCGGATCATCCAGCGAATCAAGCCGCTGGAGGAGCCAGAGGGCATGGACCTTCTGGTCGACATTGACCGGCTTTTCGATGGCAATTTGCAGTGCCGTCGCCGCGGTTTGGCCGATGCGGTCGGCGATCTGATCGGCCGCCAGCATGCGCAGAGCGAGATTCGGCCTGGCGAGGCATTCGATAAGGACCTTCGCATCAGCGGTGGAAAGATCGGGCGCCGGCGTCGGCTTTTGATTGCCATCCGGCCCGCGATAGACGATGCGCCAAATGCGGGCGCGTTGCCGGTCGCGGCCGGGATGATCGAGCGGCACTTCATAGTGGCCAATGATCCGATTGTAAAAATCGGCGATGTAAAGGGTGCCATCGGGGGCGAGCGCGATATCGACGGGACGAAACCAGGGATCGTCACAGCTCAAAAAATCCGGCTCAAGCTTCGCATCGCGCGTCGAGCCTTTCTCAATGGGTGAATCGCGGTTGATCCGGCAGGTCATCGGATTGCCGATGAACCAGTTTTTCTGGAATTCGGCCGGAAATTGATCCGCCGCGTAATAAACAACGCCTGCGATGGCCGTGGACCCGTGCTCGTGCTTCATCATCGCCGGCGCGAAACCCAACCCATCGTGCGAATTGCCAAAATGCGGGTAAACGCCGCCGTGCAACACATTATTAACGGCCTGGCTGTGGCAATCGGAGATGTAAATGTTCCCCTGCGGATCGAACGCCATCCCAAATGGATTGACCAGCCCCCAGGAGTATTGCTCGGCGTGCGAGCCGTCGATTTTCATCCGATAGACATTGCCGGAATTGAGCGTGAACTCTTTCCCATCCGCGCCCTTGATCGTCGAGCTGTTGGAAAAGCCGTGCGTGGCATATAGCCAGCCATCGAAGCCGCGGCGGAACGAGTTGGTCATGCCGTGCGTGTCGCGCGTGCCGAAGGTGCCGTAAAGCAGATGATCCACATCAGACTTGCCATCGTTGTTGGTGTCTTCGAAATAGTGGATGTAAGGGATGCTAAAGGCGATCACGCCGTTCTTGTACGGATAGATGCCGGTGGGAATGTTCAGGCCCTCGGCGAAGACGGTGATCTTTTCCGCGCGGCCATCGTGATCGGCATCTTCGAGAACATGAATCGTGTCGCGGCCCGTCGTCGGGGGCTTGGCGGGAAAGGGATATTCGCGCGATCCGGTGACCCACAGTCGCCCCTTCGCATCGAAAGCAATGTTGATTGGCTTGCCGATCTCCGGCTCCGAGGCGACGAGCTGGATTTCAAATCCGGGCGGCAGGTGAAACATTTTCTGCTGCTCCTCCGGCGTGCGCGGGGGCGCGGTGCGGACATTCTCGGCGAACGGATCGGCCGCAAAAGCGCCCAGCGGAATCGCCATCAATAGTGCTGTGGATGCCAGAAGGAGCTTGCGGTTCATGAAATTGCCTCTCCAGAAGCCTCAAAAACTCAAATAGATGCGCGGAATCCGCCTGCGGAAGCCAACGCCCATGCTCTTGGATTTACCGGCGATAAACAAGGGGTGTTGAGGTTTATCGGAAGCGCGAAATGCGGGAATTGTGCTAGGGACAAGGGTTGTGCCATGGTAAACTATTGCTCACACATCTGGCGTTTCGCCGAAGTATTGGAAGTCGCCCTGGTGCGGGCAGGAACACATCTGAAGGAGAAGCGGCATGATCGAATCCACTTCACAGACCGGGGGAAGCGGCCTGGACCTCAGCCGGGTCGATGATCCGGAGACGCGACGGGCAATTCGCGCGGTGCATCAGCAAATGACCGAGACCATGGCCCGCCAGCAGATGGAAATCGAGGCGCTGGTCGAGGTGCTCATGGAAAAACACATGACCAGCATCGGCGAATTCCGTCGCCACATGATGAAGCTGGCGCAAAAGGATGCGCGGGGGATGCGCCTGCACGATCAATTGATGACACCGACCGCAGGTGCCGTGGCTCCCGGACCCAGGCCCGTGGCGCACTAGCGATCACTGTTCGTTAGCCCTATAGCACTTGGCGCTCAAGTCGCTTTAATAGTGGAGGCGGCAGGTCGGATGGTCCGCAATGTCCTGGCCAGCCGCGGCCTTAACATTTCCCCATGCACCTCTCCCGCCGCCATTTCCTCGCCGCCACCGCAACCTCGCCTCTCTGGCATTCACTCTCCCTCCTCGCCCAAAATACAAAAAACAAACCCAATTTCCTCTTCATCGTCGGAGAAGACACCGGCCCGGACCTGGGCTGTTACGGCGACACCCTCGCCCACACCCCCAACCTCGACCGCCTCGCCTCGCAGGGCGCCCGCTTCACCAGATGTTTCACCCACGCCCCCGTCTGCGCCCCCTCGCGATCCGGCCTCATCACCGGCCAATATCCCACCACCCTCGGTTCTCACCACATGCGTTCCAAGCTCATCACCCCGCCCCCCATGTTCACCGACTATCTCCGCAAGGCCGGTTACTCCGTCGCCTGGCCCGGCAAAACCGATTTCAACTTCGACGTCCCCGATGGCGCTTTCGACTCCACCAAGCCCTGGCTCCAGAATCCGCCCAAACAACCCTTCTTCGCCTACATCAATCTCTTCCAGACTCACGAAAGCCAAATCCGCATCGATAGTGACAGGGAAGCGAAAACCACCCACGCCAAACTCACAGCGGCCCTCAAACCCTCCCAGCGCCAGGACCCCGCGAAGATGATCCTCCCGCCTTTCTATCCGGACGATCCAATCATCCGCCGCCAGATCGCCAACTATTACGAGCTGGTCACCGCCACCGACCACCGCGCTGGCGAAGTCCTCGCCGCCCTCGATCAACACAACCTCACCGACAACACCGTCGTGTTTTACTTCGGCGACCACGGCCGCGGCATCCCGCGCTACAAGCGCTGGATCTACGACACCGGCATCCACGTCGCCCTCCTGGTCCGCTGCCCCGGGCTCATCAGGCCCGGCACGGTGCGCGATGATCTGGTCTCCTTCATCGATTTCGCCCCCACCCTCCTCACCCTCGCCGGCCAGCCGATCCCCTCGCAGATGCAGGGCCAGCCCTTCTTCGCCGAATCAGGCCAGCCGCCCACGAAGCCCCGCCAATACATCTTCGCCGCCCGCGACCGCATGGATGAAACTTTCGACCGCATCCGCTGCGTCCGCGATGCCCGCTACAAATACATCCGCAACTTCCATCCCGAGTTACCCTACGCCCAGCAGATCAACTACAACGAGCTCAACCCCACCATGCAGGCCTGGCGCGCGGCGAACAAAGCCGGCGCCCTCAACGAAACCCAACAGTTGTTCTTCGCCAAAACCAAGTCACCCGAAGAGCTGTATGACTGCGACAACGATCCCTACGAAGTCCGCAATCTCGCCAACTCGAAAGACCCCGACGACCAGGCCAGGCTCAAGCAGCTGCGCGCGGCCCTCGATCAATGGATTGCAGACACCCACGACCTGGGCGAAGTTCCCGAGCGCGACCTCATCAACCGCGGCCTGGTCAAGGATGTTCTCAAGGACTACGACAAGCGCCTGGAACTCCACCGGTAGGTCGCTCACTCCTGCCCGACATCCTTTTGGAACCAAAAAAAATCCCCGGCAAAACTTTGCCGGGGAGGGGGAAATCAAATTGAAACCCAGATTACTTCCTGCTGCGGGTCACCTTCGCGGTGAACAGCGCGCCCAGCAACCCCAGCCCGCCCCAGAGGGCCGCCGGAACCGGCACGCCCTGCGGAACCTGCGTGTTGTGGTTGTCGGTCTGAACCGCGCCATTGAAAATGGTGTGGTCCTGGCTCTCAAAGAAGCTGTTGGCGGTGCTGCCAAAGATCGAAACGAAGCTGAAAGTGCCCAGCGGCGTATCCGACGCGGTGCTGCCAACCGTCGCGCCAGTGTAGCTCAGGATCAGATCGGTGACCGTCGAATTATCGGTCGTAGCCCGGGTCTGGAACGCGTAGTCGGGCGCGTTGGTATTGGTCGAATCCAAAGACCAGCCCGCGGGAATGGCAAATGTTCCGGTGTAGCCCGCAAAGTCATAGATGGTGAAGGCGTCGCCACTCACCACCTGCGAACCCTGCGTGACCACCACGGCGTAATCCCATTTAAAAAGGGACCCAACCGGCGTCACCGTCGGGGGAGCCGGAGCGTAAATCGAATTTGCGCTCGCCGAATTGACATATGCCGCGATCCCAAGCGCAGCGATGCCCGCGCTCAATAACTTAACCACAGCCTTTTTCATGATGCCCTTCCTGTAGAGGTGCTTCTAAGCACCAGTGAGCCTTGTCCCATAAACAACAGGTACCTATTCTGACAGAAACCCGAGCGAACGCAACCAAAAAACTAATGCTTTTCTCATTTCCGCAACCATCGGCAGTTATTGCCTTCTGCGCCAGCCCAATAAACCTTCAGCCCATAAAAACCGCTTTAAACGGCCTCGCGGCTTATTCCGTTTCGGTAATATAGTTAAATTGGATAGAATAGGAGGAATTATGGTTGTCACAAATCCGCCTGAGGATGGATTATTTTTGCCGGGTAACGGCTATTATGAATTTAAGACGTTAATTGACAAATGATTACACAATACTGAAGGATTTTCCGCCCCTTCAAGCTCCCATAGAAATCGCGTCGATAGCCCAAGTACCGACGAAATCGTCGGGGGCAGGCGGGGGAGCCGTGCTGCCGACGAACGCGACCCCAGAAAGAGGGAACAACCATGAGCGGGATCAATCCGGTTGGAAGCGGTTGGAACATTCAGAGCCTGACGCAGCAGCCCATTCTCAAGTCCTTATCACAGCCCTCAGGGCCCAAAGCCACCGATCGCCTCGAGCTTTCCGGCAACACCCATCTGCTGACGGCCCTGCGCTCCAACGAAGTGCGCATCGATAAAGTCTCCGTGATCAAAGCCCAGATCGACGCCGGCAGTTACGAATCCTCCGAGAAACTCGACATTGCCATCGACCGAATGCTCGACGAAATCCTGCGTTAGCCCTCGTGCATCCCTCAGGCGCGCGGGTGCAATTCGCACCAGTGCTCCTTGCAATAAAGCACGTTACGCTCCGACACGAACACCGGCGGCTGCAACTGGAGCTCTTTGACCAGCTCCGCCGGATCAAAAAGGGGCGCCAGGTGAATCTCCAACGGATACTCCTCGTGCTTCTGTCCCACATCCACGATGCGGTGCCCGCGGGAAATGAGCAGGTCCAGCACAGGCTTCAGGTGCGGGCACACTTCCTCCTCGGCCGCCTCATCGAGATGCGCGCGAAACGACTGCCGCCGCCAGCGCACGACGATCACCATCAAAATCGCCGCGACAATCACGCCGGCGATCTTGAAGAGTTCACGCTGAAGCGGAGTCAGTAGAAGCAAGGCGTCAAGACGGGAAACGTGAACCAGGCCATGTAGAATTGGATTCCTCACCGCATTCACTCGCTTCACGTTTCAGGTTTTCACGATCCAGAATCACGTGTGGTAATCCGCATTGATGGTGATGTAATCCCTGGAAAGGTCGCAGGTCCAGCAGGTGGCGGCCGATTTGCCCAGGTTGCAGGTGAGCACCACCTGCACCTCATGAAACGTCAGCGCCGCGCTGAGGGCCTGTCGCTCGAATTCGGCCGGCCTGCCGCGGCTGAAAACCGTCGCCCCCTGGAGCGTGAGATGAGCTTTATTTGGCTCAAATCGCGCATTGGCATAGCCCGCCGCCGAGATGATCCGGCCCCAATTCGGATCATTGCCGTTCATCGCCGTCTTGACCAGCGGCGAGTTGGCAATCGCCCGGGCCATCGCCATCGCATCGCTTGCAGATGCGGCCTTGCGAACCGTGATCACCACCGTCTTGGTCGCGCCCTCCCCATCCTGTGCGATCTGATATGCCAGCGACCGGCACACCTCGTTAAGCGCCTTGGCGAACGATTGCAGGTCCTTGCCGCCCTTGATTGAGATCCCCGATGCGCCCGACGCCATGAGCAATGCCATGTCATTGGTGCTGGTGTGATCGTCAATCGTCACCGCATTGAAGCTGGCATCTGACGCGCTCTTGAGCAGCCGCTGCAAGAGCGGAGTCCCCACCTTCGCATCCGTGGTGAGATACGCCAGCATCGTCGCATGCCTGGCGCCCGCCGCCGCGAGTCGCGGGCCGATCATCCCGCTCCCCTTGCAAACCCCGGCCACCGTCACCCGCTGGCGATTGACCTTGAACTCCACCGCCGCCGCCTTGCGCCGCGTATCGGTGGTCAGAATCGTGTCGGCGAACAGCAACGCATGCTCCTCGCTGTTGCCCAGATATTTGCCCGCCTCGACGATCCCCTGCTCGACCTTATCCATCGGCAGGAAATGTCCAATGATGCCGGTGGAACCCGGGATGATCTCGGTGCGCTTGCATCCAGCCACGGCGGCCGCCAGGTCGCACATGCGCCTGGCATCGCGCTCCCCCTGCGAGCCGGTGCAGGCATTGGCATTGCCGCTGTTGACCACCGCCCCGCGAATCTGCCCGGAGAGGATGTGCTGGCGGCCAATCGTCACCGGCGCGGCCGCTACTTTGTTGGTCGTGAAAACCGCCGCGGCCGACGCAGGCGCATCGCAAAGCAGCAACCCCACATCCGGAGCCTGGCGGCTCTTGAGCCCGGCATAAACACCCGATGCCCGAAAACCCGCCGGAGAGAGAAGATGAAGCTCGGCCATATCGTCCTCTGCGAGGCGCGGGAGGGTATCGCAAAGGATGAGTCGCGTCCAGATTGAGTGATTGAATCATTGACTCATTGATTCATTGTGCTCGCCCAGTGGGGGCCATCAATGATTCAATGATCCGATGAATCAATGATTCAATTCCCGCTAGTTGTAACTCCGCAAAACGCCGATCACCACCCCCTGAATCCGGCATCGGTCCGCCTCAATCAACCTTGGCTCCATCGCGCTGTTGGCCGGCTGAAGGCGCACTCGATGTCCTTCCTTATAAAAGCGCTTGAGCGTCGCCTCTCCCGTGTCCAGCAGCGCCACCACCTGTTCGCCATTTTTGGCATGATCCCGGCGCTCGATAATGACGTAATCACCGTCGCACAGATGATCTTCAATCATCGAATCACCGCGAATCTTCAAAACATACACCCCGCTGCGCGATGCAAAGAGCGTTTCCAGATCGATCTCCTCGCGAGTCTCAATCGCCTCAATCGGCGAGCCGGCCGCGATCGTTCCCAGCAGCGGCAGCTTGCTGGAACGCTCCTCATCCGGCAGCTTGCCATCAGCGGTGATCTCCAAAGAGCGAGCCTTGTGCCGGTCGCGCCGCAGAACGCGCTTTTTTTCCAGCGCATTGACGTGCTCGAAGATGGTTACCTTGCTGGTGCCGAGCTGGTCGGCCAGCTCCTGCATGGTTGGGGAATAGCCATGCAAGTGACGGAAATTGCGAATGGCGACGATCACATCCAGTTGTCGAGGCGTCAGGTTCATATCCACTATCCTTTTGTTGTTCCACGGCCAGCGCATTGGCGCCGGCCGCGGCAGAACTTTCTTCTAAAAGCGAGTGCAGCCCACTCAAAAGTGCTTCGATCTCCTGTGGATCGAGCACCGCCGGGGCCACTAACAAAGCCGAAGCACCAGCCGGCACCAGCGCCGGGTCATTTTCAAACGCCTCATCCAGCGGGGCGTCTTCCGAGCCGTCTTCGGGCGAATCATCCGGCGAATAATCCACCGATGCATCGGACGATCCGTCGGAATCAGGCGGATCTGGGCCAAAACGCAGCTTCAGGACCGCCTGCTCGCCCGGCCGCTCGGGTATTCGGGACTCCGTTCCCATCTTCGAGCTCCTCATCCTCATCCGCCCATGGACGGTTCGGACATTGTTTGGATGATCATTACCCTAACATCGGCCAAGGGTCAAGCGCCTTTTCAAAAATTTTTTGCAAAAAATCCGCCGGCCGCGGTGATCGCCGAAACTTGACACTAGCCAATGGTGGGGGGGATCATTCCCCCACAGATGAGTATTGCAATCGTTCTTCAGCATGTGCCGTATGAAGGGCCGGGGCGGCTGGTGGATGTTTTCCGCGACTATGGCATTCCCATGCAGATCAGGCACCTCTACAAGGGAGATGAGGTGCCCACCGACCTCGATGAGGTGCGGGTGCTGGTGGTTTTGGGTGGCCCCATGGGGGTGGCCGACGTGGGAAACTCAAAATACCCGTTTCTTGAGAAGGAAGTGGCCGTTCTGAAGCGCATGGTGGCCGCGGATCGGCCCGTGCTGGGGATCTGCCTGGGGGCACAGCTTCTGGCATTTGCCGCCGGGGCCAAGGTCTATCCAAATGCAAAACCAGGCGCCAAACCGGAAGATCCCCCCACCCCCATGCCCGAATTTGGCTGGGGGCCCGTGACTTTTCCCTTTCCAGGTGGGACCGAGCCGATCGTCATGGGGTTGATGGATGGGGCCATGATGTTCCACTGGCATTTCGATACGTTTGATCTGCCCAAACTCCCCGCCCCGCCACCCCCGCCCGCCGGCACCCCCCCCGGCCCGCCACCGCCAACGGGCAATGTGCTCATCTCCACCACCAGGGCCTGCAAAAACCAGGCATTTCGCTTCAAGAACCGGTTATTTGGCTTCCAATATCACTTCGAGATGAACCAGGAGGGGATCGAGGCTGTGCTCCAGAACGCCGGCGAGGATGTGGTGAAGATCTTGGGGGGCGAAGGAATCAAAAAGATTCGCGAGGAGACCTCGCGGCACTATTCCCGTCACGCGCGGCTGGGAAATCGGATCATCCAGAATTTCGTGCAGTACCTGAAGGTCTATTAGGCGGAGAACTCACGTGTAGGGCATGCTTTAGCATGCCATCCGGTAACGCGGCATGCCGAAGCATACCCTACAGTCCATATCTCATGTTTGCAGCGTTAAAAGAGTGGTGGCGAAGCCGGGATAGCGGGCCGATGGTTCGGCCGTGGGGCCTCGCCGCGCCCATCCTGGTCCTGGTGGTCTGTCTTCCCCTGCTCCGTCCTCTGCGGCACCCGGAGGACGTCTCTGAGAATGAATCCTCGCGCCTCGCCACCATCCGCGCCATCGTGGAAAAGCGCACCCTGGCCATCGATGGGATGCAGGATGATCCAACCAGCAAGTTACCGCTCACCACCGGCCCGCGCGGCGGAGAACGTCATTACAGCCAGCAGCCACCGGTCATGGCAGCGCTTTTGGCCGGTCCCTATTGGCTGATGTATAAGCTCGGTCTGAACTTTGATTCCAATGCAGCGCTGGCCACCTACCTGCTCACGCTCATTGGTGTGACCTTGCCCGTGGCCGGTGCGGCCGGCCTGGTCTATCGAATGGGACGGCTTTTCGAACTCAAGCGCCCCTGGCGCATGATCCTGGCCATCGCCGCCGTATTCGCATCGGGCCTGGTCAGCTATGCCACAGTGCTCAACTCCCATGCCCCCGCCGCGTTTCTGGTGCTGGCCAGTTGCGGCTGCTTCTTCCATTCCGGCCTGACCCGCCAGGTGGTGCGAAGCTATGCCTGGCTGGGCCTGGCGGGACTATGCGCCGCATTCGCGGCCACCATCGACATGTCGGCCATCGTCTATCTGATTTTGCTGATCGCCATCATCCTGGCCATGCGCTGGCCCGTCACGAGCCGGCTCAGCGGCCTGATCTGGTACATCGGCGGCGCAGTCGGCCCGATTCTGCTCCACGCATGGCTGACCATGCCCATTACCGGCGACATTCGCCCCGGTTTCCTGCATCCGGAGCTCGATGTCTCCGAGCGTCGCGCTGTCATCGAGGCGGAGGAGGGGGATGAAATGAGCTACACCGAAACGGTGGCGCTCCATCTGGCCGACGGGTTGCTCGGCCCGCATGGCCTGCTTTCGCATTTCCCCATCCTCCTGATCGGAGTCGGCGGAATGGGCGCGGTTTTGCATCGGCACTGGCCGCTTCCGACGAAAATGCTGGCCATGGTTTCGCTGGCGGCGGCCATCGTCATCGTCATTGCTTACGTCACCATGGGGGCCAACTGGGACCAGCCGATGTTCAGCGTGCGCTGGTTCATCGTCTTCATGCCCCTGCTCGTCTACTGGAGCGGAGCGTGGCTGCGCAAGTCCCACTCGGCAATCATGTGGGTGTCGGCCTCGCTGCTGCTGGCTTTCTCAATCCTCACTACCGTGCTGGGCGCCACCGCCCCATTCACCGTGTCCAAAAGCGGCGAATACACCGCCTATGTAGCAGCGCGGCAGCTCTGGCGCCCCCCTCCCGCCACGCCGCGCGGGATGATGATGGCGGAACGATGAAGCAAGCTATTACAATACTCCCGTCCGCTCAGCCAATGGAAAGAAAGGTGGCCCTATGTTCTCCACACGCTTCTGCCGCTCCATATTGATGCTCTGCTTCGCCGCGCTGCTCCTCCTGTTTGCCGGTTGCTGGGGAAGCAAATTCACCCTTATTGCCCCCGACCACGCCAAGGTGGATCGCGCTTTCCTGGGCAATTGGAACGCCGTCAATTCCAAGGATGAGTCATCCTCACTGATCATCCGCAACGTGGACGACAAGCTGTACTACGTTGAGACCAAGGAAGGCGCCAAGCAATACCCCGAAGGCATCAGCCGCTACGTCGGATTCATCACCACCGTCAAAGGGGCCACCTTCGCGCACCTCAAGCAGATCATGGACGATGGCAACGTGCCCGAGGAATGGCTGCTGATGCGCCTTGAACTGACCGGCGACAAGCTCATCATTCGCCAGCTCAAAGAGGAGTACATGAAGGGCAAAAACATCGCCTCCGCCGACCAGTTGCGCCAAGTCATCGAACAAAACCTCGACGATGGCGAGATGTACGACAAGAACGAGATCGTCACCGCCACGCGCATCCCTCCCAACTGATTCGCGACGCACCTATCTCCAGCCAGCAGCCCCAATAGCGAGCGGACATCCGCCCCTGCAAACGCGCCGGGTTTATCTTGACTTGCCTCAAAATCAGGTCATCATGAGATTTCCCTAACGGGACAAGGGCAAACGGCTGTGAAGTGGAGCAAAGAGGGCAGTTTGAGGACTCACCTTTTTGGCAGGGCGATCACCCTGGCGTTGATGTGTAAACGCCTGGCTATTCATCAATTGTGAAAACAACATCGGTCTCGTCCAGACCTATTGAAAGGGGCTTGCATGCGTGGCGGGCATCGCAGGGTTTTAGCATTGGCCGCGGCCGTGGCGGCCGTGGCGGCCGTGAGTGGACTGTCTGCAAGCAGGGCGCAAGCGTCCGATAACTATTGGGACAATCCACTGGGGGGAAGCTTTCATGTCGCCGCCAACTGGGTCGGCGGCGTGCCGGGCGCTCTGGACAATGCGGTCTTTGATCTCGGCTCGCTTCTGCCATACGCCGTCTCGCTGACCAGCGACGTCAGCAACCAGCAACTTCGCGTCGGCAACGATCAGTTGCAGCTTACCTTCGGCCCGGCCGTGACCTATTCCCTCACCTCGGCATCCTCTCTGGTTCCGGCGGTGATGGTGGGAGATCTGGCCGGCGACGTCGGACAACTGACGCTGGTGAACGGCAACATCACCGCCAGCGGACAGGTGATTGTCGGATCGGATGGAAATGGAACACTGACCATCCCCGTTAATTCACGCCTCACCGGCGGCGATGCATTCATCGGCTTCGTGGGGACCGGCGATTTGCTCCTGCAAGGCGGCGGCCGATTCACCAGCACCAATGCCTCGATGGGCTCGAACATCGGCGCGGTGGGGACGGCCATCGTCGATGGCCTGGGCTCAAACTGGACCAACACCGGCAATCTCTTCGTCGGCGATTTCGGCAATGGCAATCTGACCATCTCCAATGGCGGATTTGTTACATCGGGAGGCATCTACAGCGGCTTCGCGGGCACTGGCAGCATTACCGTGGACAATCTGGCGGCCATCAAATCCGACTCATTCATTCGCATTGGCGATACCGTGAGCGGTTCGGGAACATTCAAACTGACCGGCGGCAGCACGGCCCAAAGCGTCAACGGCTCCATTGCCTTCGCGGGTGGCAACGGCTCGGTGCTGGTCGATGGAATCGAGTCGCGGTGGACCGTCAGCGACACGCTCGAAGCCGGCTGGGGCGGCGCGGGTACACTGACCATTCAAAACCAGGGCATGGTCTTCGCGGGCGCCATGAACATCGGCGGCGATCTCGACGGTGATGGCACCGTCAGCGTCAGTGGCGCAAATTCCATGCTGGCGGTGACGGGTTTGCTTACGGTGGGAAAAGATGGCAAGGGAACGCTGATCGTAGATGACAGCGCATCAGTCACCAGCGGCGGGGGAGTTGTTGGTTTGACCAGTGCCGTCCCGAGTGTGGCCAGCATCGCAGGCAGTTCTTCAAGCTGGAACATGGGGGCCAATCAATTGATCGTGGGCGCGGAGGGAGCTGGGACGCTCGAGATTTCAGCCGGCGCAACCGTCACCAACGGCCCGGCCATCATCGGCCGCGACGCTGCCGGCACTGGAACGGTCGTCCTCGAACAGCCCGGCACAACCTGGACCAGCAGCGGCCTGGTGAACATCGGCCTGAATGGCAATGGCCTCCTCCAGGTCAGTGGCGGGGCGCAGGTCAGCGGAACATCCGCCGTGGTCGGCGGCGATCCCGTCAGCAGCGCGGCCGGCAGCGGAGCCGTTGCCCTTTCCGGCGTCAATTCCACCTGGAACCTCAGCTCACAACTCATTGTCGGCGGCGGCGGCATCGGCAGCGTCTCCCTCGATGGCGGCGCGAGATTGACCAGCGCCTCCGCCATCGTCGGCGACGGCGCTGGCAGCACCGGCATCGTCGATTTAACTGATGCCGGCACAAGCTGGACCAACGCCGGCACGATGCGTGTCGGCAACAACGGCAGCGGCGATGTAACCATCGGCGGCGACGCTTCCGCCACCAGCGGCCCATTGGATATCGGAATCAATGCCGTTGGAAATGTCGCCGTCTCCGGCCCAGGCTCAACCTGGACCAGCAGCGGTCCGATTCGGGTCGGCATCGCCCACTTTGGAACTCTTCTGATCGATGCCGGTGGCGCAATGAACGATCCATCCGCCACCGTCGGCAGCGCCGCCGGCGGCATCGGCCAGGTCATCGTCCGCGGCGCCGCCTCAACCTGGAGCACCACCGGCACGCTAAACGTCGGCCGCGGCGGCGCGGATGGGGTGGTCTCGATCGAGAACGGCGGACAGGCCACCAGCGGCCCCAGCAACATCGGCGGCGACGGCGCAAGCCTCAGCGGCAACGGCGCGGTCATCGTCAAAGGCGCTGGGTCCCATTGGACGGCAACCGCCATAACCCTCGGCCTCGGCGGCTCGGGAGACATCGAGGCATTGAGCGGCGGCGTGATCGACGCGGTCTCCCTGGTGATATCAAACGGTCCCGTATCTTCCCTCGGAATTGCCAAGGTGCAGGACACCGGCTCAAAACTAAACGTGACCGGCACGATCGAAGTCGGCCGCGATGTAAATGGCACCCTCGACGTCAGCAATGGCGGCCTGGTCACCAGCGCAGGCGGCGCGATCGGCATCTTGCCATCGGCCACCGGCACCGCGGCCATCAGCGGCTCAGGCTCACGCTGGACCCTCGGCGGCGATCTCGACCTGGCCGTCAACGGCGCGGGTGCTTTGAACGTGAGCGGCGGGGGATCGGTCGGTGCTGTCAACGCATTCGTCGGCCGCGGCCCATCGGGCTCGGGAACCGCGACCATCTCCGGTGCGTCTTCGCAGTGGACCCTCAGCGATTCGCTCTACATTGGCGGCGATGATCTCGGCCCGCAGGGAAGCGGACTGGTCAACGTCGCCAGCAGCGCGACTGTTGCCGCCACCAATCAAATAAAGATCTGGGCCACGGGAACGCTGGACCTGAACAATGGCAATGTCACGACCGCCCTGGTCGATTTGCAGGGCGGCCTGATCAGCGGCAATGGAACACTGGCCTCCCCCGTCTCGAGCACCAACGGCAGAGTCTCAACCAATGCGACAATCGCCCTGACCGCGCCCCTCAGCATCGTCGCTGGTTCCAATCTGACCAAGCAGGGCACGGGAACACTGCGAATCGACGGCCCGCAAAATCACGGCACGGCCGCCACGCTCAACATCGCCGGCGGCGCACTCCAGCTCAACACCGATGCCGGCGCTCCCGCAACCGCCGCAGACGCCGCCTCCGCAAACCTCATCGTCCGCGTTTCCGGCAGCAGCGTAAGCCTCGGCGCCAATCAGGAGCTGATGGGACTGAACGTTGAGTTTGCCAATCCGCTCAGCCAATCTTTCGATCTGGCGACACCGCCAACTCCTGGAGCATTTCGCGCCGTCCGCGTGTATCCGGTGGATTTGGTCACCGCCAAAGGCGCGCTTTACGCGGCCATCCGCAACGCCAACACCGCCGGCGCACCCGACCCGACCGATGGCATTTTCGATTCCGGCCTGCCCGCTCATCCCAATTCAAAACTGGGCATGGCCCGGCTCACCGACCTGCACGGCGATCCCTACATCCTCATCTGCCCGACCCGAATCGGCGATTTGAACCTCGATGGCCAGGTCACCATCTCTGATTTCATCGATCTGGCCTCCAACTTCAACAGTGTTGGAGCAACCTGGCAGGAAGGTGATCTCAACTACGACGGCAGCGTCACCATCAGCGATTTCATCGACCTCGCTTCCAACTTCAATGCCAGCTATAGCGGCCAAATCTTCCCCATTTCGCCCGAAGACCAGCAAACCCTGGCCACCTTCGCCAGCTCGATCGGCGCGGCCGTTCCCGAGCCCGGAAGCGCAGTTTTCATCCTCGGCATTGGAGCGACGCTGCTCGCAACCCGACGCCGGCGGCGGTAAAAACCGCTCGTTGCCAAACACTCCGGCCCATCCGGTCATTCTCTTCGACGGTGTCTGCAATCTGTGCAACGCCGCCATCCAGTGGATCATCCGCCACGATCCCGCCGGAGTTTTTCATTTCGCCTCACTCCAGTCGCAAAACGTCCATCCCCTGGAATCAATCGTGTTGATCGAGAACCAACGCGAGTATCGCCGCTCCACGGCATTTCTTCGCATCCTCCACCGCCTGCCGAAATACCGCTGGCTGGCGTCCATCGGCGCGGTAATTCCACCGCCCATTCGCGATTGGGTTTACGATTCTATCGCCCAGCGCCGCTATCATTGGTTCGGCAAAACCGACGCCTGCATGGTTCCCACCCCCGACCTCGCCGCGCGTTTCATCGATCCGCCAGTGGAAGCGTAAGCACAAAGCTCGCTCCCCCATTTGACTCTTCCAATCTCAAATCCCCCCGCATCTGCCGCGCCAACCGCCGGCACAGCGCCAACCCCAGCCCCACCCCCGGCGCGGAATTCGCCGCCTCCCGCGCCGATTTGGAAAACGGCCGGAAAAGCTTGCGCGCTTCTTTTCGCGAAATCCCCGGCCCATGGTCCGCCAGCCGAATCACCGCCGCCGATCCATTCTTCTGCGCGGCCAGATGAATCCGCTTGTCCGTCGCCGACGCCGCATATTTCCCCGCATTATCGACAAGATTGAACAGAATCTGCTCCACCGCCGACGCGTCCGCCATTATCGCCATTGACTGTACCTCCGGCGGCAATTCAATCGCCAGTTCCATCCCCGCCTGCTTGGCGCGCTCCCCCAGCCGCTCCTTCACCGCGTCAATCAGCTCCGGAATCGGAATCGTCTGAATCCGTCCATCCGCCCGCCCGCGCTCGATCCGCGAATACGCCAGCACATTCTCCACCAGGTGCCCCAGCCGATTCGCCTCGGCACGCAGCGTCGTCAGATACTGCTGCCGCCGCTTCTCATCCGGCACCATCCCCTGCTCGAGCATCTCGCTATACATCGAAAGCGTCGTCAGCGGCGTGCGCAGCTCGTGCGTCACCGCCGACACAAACGCCCCGCGCCGCTCGCTCAGTGAAATCGCCCCCCACAGCAACAACGCCACCGCCCCCGATCCCAGCGCCACGCAAATCCACGCCACCAGCAGCGTGATGCGGATCGGCGAGGTGAAATTGGTCAACTGCGTCGGAAACGCCCCCGGCTCCAGCCGCGCTGGAATCGCCGCCAGCATTCGCCGCTGCTTGTCCGTCGCATCTGTCTCGCTCGGCAGCAAATTGGCCGCCGGCAGCAGGTCGCGGACGTTATCCAGCAACGTGCTTCGAATCGCCGCCCACTCCAGCCAGCACCCCTGCACGTGTTCCTTGCCGTCGATGTTGACCCGCCTGGCCAGCAAAAGCTCCCCATTCATCCACAGCGGCTTGAGCGGGCCCTCGCGAACCTGATTGGCCGTCACATTCCGCTGCGCCAGCCGATTCGTGCCATAGTCATAATTCTGAATGCTCGAGTTGCTCGCCGCCCGCGCCTGAAACTCATTGAAGTCGCGCTGCGCCTGCTGGCTGATGGGCGGCTCGTTCGCGTTCGCCGTCACCTGCGGCATCGGCATCGGCCACGCCGTCGGCGTCGTATCCGGCGGCAACTTCGCCAGCAGCTCCTTCGCCCCCACAATCTTCCTCATCTCCTCCAGCGCGCTGCTCGCATCACCAATGTGCTCCCGCGTCGTGTAGTTCCGCGCCACCGCAATATCGCACTGGTTCCCCAGCGGCACCTGCGGGCTGGTGAGCGTGCCATCCGGCCCATAATCAAAGTGCAGCCGGACCAGCGGCGAATCCTGCACCAGCAGCGGCGAAGGGATCATCACCTCCACCTCGCTGAACGCCTTCGTGTACGCCCGCTGCGTGCGAATGAACGGCGAATACGCAAAATACGGCCGCGCTGTCTCCTGCGCAATCAGCGGCGACAGCGCTGAATCCATCCGCCACAGCGCCAGTCGCACGTTCTCCTCCACCTGCGCCTGCCGATCCAGCCGCAAAACCGTGAGACTGATCCACCCCATCGCCCCAAAGCCGATGGTCACGCACACGCCGAAAATAATCCACAGCAATCCGCGTCGCATACTTTGTTTCCCGGTTTTCTCCCCTCGCCCCTGTACTCAGGGGAGAGGGTCAGGGTGAGGGGCTCTTCTTCTGAATTCTGACTTCTGAATTCTGAATTCTGACTTCTCTCCTCCTACTCCTCCCGAAACATATACCCCTTCCCTCTCACCGTCATAATGATCCCCGGCTCCCCCGGGTCATCCCGCAGCTTCTCCCGCAGCCGCGCAACATGCATATCAATCGTCCGTGTATCCATCCCCCTCGGCTCGATCCGCCACACCCGCTGCAAAATCTCATCCCTCGAAATCGCCCTTCCCCGATTCCGCGCCAGATACCCCAGCAATTCCACCTCCCGCTCCGACAACTCACTTCGCGATCCATCCTTGAACTTCACCTCGCATCTCCCCAGATCCACCACCGCCCCCGGAATATTCACCTTCTTCACATCCGTCGGCCGCTCCGGCGACCTCCTCATCACCGCCTCAATCCGCGCCAATAGCTCCTTGATCGAAAACGGCTTGACCACATAATCATCCGCCCCCAGCTTCAACCCCTTGATCCGATCCGCCTCCTCCCCCTTGGCCGTCATGATGATGATCGGCAGCGTCGGCCGCGCGTTCCTCACCTGTTCCAGGATTTCCAATCCCAGCACCCCCGGCAGAATCAAATCCAGCAGAACAATGTCCACCTCCGCCGTCCGCGCCTGCTCCAGCCCCTCATTCCCATCCGCCGCTTCCTGCACCTCAAATCCATGAAAGCGCAGCATGTCACACACACCCCGCCGGATGGCGGCATCATCCTCCACAACCAGAGCACGTCGGCTTGCCATGCTCTTACTTTATCTGATGCCAGAGCTCGATTCTGTAAACGATTTGTAAAAGCCCCCCAAATCGCGTTATGCGACCAAATTGATCTCCTGACCGGTGGGCGAGATGGTCAAATTCACCTGCGCCTGCTCCTGCGACGGGTGAATCACCAGCCGCAGGGCCCATAACAACGACACCAGCTTCCCCGAAAAGCTGTATGGCCCGTTTGGTATCTTCAACCCAAACGGCTGCTCTCCCCCGGCCGCCGGATGATCGACCCGCATCGATTCCACCACCTGCGTATCAACAGTCCCCTTCCCCCGCGTCGTCCAAAAAAGCTCCAGCGTCACCCGCGCCGGCGCAACCGGCAGCGACCAGGAAATGGTGCCCCCTATTGTTTCCCCCGGCCGAAAATCGGTCCGACCTTCGCTGGTTTGAATGCTGATGCTCATGCCACCGCCCCCGCAGTTTGCGTCTGCGCCTGCATCGCCGGCAACACAATAAATTCAAACTCCTCGTCCACATCCGGCCATTTCCGTATCTCCCCGCACAGCCGAATCGCCCAGGCGATGCGATTGTGCGGCGCCACAAACGTCGGAATCGCCTTGGCCGGAACCGTGATCCGCGTCTTGCCCGATCGGATCTCCGCCTGTTTGGATGTGTCGATGATCGCAACCGTCATGAACACCTCGCGCGCTGTCGCCGTGTCGTCTCCACTTCCATAAGTCGCCTCTTCGCGCCCTTCCAGGCTGATTCTCAGCCGATGAATCCGGTCATGCCTTCCCGAAAACCGCCAGCTCAATTCCACCGATCCTCCGATGGGCGTTTCCGCCGGAGCCAGTGTCAATGTCGGCCGCGGGTTGAACAGTTTGAGAAACAGATAAAACGGCAGAACCGCCAGAAACAGCCCAACCAGCACAAACGGAATCGCAAAGAGCGTCAAAAAAATCCCATGGCACCCCGGCAATCCCTCGCGCCAGTTGCTGATCACCTCGCGGACCAGAAACGAAACGATTCCATTCCAGACAGCACAGAGAAAGATCACCACGATCAGCGCCATCACCCCGCTCTTCGCATGATGCGTAATCGAAGCCCCCGCCGCGAAATGATGCAGCGGCCGAAACTGCGGCTCCCGCCTCCCCATCCGCCGCATCACCCGCGAAACCATCCCCGTTACTCCAACCAGCGCCAGCAACAGCGGAATCAGCGCGATCAACAGCTCCGCCCGAAACCCCCGCTCCAGCACCGCAAAATCCACGTCCTTCGGATTCACATAACACTGCTGCTGGCTCACCGCCGGATATCGATCCACCACCTTCTTCGCATCCGCCTGGTTATCCGGCTGTGGCCGGATGAACCATATCCGCTCCGACCGGCGCCGCTGCCCCGCCACCCGATAGTCATACTTGATCTCCGGCCGATACCCCACAATCGCCGCCGCCCCCTTGTCCCTGCTCTTCTCCTTGTCCATCACCGGCTCGACCTTGCTGGAGACAATCGTGCACGGCGTCGCCGTCCACCCATACGCCACGATCGCGTCGTGGATGGGATCGAGGAAGAACGCATAGAAAATGATCATCCCCGCCAGAAACAGCACCGCATAAATCACCCCCCCAACGCACCCATCCCCCTGTCGTGGTTCAGGCGGATAAGCCGGATGAATAGGCAAAGTAGAACGCATCAAACAGCGGCGACTGTACATCGCTCCCACGAACCGGGGCAAGAGAAGCGTTCGGTGACTGACATGGACCCGGCTTAGTCATACCATTTGTATGACTAAGAGAGGCGGTATATGGCGGCTCAAACCGTGAAGCTGTTGGGCAAGCAATTCGTTCTCATGCCAAAGCGTGAGTACGACCAGATGCGGGCTAAGCTTGCTCAGCAGGAACGGCAGGACCGCGGAGATATCGCTGAAGCCCGACGGCGGGCAAAAGAGCCATCTATTCCCATCGACGACGTTCGAAATCGCCTGGGGCTGTGATCTGCATCCGCCATCATCTCGTCATCAACCCCCACACCATCCTCATCACCACCTCATACGCATTCCCCCACGCGTGCGCCCGGAAAAACCGCGTCGGCATCGCCGGATCACCAATAAACGGCCGCAACAGCCACCCCATCTGAACCCCCACAAACGCATACACAATCAACCACGCCCGCACCAACATTCGATGCCGCGAATTCCGCGCAATCAACGGCGCATAAAACCGCCGCAGCAGAAGCTGCGCCGCAATGCTCGCCAGCCCAAACATCAGCGCATTGAACATCACCGCCGCCTGATAATCGCTGAACGACACATACCAAAGCGCTGTAAACGGCGCAAACGACGCCAGAATGATCGTCACCCCCGCCTGCGTCGCCACCAGCGCCCGCACCGATTGCCCAAAATCCTCCCGCAGCCCCAGCAACGTGCTCACCACAAAGAAACTCGGCAAACTCAACAGAAACGTCCCCAGTAATAGAAACGGCACCTTCACGGCCGAATAAATCACCTGCTTCCACCGATCCCCCGCCACCCCGCCGTAACCTCCCATCACCGCCCCATAGAGCAGCCCAAACATCAGAATGAACAGCAGCAGCCGCCCCAACCGCAATCGCGGCGCCCCTTCCAGCGGCGTCAGGCCCGTCACCTCACCGCGCAGCAGGTTATCAATCGGCAGGAAAAACGCTCGCATACACAACCCCCATCACCTGATCAAATTCCAAATGTGATGCAGCACCGCCTCGAAAAAGTTCGAGTGCCGCGTCCGAAAAAGCGTGAACGGCAAATTCGGATTCCCAATAAACGGCCGCAAAACCCACCCCATCTGCGCCCCCACCAGTCCAAACACGATGATCCAGATCCGAAACACCACCCGCGTGTGCGATCCCAGCATCCGCCCATCCACCCGCTCAATCGCCGATGGCTCCGTCGCCCCCGGCAGCGGCGGCGGCACCGTCGTCGCCTCAGCCTCGCTCGGCCGATATTCCACCGGCGCGATCGGCGCCTCCGGCTCCTGCGCAATGCTCAGCCGGTGCAGCGTCTGAAGCAGAAACAACAGCCCCAGAAATCCCGAGATCGCAAAAACCACCACGTTCAGCAGGATCATGAACGAATAGCTCGACGTGCTCACTGAAAAAAACGCCACGATCGTCCCCAGCGACGCCAGCACTGTCAGCATCACCCCCAGTGCCGCCACCAGCAGCCGCATCACCGACTTAATCGTCAGCCGCGATCCCACCAGCGCATTAAAAACATACAGCGATGGAAACGTGATCAGCAGCGTCAGAAAGAACAGCGCTGGCACCTTCACCGTCGTCGCCAGCAGCTGCGCATAAGTTCTTCCTCCGCTGGCAATCACGGAGAAAACACCCATGCACAGCCCATAAAGCAGGCCAAGAATGAGCAGCACGGCCGACAAGCCGCCCACGGACAGATCGATTGTTCCCGCTCGAAGGGCGCTCAGACGAGTCGCCTCACCGCGCAGAATGCGGTCCAACTGCTTGAACCAATGGCGCATGATTTTCCTTTGGATTAGAGGTCCCACCCGGTCCGAAGTGAACACCCCCATCATAACCAAATCGCTCGCCCGCGGGAAGCACCGATTCAATTATTCATGAGCCCGCCCGCTTCAAACTTTCCCCCCACCTGCATTGCGATGAGGGTTGTGCCGCTTTATCTTGATTAAATGGAACTTCCACGTCGTTCAAGAGGGGATGAGCTGCTGCGGCCGGGAGAACTCAAGCGCCTCCGCGAACGCCTCCGCCAGCTCGCCCCCAAGCACGACCTGGTCTCCGTCATCGCCTGTGCCTTCGATCATCGCACCCGCATGCTCCCCTTCATCTTCGCCGACACCCGAATGGCCCCCGCCGGCGTGCGGGCCATCGGCTCGGCCATGGTCGATTGCGGCTTCGAGAAAACCCGCATCGTCCTCCAGCAATGGAACAAGAAATTCCGCCCCTCGCGCATGCAGCTCGACGGCCGAATCCCCGACCTCTTCATGGTCTCCAGCATGGGCCTGCACTCCGACCAGTGCCTCGACCTCATTCGCGATGCCCGCCGAATCGACCCATCCCGCCGCCCCCTGATCATTGCCGGCGGCCCCCACGCGGTCTATCAGCCCGATCAACTCTTCAGCGGCGATCCAAAGGACCCCAACAGCGCTGACATCGTCGTCACCGGCGAGGAATTCGTCCTCCTCTCCATGCTCGAAGTGCTCCTCTCCATCCGCGGCGATGGCGAATCCATGCGCTCCGCCTTTTTCCGCGCCCGCAACAGCGGCGCCCTCGATGAGATCCCCGGCCTCCTCTACGCCCGCGGCGATCGCGATGGCCTGGCCGAGGAATTGATTGACACCGGCGTCCAGCGCCTCGTCGGCGACCTCGACGAGCTTCCCGATCCCGTCCTCGGCTATCGCCTCCTCGAACCTCCCGGAAAATCCGAAACCCTCTCCTCCTCCGCGCTCCCCCCGCAGCGCATCCGCAAGGTCAGCCCCATCAGCTCCCTCGTCCTCACCTTCGGCTGCAAATTCGCCTGCCAATATTGCCCCATCCCCGCCTACAACCAGCGCCAACACCGCCTCAAAAGCCCCGGCCGCATCGCCGAGGACCTCTGGCGTCTCCACAAGGAATACGGCTTCCGCTATTTCTTCGGCGCTGATGACAACTTCTTCAACCACAAGCCCCGAACCCTGGAAATTATCCAAAAACTGGCCAGCGCCGAATTCGAGGGCACCCGCCTCTGCAAAAAAGCCCGCTGGTACACCGAAGTCACCGTCCACGACACCCTTCAGATGAAAGACCATCTCCCCCTCGTACACGAATCCGGCTGCCGCGCCCTCTGGCTCGGCGTCGAGGACATGACCGCCACCCTCGTCAACAAAGGCCAGAGCG
Source organism: Tepidisphaeraceae bacterium (assembly GCA_036001665.1). Lineage (GTDB taxonomy): Bacteria > Planctomycetota > Phycisphaerae > Tepidisphaerales > Tepidisphaeraceae > JBGPEF01. Next base: position 37,581 of record DASYUA010000180.1, read on the forward strand.
TCGACAAAACCCAGGAGGCCTTCGCCCGTTTACGCTCCGTCGGCATCTGCCCCATGCCCATGATGATGCACCACGACTCCCAGCCCCTCTATTCCCGCAAGGGCAACTACGGCCTGCTCAACCAGATCAAGCTCCTCCGCAAGGCCGGCGCAGTCTCCCTCCAGGTCCTGATGATCACCCCCTCCGCCGGCACCAAGCTCTATGAGCCCACGTTCACCAGCCGCATGGTCTTCGACAGCGTCGGCGGCCGCCGCGTCCTCCCCCACATGTACGATGGCAACTACGTCGTCGCCTCCAGCCACCAGCGCCCCTGGCGCAAGCAACTCAATCTCCTCATGGGCTACATTTATTTTTACAACCCCATCTGGCTCGCCGTCGCCCTCCTCCGCCGCAAGAACAAGGTCAGCGACAAGGTTGCCGGCATGCAGGTCGTCGGGATGCTCGGCGCGCTGATGACCATCCGCCGCACCTTCTCCTGGGCCATCCGCCTCATGTTCGGCAAAATCGAGAGACTCTCCCAGCCCCCGCAAAGCAAAATCCCCATGCGCTCCGTCGATGGCGCACTCGCCAGCCACGCCACCTTTGTCGAAGCCCCCGCCGCGCCCGTGCGCCGCGGCCGCGCCCTGAGCCTGCCAGTGGCCGGATGATGCTATCGGATGCGAAGCTTCCGCTATCGTTCGGGCTTGGTGTGCCCGCCATCATTTTCCCACCCATCGATGCCCTTAACCGCCGCCGCTTCATCCTTCGCGCGCATCACATCGCTGGCGCGCATAATCTGACTGGTGATCCCGTCAACCATCGTCATTGCCCCGACGCATCCGCCGTCTTCAGCGCGAATGACCCTGCCCACATATTTCTCGGTATGGCGGAAGAATCCCGCCGCCTCATTCTCATCACTCATTCGCGTCACGTTGACCGTTGACCCGCTCTCCTTGCGATAGACTTCGCTCCCGTGGATCAGCGCTGCCGCCTGCGAGAACCATGCGTGAATCGTGCTCATTTCATGAACCTTTCCGCTTCTCAGCGGCGTTCGCGGTGTCTGCGGTTCGCCGCTCCATACTCCGGCTGCAACATGTAACATTTCCTCATGCTCAGCCCTGCGAAAGCGCCGATGGAGAGGAAGACGGCAAACACAATGGAAACGAAGCTGAAGTGACCGTTCAACACCCACCTCACGGTGGCGTAGGCCAGGCCGGCCACGGCCCCGACAACCAGCCCCATGAGAAGAACGGCGGGCCAGTTGCTTACAAATCTCCCCCGCCGATAAATGGCTAAATCCCTGATCATGATCGATCCTTTCTTTGAAATGTGACGGAGCCCGGGTGGCTCGGTTCCAGACAGGCAAGATGGGCGAGGGAGACAGATAACGCGGAAGGGATGAAAGCGCTACCCTGACTCTGTCGTCAGTCAGCCACGCCCACTGTAGCACATCCCTCCTGATTGCGGGGAGGAAATCCACGCAATGGCCCCCGACCGCTGTTTTTGCCATCTTCACCGAATCTCGGCGATGCCTTATGTTAAGTCGGTCCGGACGTAGCAGTTTATTGCAAAGCCGCTTTATTCGCAGGAGCAATGCCTTTGTCCGCAAATGACCTTCGCGCCGCAGATCCCACCGAATCCCTGCGGTTCATGTTTGCCGTCGGCATCGAGTGCTCCTGCCCCGTCATCGCCGGCGGACAGCGCGTCGATCAGCTCCGCGACACCGGCCACTACGAAATGTGGCAGACCGACCTCCGCATCGTCCGCGAGCTGGGCCTGCGCTATCTCCGCTACGGCCCGCCCATCTATCGCATCTTCAAGGGCCGCGGCGAATACGACTGGAGCTCCCTCGATCCCGTCATGGCCGAGATGCGCCGCCTCGGCGTCATCCCCATCATCGACCTCGTCCACTTCGGCCTCCCCGACTGGCTGGGCAACTTCCAGAACCACGAATGGCCCGACTATTTCGCCGACTACGCCCGCACCTTCGCCGAGCGCTATCCCTGGGTCCGCTATTACACCCCCGTCAACGAGATGTACGTCACCGCCCTCTTCTCCGCCGCCTTCGGCTGGTGGAACGAAATGCTCCGCAGCGATGCCGGCTTCGTCACCAACATCAAAAACTGCGTCCGCGCCTCCATCCTCGCCATGCGCGCCATCCTCGACCTCCGCCCCGACGCCATCTTCATCTACAGCGAGAGCACCGAATACGTCCACCCCGGCTCGCCCCAGATGGTCGCCCAGGCCCATTTCATGAACGAGCGCCGCTTCCTCGCCCTCGACCTGCTTTTCGGCCACGACGTCTCCGCCACCATCTACCGCTATCTCCTGGCCAACGGCATGACCCCCGACGAATACATGTGGTATTTCAACCAGCGCGACCTCCGCCGCCATTGCATCATGGGCACTGACTATTACATCACCAACGAGCACGTTGTCCGCGCTGACGGCACCGCCATCGGCGCTGGCGATGTCTACGGCTACTACGTCATCACCCGCCAGTATTTCGACCGCTATCGCCTCCCCGTCATGCACACCGAAACCAATCGCGTGGACAAACACGCCGTCGAATGGCTCTGGAAGGAATGGATGAACCTCCTCCGCCTCCGCGAAGACGGCGTCCCCATCATCGGCTTCACCTGGTTCGGCCTGGTCGACATGAAGGACTGGGACACCGCCCTCACCAAAATGCGCGGCACCGTCAACCGCGTCGGCCTCTACACTTTGGAGCGCAAACAGCGCAAAGTCGCCCGCGAATACCGGCGGCTGGTGCAGGAATATTCCCAGCTCCCGATTTCGTCGAGTAAGTTTCCGATACTTACGGCGTAGGACACTGGCAACGGCATGGTGGCTGAAATATCATTTCCATTGGTGCAACCATGATTCGAATGATTGCGGAGCCTGAAGCAGCAGAGTTTCCCGAGCATCTGGTGCTCGAGGGGGTGAGTTGGAGCCTCTATCAAAAGCTTCTCCGCGAGACGCGGGAACGGCGTCTTTACATGACCTACGACGAAGGGAGGCTTGAGATAATGGCCCCGCTGCCGGAGCACGAGAAAACCAAAAAATTCATCGGCGGATTCATCGAATTAATTTCTCTGGAAAGAAATATTCCAATGTGCCGCCTGGGAAATACGACATTTCATCGGAAGAAGTTGGCCAAAGGACTCGAGCCGGACGAGTGTTACTACATTCAGCATGAAGAGGATGTGCGGGGGAAGAAACGGCTTCGTCTGGGGATCGACCCGCCTCCCGATTTAGTTGTGGAAGTGGATGTGTCTTATCGCGCTATCAATCGCGAGCGCATCTATGCGAAGATGGGTGTTTTGGAAATCTGGCATCACGACCGAAGTGGCCTGCGCGGCCTGCGGCTTGGGAGCGACGAGCAATACAAAGTGATTCAGAAAAGCCTGGCGTTCCCATTTCTGAAGATTTCCGATATCGCGCGGTTCCTGGACATGTTTGACGAGCATGACGAGCTGACGGTGTTTCGCAGTTTCCGCGATTGGATTCGCGAGATACCCCACAGCCACTGAGTGCGGCATTACTTCCCCCTCACCTGCTTCCACCTCCTGTAATACAAAAACCCAATGCTCGGCCCAAACGCCAGCAGCATCACCGCCACCCCCGCGCAAATCCCGATCCCTGTTGCAATCCCCGCGCAGCACTCACCCCGCCGCCGCACCAGAATGTGCGTCGGCACCGCAATCAACAGCTCCAATACGCTCCCCGCCAGCAGCCAGCGGTGCAGCCGCGATGCAATCGCCCCCGGATCCGTCACCGCCGCCATCCGCCAGAAAATGATCGCCCACAGCAGCCACGACAGGACCGCAATGCCCACCACCACCCATCCAAACTCGTTCCCCAGTTTCAACCATTCCCAAACCGCGATCCCCGCCCCAAACATCAACACCCCGGCCATCAACCCCGACCCCAGCAACGGAAACCACAGTGACCTTCGCGTAAACGGCCGCCGGCTGCCCACCCGCACCGGCACATAAATCAGGCTGGTCTGCCCAATGATCAACAGCGAAATGCTGGCCAGGATGGGAAAGAGAATCGACTCGCGATCCAGCGCCGGCGGAATCACCAGCACCAGAATCACCCCCAGAATGATCACCGCGTAAACAACGACGATCGCATAAACCCACCGCGGGCGACGCCGCACCCCCTCCTGCTCCACCG